>JBBEEB010000048.1:0-5207 GCA_040880995.1 Halofilum sp. (in: g-proteobacteria)
GCCGATGCAGCTTGTCCACATGGCGATCGAAGCGCTCGAACTCCGTGAAGAAGCGGGCATCCGGCGCGTAGCTGTCGATGACGCCGACCGAGTCGTTGGGGTCGTAAGCGGCGACCAGGCGGTGTCCGGTCTCCGTGATGGCCTTCATGTGCCGCGGGGCGACGAAGCCTGCCGCGCCGATCAGTGCGAAGTTTTTCATGCGATTGTTTGTTTCACTTGATGGAAAAGAAATGTGCCTGCACGTGCCCGCCCGTCAAAGCCGCAAATCGGCCGTGCCCGCCGGTAGCGCGGATTTCACGTCGAACAGCAGGGCACCCGGCGCCCCGAATGCGCGCAGCGCCTCCGCGCCAAGCGCGAGAAACTCCCGGTGCGGGACCGCCAGGATGATCGCTTCGTAACCGGTCGCCGTCGGCGGCTCTTGCATCGGCACGAGGCCGAGCTCGGTTTTGGCCTCTTGCGGATCCACCCACGGATCCCATACGTCGACACGCGCGTTGTACTCCTCGAGATCGCCGACGATGTCCACGACGCGCGTGTTGCGCAGATCGGGGCAGTTCTCTTTGAAGGCGAGCCCCATCACCAACACGCGCGATCCAGCTACGGGGAACCCGCGCCGGAGCATCTGCTTTACGGTGACATCGGCGATGTAGGCGCCCATGCCGTCATTGATGCGGCGACCGGCTAGGATCATCTCGGCGTGGTGGCCAACCTGCTGGGCCTTGTAGGTCAGGTAGTACGGGTCCACGCCGATGCAGTGGCCGCCAACCAGGCCCGGCCGGAACGGTAGGAAGTTCCACTTCGTGCCCGCGGCCTCGAGAACCTCCTCGGTATCGATGCCGAGGCGGTTGAACAGGATGGCCAGCTCGTTGATCAGGGCGATGTTGATATCGCGTTGGGTATTCTCAATGACCTTGGCCGCTTCGGCCACCCGGATGCTGCTGGCCTTGTGGGTGCCGGCCGTGACGACGGAGCGGTACAGCGAATCGACGAACTCCGCGACCTCGGGCGTCGAGCCGGACGTAACCTTAACGATGGTCCCGAGTCGGTGGGTCTTGTCGCCGGGGTTGATGCGTTCGGGGCTGTAGCCCAGGAAGAAGCCCTCGCCGGGCGGCGCACTGCTGGCTGCGTGCATGTAGCCGAGGCCGGATCCTTGCTCGAGGAGCGGGGCGCAGACCTCTTCCGTGGCGCCGGGATAGACCGTGGACTCATAGACCACGACATCGCCGGCATGCAGGTGGCGCGCCACCAGCTCCGTGGCGCAGCGCAGGGGCGTGAGATCCGGGATCTTGTGGGCATCGACCGGCGTGGGGACGGTGACCACGAATACGTTGCAGCCGTCGAGGTGTTCCTCGTCGTCCGTCAGCATCAGGCGATCGGCCGCCCGCAGTTCCTCCGGCGGCACTTCGCGCGTCGCGTCGTGGCCGCTTTGCAGTTGGCGGACGCGTTCGGCGCTGATATCGAAACCGACCGTGTGGTGATGCCGCGCGAATGCGACCGCCAGCGGCAGGCCCACGTAGCCCAGGCCGATGATGCCGATCCGTATTTCTTTCGGCGGCTGGAACTCAGATTGCGATGGGTTCATGGGGCGGCCGTGTTGGGCGATGAGAGCATTTTTTGTATGGGATGGTTTGCGTTCGTAGGTCTATTCGGCCGCGCCTTGTTGGCGAGTGAGTAACTTGCGGGCGGAGCGCTGGTCAGGAAACTACTGCCCCCGCTTGTGTACTCGGCTCGGCATGCTGGTTCGTTGACCGGCGCACCCTATCGGACGCGGGCGTGCGGTCTCCGCGAACTGGTTCAATCCGGGCGGCCTGGCGACT
Source organism: Halofilum sp. (in: g-proteobacteria) (assembly GCA_040880995.1). GTDB lineage: Bacteria > Pseudomonadota > Gammaproteobacteria > XJ16 > Halofilaceae > Halofilum. The sequence continues at coordinate 1,818 of JBBEEB010000048.1, forward strand.
TCGGGGCTTCGCTTGATGGCGGGTCTGCAGACTCTGCCGGATGCAGCTCGCTCCGCAAGGCTTCGATCTCGGCGGTGACCCGCTCGTGTTCTTCCAACTTGTTGTTCAGAAAGCGGCGGGCGGCGCGTGCCTTTTCGCTAACGCCCTTGGGCGTTAGCTTGTAGAAGTATGCTGTCTTGTTGCCGCTGCGACTGAAGTTCCCGACCTTGATCCACCCGCGTTCGATCAAGGCGCGCACGCAGTAGTTGGCCTTGCCCAGGCTGATGCCGAGCGCCCCGGCGACGTCGCGTTGGGATAGCTCCGGGTTCTGCTCGAGTAGTTTGAGCAGGCGGTAGCGGGATTCGTCGTCTAGGACTCTGTGTGGCATTCGTTTTTGTGCGCCAGACTCATTGCCCGGTTTGTTCGCGGGCAGTGCCCGCTCCTACAGGGTGGCTGCGAGCGCGAGCCTTGTTGCCGGTTTGTTCGCGCGCAAGCGCGCTCCTACGGGGTGGTTGCGGGCGCTGGCCTCGTTGCCTGGTTTGTTCGCGGGCAGTGCCCGCTCCTACAGGGCCGGTTGGAGCTGAGGGCGCGCCTGGCAGCCGTGTTCATCCGCGCTGACGCGCGGCCCCTCATCCTAGCCCTCTCCCGGAGGAGGGTGTCGCAAAAGGCCGGATCCGGCAGCCGTAGCCCGGATGAAGCGCCAGCGGAATCCGGGACACCGCACCATGCCGCGGCCTCACCCCGGATTTCGCTTCGCTGCATCCGGGCTACACCCCTTTTGCGACACCCTCGGAGGGAGAGGGGACTTTGAGCGGGGTTTGGGCACGCTACCGCCATCCGATGACCATTTGTTCTTTGGTCAGCGGGGCCACCCTTGCGGGCTGTTCACGTTGTGAACGCACAGTACCGGGGCTGTGCGCTCTTTGCAATTGCGCATGGCTCGCGGGGATACCTTGCTGCGCCGTACTCAACCCCGACCATGCTGATCGGCGAGCCGGCGCGGCGTTGTGCCGCGGGCCTTTGCGGGCCTCCCAGCCCGCCCTAACCCGGCCCCGAACCAAAGATGAACCCGGCTACGCCTTAGGAACGGGCTTGCCCGCGAACAAACGAAGGCAGCCAACCCAACGCCCCGCGATCCTTACTGCTCGGAAAGTCCATTGAGGGCCTGGGGTAGCCGGAGGCGGACCAATCCGTAGGAACGGATTGGCGCGTGAGCCCGAAGGGCTCGGCGCAGGACGCGCCGAGCAATCCAGGTCCCGTCCCGGATTGTCAGGCGCATCCATGCGCCTGCCCGCCTCTCGGCGGTTGTCGCGCCGATCCGTTCCTGGCGGATCCGGTCCGCCTCCGGCTCCAACCGGCCTACGCGAGGTCGGGGCTGCCGCCTTGGCTATCCGAGGCGGTAGGCTTGCTGCTCGCGATCTTCGTCGCTCTCCTGCGCTGCAGGTTCGCTCGGCTCGGCGGCGCTGTTGCGGCGGCGTGCCGCCGAGACGAACTCGGCGATGAATGCGGAGAAGACGCCCAGCATGCCGCCGAGGACGGCGCCCAGGGCCAGTATGAGCGTGCCGTTCGTACCGGCCTGGGTGAGCGAGGCCTCGGGGGGGGCGGCGATGATCCGGGTTGGGTGGATGCCGCCGGTGGCCGCTGCGATCCGTTGCGCGGATTGCCGCTGCTGGCTGATCGTCTCGGGCGTGAGTTCGCGCGAGAACACGGCTGCGTTGTCCTCGAGCACGGCGAGCGCGTCGGCGGCCTGCGCGCGATCGCGTTCGATGTCGAGTAGGCGGCTATGCACCGAGCCGGCCCGCTGCTGGAGGCCATCTACCCGCAATGTGACAGCCGCGTTCTCACCGTCGCTGGCGGCGAGTCGATCGATCCGCTGTTGGATCCCGCCGAGTTCGCCTTGGACGCGTTCGTGTTCCCGCGCGAGGCGCTCGCGGCGGTTGGTCAGGCGGATACGCTCGGTCTGTAGAACCCCCGCCTCGTTCTGGACCAGCGCTCCGGCGGCGGTGCGCAGAATTTCCAGATAACGCGTTTGATTGGCGCGCGGACCCTCGATGGTCAGCTGGACGATGTTTCCCTCGGTGGGTGCATCGACCTGGATATTCGGCACGGAGACGCCACCGGTCGCAAGCTCCTCCGGCGTAATGTCATAGACGCTGCGCAACGCATCCGGGATGGCGTTGGATTCAAGCTGCGCCGCGGTGGCCTCCGATGTGGAGATCGGTTCGCGGCGCGTGCCGTCTTCCGTGTCGAGCAGCATCTGGCCGATCTGAATGGTGGTCTGGTAGCGGTAGACATCCGGCCGCGTGAGCGCGTAGCCGGCGGCCAGGAGCGTGACCAGCGCGAACACGCCCAGTATGAGCCATCGGCGGCGGACCAGCGCATCCCAGATGTCGAACAGGCTGATCTCGTCGTCGGGGGTGTCCCAGCCGCGCGGGGTGATGGGCTGGTTGGCATTGCCGAGCGGTTGCCCGCGATCCGTCCTCTGGTTCATTCGCTTATGGTCCTTGCGCGTGTGCGGTTGTTATTGGGTGCGCGGGTTTGTGGCGGCGCGTGTACTGGTTCGCTGGAGGATTTTTCTTCGGCCAATGCTTCTCTCGGCGATTGTTCTTTGAGGAACTTTTCTCTAGCGCCCGCCTTTTCGGCGCATCACGCGCCCGTGGGTTCGCGGGCGAAATGCCGCTCTGACATCAGACGGCGGCCACCTGGTGCGGGCTGAGGGTGGCGCTGGCCTGCTTGCCGACCAGGTCGAGCAGGATGTGTACGCGCTCCTGGCCGCTGGTCGCCTGGATGATGCCGCAATAGCCCTCGAGCAGGCCCTCGACCACCCGCACCGGCTTGCCCGGCGTCAGTTCGTCGGGGACGAGATCGGCGACGATGCCGGCCTCGTCGCAGCGGCTGCGCAAGTCGTTGACGAGATCTTCCGGGACCACGCCGGGCTTGAGGCCGAAGCGTACCAGGGTGGAGACGCCCACGGTGGAGCGGATCGGGCTCCAGTCCTGCTCCTCGGCCGCCAGGCGCACGAAGAGATAGCGCGGGAACATGGCCTCGACGCGTGCGACGTAGCGACCGCGGGCGCGCGCCTGCACGCGCATGCGCGGGAGGAAGACCTCGTAGCCCTGCCGCTTGAGGTTGGTGGTGGCGACTTCCTCGCGGCTGGGCTTGCTGTGGACGAGATACCACGCAGTGGACGACATGGCCGAGCCTCCCCCCTTTGGATCTCGGTATGCGCTCCTGCGCGGTCGCGGGCGCTTCCTTTGGCTTCTGCGCCCGGGTGGGTTCTTACGCTGGGCGCATTTTAGCGCTGTCGGTTGGGGGAGTGACAGCGTTGCGCTTCCAGGGTGATTCGGCTGCGGCTGGAGGGGGCGGGCTCGTAGCCCGGATGTAGCCGGAGGCAATCCGGGAGGGGACCTG
>JBBEEB010000049.1:0-5025 GCA_040880995.1 Halofilum sp. (in: g-proteobacteria)
TGGATTGCTTCGTCGCCTAACGGCTCCTCGCAAAGACCTCGGTGTGGGGTCGCGGTGGGGCAGGGCGAGCGCCGTGGCAAGCGCGGCTGCCAGGTTCATTCGCGGCCAAGGCCGCTCCTACACCTTGGCGGCCGAGGTGATTACGTGGTGCTGCGATTTGGATTCCCTTTCCCTCCGAGGGTGTCGCAAAAGCCCTTGATCCCGCGGTCGTAGCCCGGATGGAGCGCCAGCGGAATCCGGAAAAACGCGCACAGCGCGGTTTCACCCGGGATTCCGCTTCGCTGCAGCCGGGCTACACCCCTTTTGCGACATCGTCTGAGGGAGAGGGGCTGTAAACGCCCCGCCGTCCCCAGTCGATTCGGGACTTGCTACCCTGCGCAGCCCACTCGCCATAGCAAGAAGTCGCCATGGAACCTGCTGAGGAAATGCTCCAACGCGCCCTGGAAATCTTGCGCGCGGCCGGTACGGAGATAGCCGCAGGGGAAGCGCTTTGGGCCGATCTGCCGTCGCTGCTCAGGGACGACGGCGTCCCCCGGCTGCTGGTCGCGCACGTCGCCGGTCTCGATGAGGCAGCCGTCGATGGCGAGGCGGCGGAGACGCGGCTGCTCGAGTGCCTGTTAGACGAGGCGCGCCGCGCGGGTGAAGACGGGCAGTCGGACGGCCCGCGTTTCCTGGCGGCGGCCGAAGCGGCGCTCGATTCGCTCGATTCCGCAATGGTCGATGCCGGCGGGATCGTGGCGTTGTCCCGCGTCTACCATCGCGCGGGTCTGGCGGTACCGGCGGCCGTTCTGAGGCTGAAGGAATCCCAGATGGAAGCCGGGGACTGGCCGGGTTCCGAGGGGACGGATCCAGCGGGGGCCGCGGCGGGTCTTGCCGAATCGCTCGAGGTGACGCGGCGCGAATGCGGCGGCGATCCCTCCACGCTATACCGGGTCCTCGGCGAGAACATGGCCAGTCTGTCGGATGCCGAGTGTGACGTGCTCGCCCGCGAGATCGCCGGCTGGGCCGACCCGGTGTGGCAACACCTCTCGTTGTATTGGCTGCTCGATCCGCGCGACGCACTGCGGCGGGCAGCGGCAGGGGCGATCCAATCGCGGGTAGAGAACGGCGGTGTCGACGGCGAGGTCGCCGGCCGGCTGGCGTGGATCCGCAACCTGTTGCCGGCGACCGAGTACCGCCGCAACGTGGACGAAGCTCTGGCCGCTTACCGGCGGCGCAACCGGGACTGGCCGGCGTTTCCGGGCCATGGGGCGATCGATTCAGCGTATGCATCCGTCCCGGATGGGGCCGGCGCGCAGTACCTGGCCCTCGAAACGCAGATCGCAGGCGGCGGGCGCGACTGGTGCATGGTGCTCATCAAGTCCGGGCACGGCGTCCGCGATGCCTATGTCCTGGCGGGGCTCGACGAGGCGGGCGAGAAGGAGGTGTGGGCAACCCTCGAGGAGGCCGCCGACCTGTGGCCTCTGGGGCGGGATGCGGTCATTGCGTTTTTGGCAACGGCGCTCGCGGAAAACCTGGAACAAGGAGAGACTCCGCCGGCCGGACTGATCGACGTGGCCCTGACCGCGGGTCTGGGCGACTTGCGTCCTGAGCCCGGCGGCGGACGCGACTGGCTACGGCACATCGAGTCTGAGCCGCGGCTGAGCGAATTGACGCCGCAGAAACGTGGCCGCCTGATCAACGGTAGCGCGCAGTGGTTCGACCAGCTGCCGATGCTCGACTCCTGGTTCGAGGATAGCGACGCCGTATCCGAGATCCTGGAGCGGGGCGGCTCGCCAAAACGGCAAGAGCGGGCGCTACGCGAATACCTCGAAACGCGGCGTGGTTGGTGGGCGGAGTTGTGCCTGCGCAGCGCGCTCGCCGTGCGCGACGATGACGTCGGCGAACTGTGCGCCGGCCTCGCAGTGACCGGGCTCGCGCTGCTCGATGGGCGTGAGCTCAAGCGTATCCCGCTGATGGAGTACATCGTCGACGCCACGATCGGCGCGCACGAGAACAACGCCGTGGCACGCGGCGCGCCCGCAGCAATCGATCGGGGTCGCGCGGCCGCCGATGCGGCACCAAGCGGCGGGGCAGTTCTGACCGGCGCGCCGCAGGATCCGGGTCGTGCGCGGCTGCAGCCGCTGTTCGATGAAGGGCCGGTCGCACAGCGCTGGGGCATCGGTTACTTCGGCCTCCATGGCTACCTCTTCGCGATCGCCACGCATCCCCAACTGGTTCCGCCGTCGAGCTGGATCGAGCCGCTGTTCGAGGTCATGGGACCGGATGCGATCGAGGCGGACGACGAAGACGGTATGAACGTCCTGCTCGGTGAGCTGATCTACCTGTACAACCGGATCAACGAACAGGTCATGGAGTTGCAGCCCGCGCTGCCGGAGGGTTGCACGATGCGGTCGGAGCCCGCCGATAACGTCGGCCCCCATGCACCGATCGGCCAGTGGGCACGCGGGTTCAGCCACGCGCGCGAGACCTTCGGCCATCTGACCGATACCCCGATCGAAAACCCGGATGCGGAGCCGGATCTCGATACGGCCGTCGAAATCGCCACCGACATGATCGAGTTCCTGGGCGCTTTCAGGGACGAAGCGCAGCGGTATGCGGCCGAGGGCGCGACCGTGGAGCAGTTGGCCGCAACCGCTTGTCGGTACTTCGAAGACAACCTGCGTACGCTCTGCGCGGCGCGGATGCTGCTGCAGGGCGAAGAGCCCGGTGACGGATTGGCCGGCAACCGTGTCCGTGGCTCGTCCAGCGATGCCGAGACCGTTGAGGCGCTGGATTCGGAGCCGCTGACACCGCAGGGGATTCTCGATCGGCTCGACGAGCCCGACGCGAGCTACCAGCGGCGGGCGATGGAGCAAGCGGTTGCGCAGTCGGCGGCAATGACGCCGTTGCTGCTCCAGCGCCTGGAAGCGGTCGTCGCCGAGCCGGAGATCTGGTCCGACGCCGACAATGCGGGGTTGCTCTACGCGATGGCATTGCTGGGCTACTTCCGCGAACCGGGCGCGCACGATGCGCTACTGCGACTGGCGGCGCTGCCCGAGGAGGTGCTCGAGCACCTCCTCGGCGATGCGACGACCGAGTATCTGCCGGTCGTGCTATGGCAGACCAGCGGCGGCGAGACGGCCGGACTAAAACGGCTGCTGGAGCTCCGTGGGGCAAGCGGTTATGGACGCGGCGCGGCCGCCGAGGCGCTGGGGTTCGGTGCCCTGTTTGGCACCCTGGACCGCCGCGAGGTTTCGGCCTATCTGGTCACGCTGTTGCAGGACAAGAGCGTCGCGGACCTCAATGACCCCGTCTGGTTCGGTCTCACCCAGGTCCTGCTCGACCTCTACCCTGACGAACACGAGACGGCATTACGGATCTATATCCGTGAGGACAATCCGGATCCCTTCGGTATCCGCGAATCGGATCTCGATCGGGTGCTTGCCGAGGACCGGGACAGCGCACTGGCGAAACAGCGGGAACGGTCAGCGCAGCGCTTTCCCGACGACGTCCACGGCTACCTGTCGCACTGGTTCGGCTTTCAGCCGTTCAATCTGGATGGCGTGGCGCAGGGTACCGATCCGTTTTCCGATCTGGATGCGGGCGATTTCGGCTACGGCGCCTATCCGCCAAACCCGGGCCGCGGCGACGCAACCAAACCGAAAGGTCCGGATCCGGAAAAGAAAAAGAAGAAGCGCAAGCAAGAGAAGAAGGCGCGCAAGACCAACCGGAAACGCAAGTAGCCCCGGATGCAACCGAACGCCCAATCCGAGAACTCAGCGCGCCGGTGATCGTGGACTGTAGGTCGGGCTTCAGAGACTGCGAAATTATTCTGCTCGGTCGCGAGAAAGTGGTACAGCGAGGCGATCTGCCGGGCGCATCCCTGCGCCCGGCCGCTTCGCGGCTGGCGCGCGAAATCGCTCCGGGCGATTTTGTGGGTGATCGTTCGAGGAGCGTAGTGGGGATTATGCGACGAGAGCGATCGCCCGAGCGCCCGCTGTGGCGCTTTCGCAGCAGACGCACGAGCATCTTACAATCTCGTCAGCCCGGCCGAGTGTGCCGCTAAATCCAGCCCCGCAGGCGGTAATACGCGAGGCCGGCGATTTCGTGCCACACCTTGTTGCTGATCTCGAAGGCTGTCTTGCTAGGCAACCAGTTCCAGCTGCCGGCGTCGCTGGTTTCCACCGAGTGGTAATCGGTCGGTACCGGCGTCGCGTCGATGCCCGCGGCCTCGAATACCCCCAGTGCGCGCCGCATGTGGAAGGCCGAGGTCACCAGCAGCACCGAGTCCATGTTCTCGCGCTCGATCACGGCATGGACCGAGAGGGCGTCCTCGCGCGTGCTGCTGCTGTTGCCCGGGGCAATCATGGCATCGGACGGCACGCCGAACTCTTCGAGCAGGCCGGCGGCGGCTTCGGCGGCAGTGGGACCCACATCGAGATATGGGCGCCGGCCCGTCGTGATGATCCTGGGTGCCTTGCCCGCGTGGTACAGGTGCGCGGCCGTGCGTACGCGGTCCACCGAGTCCTGCAGGTTGGACGTGCGCTGCGGCGGCGCAGGCGGCATGATGCCGCCGCCGAGGGCGACGATAACGTCAGCATTTGAGTATGAGTCGAGCGCAGCGGGCTCATGACCGCGCTCGAGCGACTGCATGAGCCAGCCGGAGACGGCCGGCGTGGCCAGCAGATAAAGCCCGAGGACGCCGATGCCGATAAGCGCGGTCGCGCTGGCATTGCGGCGGCGCCAGAACAGGAAAGTGCCCACCAGAATCAGCGCGAGCGCCAGCGGCAGTGGATAGCCGAGTTGCTTGAGCAAGTTGTTCTCCCTCGGTGTGGTTCTCGATGAAGCTGCACAGGAAGTAGCACGTGGCCGTTGATTGCCGCAAGCCCGGCTGTGCCGGCGGATCGACTCGCGGCTGGTAGCCCGGCGCGTGTGGCAATGGGTTGTCCACCCCGGACAAGTCATCGCGAGGAGCCGCCAGGCGACGAAGCGATCCACCGTCGAGTCCAAGCGCTCGGTTCTACACCTTGCCCGCGGTAAGCG
>JBBEEB010000050.1:0-4978 GCA_040880995.1 Halofilum sp. (in: g-proteobacteria)
GCGCAGTCGATCGGCGAGCCGGGCACGCAGCTCACCATGCGCACGTTCCACATCGGCGGCGCGGCCAGTCGGCAGGCGGCCGCCAACACCGTCGAGGTCAAGTCCGACGGTCGACTGCGCTTCCACAACATCAAGACCGTCGAGAACAAGAACGGCAATCTGGTCGCCGTTTCGCGTTCCGGCGAGATTGGCGTCATGGACGAGAGCAGCCGCGAGAAGGAGCGTTACAAGGTTCCTTATGGTGCGGTCATTACCGCTGGCGACGGCGAAGCCGTCGAAGCCGGGCAAATCGTGTCGAACTGGGACCCGCACACTCACCCGGTCATCACCGAGGTGGAAGGTACGGTGCGCTTCTCGGATTTCGTCGAGGGTGTGTCGATCGACCACCAGGCCGATGAGGTCACTGGCCTGTCCTCGATCGTGGTCAAGGATCCCAAGCAGCGCGGTACCCAGGGCAAGGACCTGCGGCCGATGATCAAGCTGGTCGATGGCGAGGGTAATGACCTCGCGCTGGCCGGTACCGATATCCCCGCGCATTACTATCTGCCGCAGGATGCGATCATCAGCTTGGCGGACGGGGCGCGGGTGGAGGTCGGCGATGTGCTGGCCCGTATCCCGCAGGAGTCGTCCAAGACGCGCGACATCACCGGCGGTCTGCCGCGGGTCGCCGACTTGTTCGAGGCCCGCAAGCCCAAGGAGCCGGCCATCCTGGCTGAGTGCACCGGTACCGTGAGTTTCGGTCGCGAGACCAAGGGCAAGCAGCGCCTGGTGATCACCGACGAGCATGGTGACAAGCACGAGGAGCTCATCCCGAAGTGGCGTAATGTCAACGTCTTCGAGGGCGAGCACGTTGCGCGCGGCGAGGTGATCTCGGACGGCGAACCCAATCCGCAGGACATCCTCCGGTTGCTCGGCGTCGAGGCCCTGGCCGCCTACGTGGTGCAGGAGATCCAGGACGTCTACCGGCTACAGGGCGTCAACATCAACGACAAGCACGTCGAGGTGATCCTTCGCCAGATGCTGCGCAAGGTCGAGATCCTGGAGCCGGGCGACACCAAGATGCTGCGCGGCGAGCAGCCGGATTACTCCCGGGTACTGGAGATGAACGAGCAGATGGAGGCCGAGGGCAAGGCCCCGGCCAAGTACGACCACCTGCTGCTCGGCATCACCAAGGCCTCGCTGGTGACCGAGTCGTTCATCTCGGCGGCCTCGTTCCAGGAGACGACCCGCGTTCTCACCGAGGCAGCGGTGCGCAGTGCGCGCGACGATCTGCGTGGTCTCAAGGAGAACGTCATCGTGGGCCGGTTGATCCCGGCCGGCAGCGGCCTCGCTCATCATCAGGAGCGACGGCGCAAGCGCCAGCGTCCTCAGGTCGAGACGCCGTTCATGGACGAGGCGCCGGTGGCGGAGACCGCGGCCGACCCGGCCAAGGCCGACGAGCGTGTGATCGACAACGAGGCGCTCCCGGACGAGGAGGGGGTGTCCGACGCGGAGCAGACTCAGGAGCAAGAGCAGGACGTGTAGCGCGGGCACCACTCGCGGTCGCCGCCGTAGGGGCGCCGGCGGCCGTGGGTGTCCGCGTCCATTGAAGGGGCACCGCAGCGGGATCGTCGATTGACACCCGCCGGGCGGACCCCTAGAATTTCGCCTCTTTTTCTGGTGCAGGACGGACTAGGTGCCTGCCTGAACAACCTGGCATGGCGCGCTCATCGCGCCCGCTATGCGCAGGTTGCTCGGTCAGGCTTCTGCCGAACTGTTTCCTTGGGGTAGCGCCGACATCGCGCTTGGTCAGCAGCATGGCCCGGCACGGGGTAGGCGTTCGACCGTTCAACCAAGAGTTCTCTATGGCGACGATCAATCAGCTCGTGCGCAAGCCGCGCAAGCGCATCCACGAGAAGAGCAATACCCCGGCGCTCGAAAGCTCGCCGCAGAAGCGCGGCGTGTGTACGCGTGTCTACACAACCACGCCGAAGAAGCCGAACTCGGCCCTGCGTAAGGTCGCCCGTGTGCGCTTGACCAATGGTTACGAGGTTACTTCGTATATCGGCGGTGAGGGGCACAACCTGCAGGAGCACTCAGTGGTGCTGATCCGCGGCGGTCGTGTAAAGGACCTGCCGGGCGTGCGTTACCACACGGTGCGCGGCAGCCTCGATACCCAGGGCGTGAAGAACCGACGCCAGGGTCGCTCCAAGTACGGCACCAAGCGGCCGAAGAGCTAAACGGAAAAATCGACCATGTCTCGACGAACCAGTGCACCGCGCCGCGAGATGCTCCCCGATCCGAAGTTCGGGGACGTCAAACTGGCCAAATTCATCAACATGCTCATGCGCGACGGCAAGAAGTCGGTCGCTGAGCGCCTCGCCTATGGTGCGCTCGATGAGATCACCGAACGTCGCGGTGGCGATCCGGTCGAAGTCGTCGACCAGGCATTGCAGAACGTCAGTCCCGCGGTCGAGGTGAAGTCCCGCCGCGTTGGCGGCGCGACCTACCAGGTTCCGGTCGAGGTGCGGCCCGTGCGGCGTAACGCCCTGGCCATGCGCTGGATCATCGACGCCTCCCGTCGCCGTGGCGAGAAGTCAATGAAGTCCAAGCTCGCCAACGAGCTGATGGACGCGGCTGAAAAGCGCGGGTCCGCGTACAAGAAACGCGAAGACACGCATCGCATGGCGGACGCCAATAAGGCATTCGCCCACTATCGCTGGTGAGGGAGGCCGCCGGAGCCATCATGAGCCGGTCGACGGCCCAGATCACTCCGACAGCGTCCTAGCGGGAGCAGTACCGTGCCACGTAAGACCCCGATCGAGCTTTATCGAAATATCGGCATCATGGCCCACATCGATGCCGGCAAGACGACTGCGACCGAGCGCATCCTCTACTACACCGGCGTCTCTCACAAGATGGGCGAGGTGCATGAAGGTGCTGCGGTCATGGACTGGATGGCGCAGGAGCAGGAGCGCGGCATCACGATCACGTCGGCCGCCACGACCTGTTTTTGGCGCGGCATGGATCAGCAGTTCAAGGAACACCGCATCAACATCATCGACACCCCTGGCCACGTCGACTTCACCATTGAGGTGGAGCGTTCGTTGCGCGTGCTCGATGGCGCCGTCTGTGTGCTGGACGCCAACGCCGGTGTAGAGCCTCAGACCGAGACGGTCTGGCGTCAGGCGGACAAGTACCATGTCCCGCGCATGGTGTTCGTCAACAAGATGGACAAGGTTGGCGCGGACTTCTTCCGCTGTGTCGAGATGATGGGTCAGCGCCTGCGCTGCGTCGCAGTGCCGACTCAGATTCCGATCGGCGCCGAGGACAACTTTGCCGGCTTGGTCGACCTTGTGGGCATGCGCGCCATTTACTGGGATGACTCTACCCAGGGAATGGTCTACGAGGAGCGGGAGATCCCGGGCGAGCTCAAGGATACGTGCCAGCAGTGGTATGAGCACATGGTCGAGCACGCGGCCGAGGCCAACGAAGAGTTGATGGACAAGTACCTCAACGATGGCGATCTTTCGGCTGAGGAGATCAAGGTCGGTCTGCGGCACCGCATGCTGAACAACGAGATCGTGGTCACCATGTGCGGTTCGGCGTTCAAGAACAAGGGCGTCCAGACCGTGCTCGATGGTGTGGTGGAGTACCTGCCATCGCCAGTCGACGTCCCGGCGATTCAAGGCGAGCTTGAGGATGGCAGCCCCGCTGAGCGCCATGCGAGCGACGACGAGCCGTTCGCGGCGCTGGCCTTCAAGGTGGCCACCGACCCGTACGTCGGCGCCCTGACGTTCTTCCGCGTGTATTCCGGCGTCGTCAGCTCGGGCGACAGCGTGTACAACCCGATCAAGGGCAAGCGTGAGCGAATCGGCCGATTGCTGCAGATGCACTCGAACACCCGCGAAGAGATCAGGGAAGTTCGCGCCGGTGACATTGCCGCCGCGGTTGGGATCAAGGAGGTCACTACCGGTGAAACGCTGTGCGCCACCAACAGCATCATCACGCTCGAGCGCATGGAGTTTCCCGAACCGGTGATCGCGGTCGCGGTCGAGCCGAAATCGAAGGCCGACCAGGAAAAGATGGGCACGGCGCTGGGTAAGCTGGCGCAGGAAGATCCATCCTTCCGGGTGCGCACCGACGAGGAGTCGGGCCAGACCATCATCTCGGGGATGGGTGAGCTGCACCTCGATATCATCGTCGATCGCATGAAGCGTGAGTTCAAGGTCGAGGCGAACATCGGCAAGCCGCAGGTGGCCTACCGTGAGACGATCCGCAAAGAGATCGAGGCCGAGGGCAAGTTCGTGCGCCAGACCGGTGGCCGCGGCCAGTATGGTCACGTCCTCGTGCGGCTCGCGCCCCTGGAGCCGGGCAGCGGCTTTCAGTTCGAGAACAAGATCGTTGGCGGTGTGGTACCGAAGGAATACATCAACTCGATTTCCTCGGGTCTCGAGGAAGCGATGCAGGATGGTGTGGTCGCCGGCTACCCGATGGTCGATGTCAAGGCGACGCTGTTCGATGGCTCGTATCATGACGTCGACTCGAGTGAGTCGGCGTTCAAGATCGCCGGTTCGCTGGCCTTCCAGGATGGTGCCAAGCGTGCCAACCCGGTACTGCTCGAGCCCATGATGAAGGTCGACTCGGTCACCCCCGAGGAATACATGGGGGACGTCATGGGCGACCTGAATCGCCGTCGCGGCGTGGTCCAGGGCATGGAAGACGTACCCGCGGGCAAGGCCATTCACGCGGAGGTCCCGCTGGCTGAGATGTTCGGTTACGCGACCGATCTGCGTTCGCTGAGTCAGGGGCGCGCGAACTACACGATGACGTTCTCGCACTATGCCGAGGCTCCGAACAGCGTGGCCGAAGAAATCATTCGCAAGGCGTCCTGACGTCTCAGCGATCACTTACAGTCAATCAAGAATCAGAGGTTAGCGACCGTGTCCAAGGCGAAGTTCGAGCGTACCAAGCCCCATATCAACGTCGGCACGATTGG
>JBBEEB010000051.1:0-4951 GCA_040880995.1 Halofilum sp. (in: g-proteobacteria)
CTGTGCGCACCCGCCGCTGCGTTGCTCGTCACTCGTGTAGGACGCGCTACACTCGATCCTCGCGCCTTGCGGCGAGCACGCACAGCACCGCAGAGCATTACCGAAATACCCGCATGGCCCACTACTCCTCGGGATCGAGCCCCAGCGCCTGCATCACCAGTCGATGCTGCTGCTTGGCGAAGCGGCTATGGTAGCCGACCGCAGGCGACGGCGATGCCGGCCGGCCGGAGAAGCGCAGGCGGTTCTCGCCGATGATGCGCTCGAGCCGGTGCTTGATGTTGTACCAGGCGCCCTGATTGCGCGGTTCTTCCTGGCACCAGACGTATTCGCGCGCGTTCGGGTACGTCTCGAGCGCCTCGTCCAGCCAATCGTATGGAAACGGGTACAGCTGCTCGAGGCGGATGATGGCGATGTCTCCGATGCCGACCTCGCGCCGCTTGGCGAGCAGGTCGTAGTACACCTTGCCGCTGCACATGATCACGCGTCGGACCGCAGCACGATCCTGCTCGTCGATCTCGCCGAGCACCGGCCGGAAGCGGCCGTGCGTCAGATCCTCCAGCGTGGAGGTCGCCATCTTGTGGCGCAACAGGCTCTTCGGCGTCATCACCACCAGCGGCTTGCGGTAGGGCCGGATCATCTGCCGGCGCAGCATGTGGAAGGCCTGGGCGGGCGTGGTCGGGACGCACACCTGCATGTTGTAGTCGCCCGGGTGCTGCTCGGCGCATTGCTGCAGGAAGCGCTCAAGCCGCGCCGAGGAGTGCTCGGGGCCTTGGCCCTCCTGACCGTGGGGCAGGAACAGGGTGAGTCCGCACAGCCGGCCCCACTTGGCCTCGCCCGAGGTGATGAACTGATCGATCACGACTTGAGCGCCGTTCACGAAGTCGCCGAACTGTGCCTCCCAGATCACGAGGGAATAGGGATCGGCACTGGCGTAGCCGTATTCGAAGGCGACCACGGCCTCCTCGGAGAGCAGCGAGTCGATGACCAGGAAGTCGGCCTGATCCTCGGCGATATTGCGTAGCGGGACGTAGCTCGAGCCATCGGCCTGGTTGTGCAACACGGAATGGCGATGGAAGAAGGTGCCGCGGCCCGAGTCCTGGCCCGACAGGCGCACGTTGTAGCCCTCGGTCACGAGCGTGGCGTAGGCCATCGTCTCGGCGTAGCCCCAGTCGATCGACAGGGCACCAGCGGTCATCTTGCGCCGGTCGTCGATGATCTTGGCCACGCGCCGGTGGAGTTCGAAGCCGTCGGGGACGCGATCCAGGCGCTGCCACAGGTCACGCAGGCGCTCGGTCGGCACGCTTGTCTCGTAGTGATCGTCCCACTGATTGCCGTGATACGGGCGCCAGTCGATGGCGAGCTCGTTGACGTAGTCTTCGTCGGTGATGATCCGTGGCGTCACGGTGTCGCCGGCATCCATCTGCTCGCGATACTCGCGTGCCATACGGTCGGGGTCGTCCGGCGCGACCACACCACTCTCGACGAGCTTGGTGGCGTATAGCTCGCGCACCGGACGGGTGGCCTTGACCCGCTTGTACATCATCGGTTGGGTCGCCGCGGGTTCGTCCGCTTCGTTGTGGCCGTGCCGCCGGTAAGAAACCATGTCGACGACGACGTCCTTGTGGAACTCGTTGCGATAGTCGAGCGCGAGCTGGGTGACGTACAACACCGCCTCGGGATCGTCCCCGTTCACGTGAAAGATGGGCGCGTTGACCATCTTCGCGATGTCGGTGCAGTACAGCGACGAGCGGGTGTCGAGCTTGTTGCTGGTGGTGAAGCCGATCTGATTGTTCACCACGATATGTACCGAGCCGCGCGTCGAATAGCCGCGCGACTGCGAGAGATTGAAGGTCTCCATGACCACGCCCTGGCCGGCCATGGCCGCGTCGCCGTGGATCACCACCGGCAGAATCGTGCGGCCGTCGCGGTCCTGATGGCGTTCCTGGCGTGAACGCGACGAGCCCTCTACGACGGGGCCGACGATCTCGAGATGAGACGGATTGAAGCTCAACGCCAGGTGGACTGGGCCGTCGGGGGTCATGTAGTCCGACGAGAAGCCCTGGTGATACTTCACGTCGCCGGCGGCGAGCGAGTCGTCCTCGTGGCCCTCGAACTCCTGGAACAGGTCCGCGGGCTTCTTGCCGAAAATGTTGACGAGCAAGTTCAGCCGGCCGCGGTGGGCCATGCCGATGACGATCTCCTTGGCGCCCTGGTGGCCGGCGCGCTCGATCAATTCGTTCATCATCGGGATCAGCGACTCGCTGCCTTCCAGCGAGAAGCGCTTCTGGCCGACGTACTTCGAGTGCATGTAGCGCTCGATGCCGTCAGCGGCGGTCAGTCGGTCGAGGATCCAGCGGCGCTTCTCCGGCGAGTAATCCGGCTGGGCCCGCGGCACTTCGAGGCGCTGCTGTAGCCAGCGCTTCTCGGCCGTGTCGCCGATATGCATGTACTCGGCGCCCACCGAGCGGCAGTAGGTCTGCTGCACGGCCTCGAGGATCTCGCGCAGCGTCGCCTCCTCCATGCCGTGCAGGGAGCCGGTGTGGAACGCCGTGTCGAGATCGCGCGTGGAGAGCTCATGCGCCTCCAGCGTGAGTTCGTCGATCTCCGGTTTCTCCCAACGATTGAGCGGATCGACCTGCGCGTGCCGATGGCCGCGAAAGCGGTAGGCATTGATCAGCTGCAGCACGCGGATCTGCTTGCGCTCGTGCTCGGCGCTGCGCGGTTCCGTGGGCAGCCCGCGGCCGACTGCGCCGCCGGAGCGGAAGCGATAGAACTCCGCGCGGATCTGCGACGGCGGAACGTCGGCCTGGACGACGCCATCGACCTGTGGCAGTCGGTCGAAGTACTCGCGCCATTCGGTGGGAACCGAGGCCGGGTCGCGCAGGTAGCGGTCGTAGAGCTCCTCGAGGTAGACCGCGTTGCTCCCGCTGAGCATCGAGGTGCTCCAGAGGGCGCGCATCGGAGATTCGTCGTTCATGGCCGCACGCTAGGACGTAGGGTGGAGGGGATGAATGGAAGCCGGAGAAACGGCTCGTGGACGCAGGGAGCCGCGCAAGGATCGCGGCGAGGGGCGCGCACCGTCATGCGACTGTCTACGAGAACCGATCGGTCCGAGTCCTTGGTGCTGTAACCCTTGCGGGAGCCCACGGCAAGACCATGAAGGATGCCTGACTAGTATTGAATCTCTTTGCGGGACTGAATGCAAGGCGCTGCGGCCCCTGTGGCCGAGCGGTCCGGGAGGATCTGTGGACAATCAGGACCGCGCCAGCACATCGTCCGCCCGCCCACCGTGCTCAGCTGTCCTTGCTCGTACCCTGCGCTGCCGGGTTGTCGTCCTGATACCGTTCCTTCCATTCGGCATAGGGCATGCCGTAGACAATCTCGCGTGCGGTCTCGTAGTCCATATCGATGCCACGCTCCTCGGCGCCAGCGCGGTACCACTTGGATAGACAGTTGCGGCAGAAGCCCGCCAGCTCCATCAGGTCGATGTTCTGCACGTCGGTACGCTCACGCAAATGCTGTACCAGGGTGCGGAAGGCCCGGGCTTCGATCTCGGTGCGGGTCTGTTCGTCGATCTCGTTCATCGCGACTCCTGCGTTGGGTGGCCATGCCGCGCGCCGGGGGCAACAGTAGTACCATGGGTCGCCCGACACAAAGTCTCAAGGGCCCGTCAGCGTACGTTCGTTCGGCGGATCGAAAGCACGAACAACTCGCGATACGGGCCGTAAGTACAGATCATGAGCCAGCTGTTCGTCATTTTCATTGTCGCATCGATCGGCGCCTGGTGGTGGAGCTCGATGCAGGCGCGCGAGGCCGCGACGCGGGCCGCGCGCCAGGCGTGCGGGACATTCGATACGCAGCTGCTCGACGACACCGTCGCGCTGCGCAGCGTGCGCCCGCGGCGCAACGGCAGCGGGCGGATGACGCTGCGCCGCGTCTACCGCTTCGAGTTCACGCGCTCCGGCGGAGAACGCTACCACGGCTACGCGACGCTGCTTGGGCGGCGTGTGATCGACGTGCATCTCGACGCGGTCGAGGGCGATGAGATCGCGGCGCGGCGCACGCTGCAGTGAAATCATCATGACGCCATGGGAGGATTGGATGGACGCTTGTCCCTGCGGTTCCGGCGAGGCCTACGCCCGCTGCTGCGAGCCCTATCTATCGGGTGAGGCACAGCCGCCGACGGCCGAGGCGCTGATGCGCGCCCGCTATACGGCGCACACCAAGATCGACCTCGATTTCATCGAGCGCACGCACGATCCGGAATCGCGCGAGGAGATCGATCGCGAACTCACCGAGCGCTGGGCCCGGCGGGCGCAATGGCTGGGGCTCGAGATCCGCGCCACGGAGGGGGGCACCGCCGATGACGACGTCGGTGGGGTCGAGTTCCAGGTGCATTACCGTGAGCGTGGCGAACGCCGCCTGTACCATGAACTGGCCCGCTTCCGGCGCCTCGATGGTGCCTGGGTATACGTCGACGGTGAGGCGCCCGAGGCGCAGACCGTGCGCCGCGAGGCCCCGCGGGTGGGCCGGAACGACCCCTGTAGCTGCGGTAGTGGGCGCAAGTTCAAGAAATGCTGTGGGGTCGCCGCTTGATGTAGATCAACGCAGCTGCATGAAGGCAGTGTGCTGACCGGGCCCGCCCGGCGACAAGAAAGCTTGAATACTCGCAGAGTCCCTGTCCCGCGATGCGCGGAACCCAGCGCCTCGCGGTCGGTCGAACGCCGCATGTAGCGCGGGTCCGAGCGGCCGCAACGGAGGAGTGCAGGGACATGAAGGGATCGAGCACGAGCCGGCATGAGGGGCAGCAGGCTTCCGCCCCGGGAGCGCGACCCGCGGCGAGCGACCTCGACGAGGTGGCGGTCAGCCAGATCGCCGAGCAGCTCAACCCGTTGCTGGCGGACGTCTTCGCTGTCTACGTGAAGACCAAGAATTTTCACTGGCACATGAG
>JBBEEB010000052.1:0-30916 GCA_040880995.1 Halofilum sp. (in: g-proteobacteria)
CCCCGGGGGCCTGGCTCGCCCGTAAGCCTCGGCGCTCGCGGCCCTACGCGGCTACCCGGTTCGACTCGAGGCGCGCGTCCACCTGCTCCACGACCTCATCCAGCTCGGGGCGCCGCTTGCCCTGTTGCTGGGCGATGGCCTGCACCAGCCGGTCCACACGCTCGATGTTCGAGGCGCCGGCGAGCAGTGCCTTCGCCGTCGACGAGGGCCGGACCAACGACTCGGCTGCCTTGGCGTACTTCTCGAACGCCACCAGATCCTCGGGTGCGGCACCGAGACCCAGCACGACATCGACCACCCAGTCGTACACCGCGCGCGAGCGTTCCACGTCCTCGTTGACCGCCTCGTTGACGGTGACCAGGTCGTCCTGGCGCACGCAGCGAAAGTTGCCGGTAATGAGCATGCTCCACTTCGCCATTGGCACGAACACCGATTCATGCACATTCAGCTTCACGGGCAGCTCGACCGCGCCGCCGTCGGTCTCGTAACGAACCGCGTCGATATCCGCCTCCAGGTCCCGCAGCATGGCCGTGTGGGCGTCCGACTCGAAGCGCGCGGCCTTGAAGTTGGTCGGCAACGACACCTGCAGCACGTTCGCCGCCTCCTCGGGCGGGCGGAAGGCTTGCGGGTCCGGGCTGCAAGCCGTCATCAGCGCCGGATCGAATGCGTCCCAGATGGTGGGATCGGTATAGGCGCCGCGCAGGGCCGCGACGTCCACGCCCGGGACGCGCCCCATGTAGGTCAGCGGCGGTATGTTCGTCAGCGAGAGGCAGGGCACGCCGGACTGGGCCAGCTTCTGCATCAGCTCACGCACGCCCGGCGCCTGGTACTGCGGCTCCTGCATGGCCAGCACCGCCAGATCGTAATCGGCTGGGTTCACCTCACCCGGACCGGCGGCGGAGACGGCGCCGGGGGCCTTGCGCGATTCCACTTCCACCACGCCCTCGACGCCCTTCGCCGGCATCCGCACGCGCAGCCCCTCGGCGTTGATCCGTTCCGCCTCCTGCGGCAGACACACCAGCTTGCAGTTGTGCCCCGCGAGCGACAGCTTGAGCGCCATTAGAGAACCATACGTGGCCCCCAGGATCAGAACATCGTATTTTTTCGCCATGAATTTCACCGACTTGTAGTTGGGTGTCTGGATCTTGCGCTGCGCGCGTGGCGCCTTCAGGGGCGCTGTATACCCGCTATTCTCGCATTGGTGCTTCGACGGCTCTATCGCCCACCCGAACTCGGACCGCACGCCCGCTCCGCCGCGACCCTTCGGCACCCGCCCTGCCGTATCGCTCACCGAGTCTCCAAGCAACGGTAGGGAGCGGGCACTGCCCGCGAACCGTCGAGGTCTCGGGTGGTTGCCAGTTCGTTCGCGGGCGGTGGCCCTCGTCCGGGCCACCGCCCTGCCTTCGAGTTACTACCCCGGACCTTAGAAAAGCCTCATTCAGACATAGCAGCCCGACACACGCCATCCAATGAGGCCGGCACTTACACATCCGTAACGTGGGCTTTCATTTCCATGTTGCTAGCCTTTTGTCTCGTCGCCCGGGCGAGCCATACGCCTAGCGGGCAATGGCTACCGAACGGACGGCGAATCACAGCCGCCACGCGGACCATCGACTCCACGGCAACCCAAGCCGCGGGCTCGACCGTGACCCGGTGGCGCGCGCATTCAACGAGGCTCACTCGACAGCACAAGGAGCTCACTCATGAAACTGATTCCCGTGAAAGGCATGCTGATGGCACTCGCACTTTCCGCCCCGCTGGCCGCCGCGGTCGCTTCCGACGAGAAGCCCGAATTCAGCGAGGTGGACGAAGACGGCGATGGAGCGATCACCGTTGAAGAGGCGGTCGATGCCGGCGCGCCGGAAGAGCAAGCGAACAATCAGGACCTCAATGACGACGGCGAACTCGACGAGTCCGACTGGAGGTTCATCCAGTTCTAAGTTCGGAGTGCCAAGAGGCGCCACATCCTCTTGGTCCTGTGACGCTCGCGGCACCGGAACACGGAGCGACGTCCCCGATTCACGGATGCGCTCGATCGGTGCCGCGAGGGTCGCTCTGCTGTACGGCCCGAGACGACTCGGCGCGCGTACCCCAGTACCTGAACGTTTCCCACCGGTAGGTGGCACCGCTCGATCAAACCACGCCCGCGTTCGCGTGACCGCCGATTCAAACGCTCGCCTTGCCTGCCACGCCGACAAGATGAACTGCGCCTGGTCAGTCGTGCTCCCGCAGCACAGGAATCACATGCTGCTCGAGAACGGCGTGTAGGCGATCGACGGCGCTGCCGGGCGGCGACGGTGGCGAGGGATCCGCGGAGATCGCCACGGTCAGTTCCAGCGCGGGCACGACGTACAGCATCTGCCCGCCGTAACCGCGCCCGTGGTAGATGTCGAGCCCGTCCACCCGGCGAATGAACCAGCCAAAACCGTACTGATCGCCGCTCCAGGGCGAACGGACGCGCGGTGACCACGACGACTCGACCCAGCCCCTCGGCAGTACCCGTTGGCCATCGACCATGCCATCGTTCCGGTACAGTTCGCCGAGCTGGACCAGGGCGCGCGGGCTCAGCAGCATGTTGTTGCCGCCGAAGTAGATCCCCTGCGGATCCTGATCCCAGGCCGGTATGCGGATGTCGAGCGGAGCACCGATCCAGTCCCGCCCGAGCGCCAGCACGCTACGCCCGCTCGCTTCCGTGAGCGCAGCCGCAAGGATATGGAAATCCCCGGTGGAGTACTGCATGCGCTCACCCGGGACCTCCACGAATGGGCGAGTAAGCGCGTACTCAACCCAGTTGGCACTATTGACCCAGGCGCCGTATCCGGAACCCGAAGTCCGCTCAAGCCCGGAACTCATCGACAGCAGGTGGGCCACCGTAACCTCGCCGAGCCGCGCACCCGCATCATCCGGAACGCGCGGACCGAGCAGCGCCGTAATCGGCTGATCCACGCCCTCGACCACGCCTTGGTGGATCGCGGCCCCGGTGAGCGCGGCCATGAACGTCTTGCCGAGCGACTTCACGTTCACGGGCATATCGAGCCCCGGTCCCGCGAAGACCTCTTCCACGATCGGTTCACCATCGCGCGCGACGATGACCGCATGCACCCGCGGATGTTCACCCCAGGCGTCGATGGCCGGCGTCAGCGCCTCTCGCTCGGCGGCGCCCGCTTCGAAGATCGGCAAAATAGATGCGGTCAGGCCGATCAAAAGAACGAAAGCGCTGCGGCGCGATGTCAACATCGGCCCTCCCGCGGAAAATCGTGACATGTGGTCAAGCGGCCGTTTCCCGCCTGGGCCACGAAGACCCGCCGACGAACTCCGCGGATCGACGGAACATTTTTAGTTGATTGCAAGAATCGCCTGCGCCCAGCGGAATGCCGCCTCCGAGGCTTCCGGCTTGCCCTGGCGATGAAGCGCTTCGCCACGCGCCTTCAGATCGCGAATCTGGGCGATCTCATCCGGAGTCAGCCATGCGATGACGTCCACGTTACCCAACGCCGCATCGATCTCGGCCGACAACCCGGGCCGTGCGGACGAGAACGGGCCAGACGTAAACGCCCCGCCAACCGAATTCGAGTCGAGGTCTTTCCACATACCCCCTCCTGAGCCGCCGCCGGAATACCACTCTAGCTAGCGCCTCCAGCTTCGAGCACTCGCCGGAACCCGTCAACAATCGAACACTGAAAAACCGATACGCTGCAGATGCAAACCGGCGCGACCAAGCGCACTCCTGCTGAGGTGAGGCCCGCGGGCCTCGTAATGGAGCGTGCGACGACTTACTGAGGCCTGCCGTTCTTTTCCCGGTGCGGACATCCAGGCCAACAGCATGGCCGGCGCTTACCTTCCTTGAGTTCGCTACGCAGCCGCTCGATCCGATGCCGTCTCGTTTCGCGCTTCTTGGCGTCCTCGACCCAACAGATCCATTCATTACGCGCCAGCGGTGTAATATCTTCCCAGCGCTCCACGGCGATCTCGTCGTCGACCAGAACCGCCCGCAAATCGTCTGGAACGCTGTGCACTACACCCGGAGAAATCGCCTTGTTCGGCATATCTACAAGTTTCCGCATCGTCGCCGTGAAGCAGCACGGCAATACGCCCCATGGTCTACTTCAAGCTAGACGGTAGAGAATCGGGATCGCTGCCGTATTGTTCGCCTCGAAGTTCGCCAAGACATATGACCGAAACGATGGCTTCAACAGCAGCGATGGCATGATATCCCGCAGGCGATCCCATCGGCAGTGATTGATCATAGAGTACTCTGACTCCGAACTCTCCAGCGGGAGTAGCAACGTCGAGTTATCCAGACCCGTCTCGGTCTCGAACCATCCGGCTGTGTATTCCCAAACTGCCAGATTCTGCTCGGTGTCGTCCGCGACGAAGTAGTTGAACAAGAACACGCCGTCACGCTCGTGATCGACGGGGCCGATCTGCCTTGCATTGCTGGCGGCAATCAAATGGGAATAGTGGGCCGTGTTCCGTACACGGCCTTCTAGGGCAGAGAATTCCGCACTGCCCATCAGCGCATGCACGTCTGCGAGCGTGGGCGTCTCGATGAGGATAGTTACATCGAACCGGGCGACGTGGACGTTCGGCCGCTGCTTCAGGTACTCGCCCCGTCCGGGAGGAATAAGCAAGGCCTTGAACACCGTGGCACTTCTGACGTCTTCCCTACGTTCGAGCGCACGACAAAGGCGCTTGCAGTCTCTCAGGAGCGCGCGTTTAGGCCGACTGGCGGGAAGAAACGGGTAGCGGCGGTCTACCTCTGCGGCAAAGTGGATGTAGCCAAAGTCCGTAGGCTTGATGAGCGAGGCCTTTTCATAGGCCTCGTCGGTATGAGCCATTCTCAGCTTAATCTCCATTTCATGGACCCACTACCAGGTGGGCTCGGCAATGAATAGAAATGACAGCGGCGCATGCGTGTGTGGGTGGCTGGGCTCGTGTAGATTCGCGACTGAGTAGCCGGATTCATGGAGCACTTCGGCCCAGGATTCCAGCGTGCGGAAGTGCCAGGGCATGGGCCGCCATACGCCGCCGAAGCTGTCGAAGTTCTCCACCCGCCAACCATTGCGATAATCTCCACCCGCGATCCACTGCAATCAACTCTCCCGTTTCGCCGTCCGCGATTTCCGCGTTCTGTAGAAAATGTCGTAGACCGCGTCGAGATTCAAGCGGCCCTCACGGGACAAACGTTGAACGAATTCGATTTGGATCGGTATGTTGATCGGCATATATGTCCCTTGCAAAACATCGCCGCCATTAGCACCTCACCGCTACGGCCTAGGTCCCTAACAGTTGTATCAGCCGCGCCGTACAGTGAGCTGTCTCCCGGCAATCAGTGTCCCCCGTCGGCGCAAGCTATTGCTTATACCGAACGCCGCGATTCCGGTTCCCAATACGCATCCACAGTGCGTATAACAAGGGGACCTTCAACACCACTGCAGCCGCTAGCCGACGTAGCGATGCAGCAGGACGATTGGAGTCAGGTATAGCTTTGTAGCGGTAACTGTAAGGTGGCCGGCTCACGATGCTACGATCCTAGACCTGACCCTTGCCGCGTAGCTGTCGGACGAATGGGCCGATTCTCGGGGAGAATGATTTGGGCGGGTTTCGTTCCGCGCCGGCGCTCGCCTCGCGCCGCTTAGTTCAGGGCGAGGCTCGAACGATCGGTCGTTCGCGCACTGGATTTCGCTGCCAATGAGAGCGGCGTCCATAGCCGTTCCTTGGTCTGCGCGGCAGCTTCCCATGCGCGACGCGGGATCGGTCCCTCGCCCAATGGCACGTCGCCGCCGCTTGTTCGTATTATTCGAAGCGCATCATGGCACGGGTCGGCATGCGAGCGCACCCCGCGCTGATAACGGCGGGCCTGCATGATGAGTTGGGCGGAGTCAGGCCTTCGCGGGGGTGTCCAGACGTGGCGCCCACCGTTCGACTTCGTTCTTTTCCAGGCGCCGGCCGATCAGCCCGCGCCATGACTCGGCCAGCGCCTCCACGGCGAGCAGATCGCTCAACGCTTCGCGATTCAGCGGGTCGTCGTAGAACATTTCGAGGATGCGGCTGAGCGGCCAGTCCGGATGTGGGCGTTCGATCCGTTCCAATGGGTCACCGGGAGCAATGAAGCCGGGTTCGAGCACACGGTAGTACCAGCCAGTGCGCTGGCTCTGCTGGACTTTGCGCGCCATGTCCGGATCGCCGAAGCGTACGTTCAGCCGCCAACAGGGCTGGCGTGGCTGCGAGACGCATACGGTCGCCTGCCCCAAGCAATAGATATCACCGATGCAGACGTCCGCTTCGGTCAGGCCGTGGGTCACCAGGTTCTCGCCAAATGCGCCCGGCCCAGGTTCGCGGCCGTCGATATGGACTTGGCGCTCGCACCAGTAGGCGTAGTGGTCGGCTGGGTAGTGGTGGACCGCTTTCTCGACACCACCGTGATGGCGAATATCGCCCTGCTCGTCGCCGGCGATACCGTTCGCCAATAGCTCGACGGCCTGATCCGCCGGTTCCTTAGCAATCGCGCTCGGTTCGCCGTTAGGGCCAAACGGCACACGACGGCCACAACGAATCTCTTCAATCGTAGTCATTCGCTCCTCGCTCGACGTGGTCGCTCGGGCACAGATGGCCGTGGAATTCGCGAGCCGCGGCTCGCGCCTTCGTCACAGCCTTTCGAGGGCCTGCTCCAGATCCTGGCGCAGGTCCTCGGGATCTTCCAGGCCCACCGACAATCGGAGTTGGCCGTCGCCGATGCCGCGGCGGTTACGCTCCGCATCGCTCATGCCGGCGTGACTGGTCCGTGCCGGCTGCGTGACCAGGCTCTCCACCCCGCCCAAGCTCGGGGCGTCGAGAAACAGCCGCAGGCGTTCGACCGCCGCCGTGGCCGCGGACAGACCCCCGCGAACATCCAATGCGAGCATCCCGCCGTAGCCCGTCATCTGCCGCTCCGCCAACGCGTGATCGGGGGCAGTCATCAAACCCGGATAGTGAACGCGTTCGACCGCGGGGTGGACCGCGAGCCATTCGGCGAGCTGTAGGGCACTGGCATTCTGCCGTTCCACGCGGACTTCGAGCGTCGCGAGACTACGGCTCAGGAGCGATGCGGTCTCCGGTGATGGTGTCTGGCCCAGTTGCCGGCGCCAGGCATCCAGCTCCGCGATGATGTCGACCGCCCCCATGGCCGCACCCGCCGTCAGGTCGCTGTGCCCGCCCAGGAACTTGGTCGCGCTATGGAGCACTAGGTCCGCACCGAGCGCCAGTGGCTGCTGGTTCACGGGGGTGGCGAAGGTGTTGTCGACGGCCAAACGCGCGCCATACCGGTGGGCCAACTGTGCGAGTGCGGCGAGATCCTGAACGCGCAGATCCGGATTGGTGGGCGATTCGACCAGCACCAGGCCATAGCCATCCGCCAGCAATGCCTCCAACCCCGGCTCCTCGCCCGGCGCGAGCAGCGCCGTGGCGATGCCCAATTGCGGCAACTGCCCGGTCAGCAGATCGAGTGTGCCGCCATAGGCATTGCCCACACAGACGACACCCGCGCGCCCTAACGCCAGACAGGCTGTCGAGAGCGCGGCCATGCCCGCGCTGAAGATCAAC
This sequence comes from Halofilum sp. (in: g-proteobacteria), assembly GCA_040880995.1. GTDB lineage: Bacteria > Pseudomonadota > Gammaproteobacteria > XJ16 > Halofilaceae > Halofilum. The sequence continues at coordinate 7,582 of JBBEEB010000052.1, forward strand.
GCCGCGTCCGCCGCTTCTACAGTGGCGAGTTGGCGTTCGACCGTATACAGCGTCGGGTTGTGGCCATAGCGGGTATACAGCGGCGGTGGATCGTCGCCACTCTGCGGCGCTGTGGCCTCAGCCGGGGCGAACGTCGTCGAGTGATAGATCGGCGGCCGGGCCGCGCCGTGTACATCGGCGCCCATCCCGGCTCGGATACAGCGGGTCGCAAAACGGTATTCGGTGCTCATTGTCGACTCGCGCGCTGGGAGACTGGGCCCAAGCTATCCGCTGGACCCCGGTAAGTTAGCGGGCATCGAACTACCCGGACGCCATCACACCCGCAAGTTGCTTCGAGCGCAAGCGTCTAGTGCTGGGACCCCGTCAACCGCCATGCGCGCGCGCCGATCGCCGTTTTGCGCATGGGTACGCCTCAGTCGGACCACGCCCAGCTCACACGGACACAAACTTGAGCACGATCGGATGACGGTGACAGCGATCGCCCGTATGCTCGACGGATACCGCCGCGCCTCATTGAGCGAGGTACATGAGATGCCAACTGCCGATCCGGCCGTGTCCAGCGCGAAATCGAAGACTCCGGAACGCCTACTAGCCGTTGAAGAGGCGCGGACGAAGATTCTCAGCGCGGTCACGCCGCCCGGCCCGGTCGCCGCCACGCAGCTACCGCTTCGCGAGGCCGCGGGCCGCGTACTCGCAGCCGATGTCTCGGCCACGCTTTCGATGCCACGCTGGCCCAACAGCGCGATGGACGGATACGCATTGCGCCTGGCGGATGCGCAGCGTGGCCCCCTGACCATCAGCCAGCGCGTGGCCGCGGGTACCGCTCCAGACGCGCTCGCACCGGGCACGGCGGCACGCATCTTCACCGGTGCGCCTATACCCGAGGGGGCCGACACGGTCGTCATGCAGGAGCACTGCCATGCCGACGACGACCACGTGTCGGTGGAGATGCTGCCAGAGGTCGGTGCCAATATTCGTGGCGCCGCGGAGGATTTTTCCCGCAGCGACCCCGTGTTGCGCGCCGGGCGCCATCTGCGCCCGCAGCATATCGCCCTGGCTGCATCGGCCGGCGCGACGGAAGTGGTGGTGCATCGCCGGCTGCGCATCGCCCTACTGATTACCGGCGACGAATTGGCGCCCCCGGGCACGCCCCTGGGCGACGGCCAGATCCATGAGTCCAACGGCCACATGCTCGCCGCGCTCGCGGAGCAACTCGGCGCTGTAATCCAGAATATCGCCAATGTGCCGGACGACGACGAGGCCACCCGTGACGCACTCGCAGTGGCCGCCGATTCGGCGGACCTGGTCATCACCAGCGGCGGCGCCTCGGTTGGGGACTGCGACCACGTCCGTTCCGCGGCCGAGAGCATCGGCGATCTCGCGTTCTTCGGTATCGCCGTCAAACCGGGCAAGCCGTTGTCGTTCGGGCGGATCAGCGACACCCCGCTGCTGATCATGCCCGGAAACCCGGTTTCGCTATTCGTTACCTTCCTCTTGTTCGGTGCGCCTCTGGTGCGGCGCCTGCAGGCGCGCGACCTCACCATGCCCGAGGCCCTGTGGGTGCCGGCGGGGTTCGAGCAGACCACTACCCGGATCCGAGCCGACTACATCCGCGTACGGCTCAAAGACGGACGTGCCGTCCCTTGTGGCGGACAGGGCTCAGGCATCCTCACCCCGACTGCGGCGGCCGATGGCCTCGCGTGTATCCCGGCCCACACGACCGTCGCGCGCGGCGAACCCCTCGCCTACTACCCGATGGCTTCCCTGATGGAGTAGCCGCCGAATGGGGCTGCCGCCCGGTCCCGCCGGCAGCGCGCGCTAGGGCCCTCCGCGCCGCCTGCGCCCGCGCGCGCAAGCTGACAAAGCACGCCAGCGAACGGGCGGCCCAAGGGACAAGGAATGGTTCGTGGCGATCTAGGCTCAATGGACCGGGTCCCATTCCAAGCGGAGATGTCCGGCTATTTCCAGCTACGCTCGAGCAACTTCTCCTTACCGGGGACATCCTCCCACTCGGCCGCATCCACCGGAGCCTCCTTCATCGCCGTGATCTCGGGCCACCGCGGAGCGAGTTCGGCGTTGATCTCGGCAAAATGCTCCATCTCGACCGGGAGTTCTTCTTCGGGATAAATCGCCTCCACCGGGCATTCCGGCTCGCACAGACCGCAATCGATGCATCCGTCCGGATCGATCGCGAGGAAATTCAGCCCTTCATAGAAGCAATCCACGGGACAGACTTCGACACAGTCCGTGTACTTGCACTTGATACAGTTTTCGGTGACGACGTAGGCCATCGGTTGCTCCGCCCCACGTGAAAAATGACAGTGGCGGCGTGAACGCCGACGACTTTAGATGTATCATAAATACTTCTTTTTAAGCAAACTGGCGACCACGTGAAATCGCCGTAGTCGGATTGAATGAACCCAGCTACCACCTTTCGAGGCGCCGCTTTAGCACTCCCGTTCCAGCACACGGACGCCCCGGATCACCCCACTCTTTGGGAATGACCCATGCGACTGACTTCCTTCACCGACTACTCACTGCGAGTCCTGATGTATCTCGGACTCAAGGGCGACGAACTCGCAACCATCAGCGAAATTGCCGCGAGTTACGACATCTCCCGCAACCACCTCATGAAGGTCGTCTACGAACTCAGCCAGCACGGTTACATCGAGACGATTCGAGGCAAGAAAGGCGGGATGCGCCTGCGCGTGGAGCCCAGCGCGATCAACCTAGGAGAGCTCGTTCGGTGCACCGAATCGGACATGGCGCTGGTTGAATGCTTCGGCCCGGAAAACAGTTGCCGCCTGACACCATCCTGCGCCCTTCGTAGCGCGCTCAATGAAGCTTTGCAGGCCTTTCTTGCGGTGCTCGATCGCTACACGCTGGCCGAACTTGTCACGCCGGGGCACGAACTCGCGGCATTACTGTGGATGGACATCCCCGTACGAAGTTCCCCGGAGCCACCACGCAGTCGTCCACAGTGACCCCATATTCCTCCCCTGAATCCGATGCCGGACGCGTCTAGGCAAAGGCATGCGACGCGTCACCGCGAATCGTCTGCGCGACATCCCCTCAGACGGACCGCGCGCGCTGCCTGGGCGGTCGAAGCGCCTTGCCATGTTACGGTCACGCCGACGAGGAAGAGCGGCACGATTACGAGCAGGCGCAACGCGGCCACGGCCGCACGGGCCAGCGATAATCCACGAACTTCTGATCCAGGGCACTAACGTCTCTTGCACCAACAAGGAGGACCTTCATCCATGCCATTCGCATTGTCTGAGATGCAGTTCACCACGACCGCATTCGAGTCTCGCGGCGCGATCCCCAAGCGTCACACGGGCGAAGGCGAGGACGTATCGCCCGCGATGGCGTGGGCCGTTGCTCCGGACGGCACACAGTCGTTCGCGGTGATCTGCCACGACCCGGATGCCCCGCTGGTCAAACCGGGAAACTACGGCTTCGTGCATTGGGTGCTCTATAACCTCCCGGGCTCGCTGAAGGGCCTCGACGAGGCCACCTCGGAAGGCACGACCGGCGCGAATGACTTCGGGGGCACCGGTTACGGCGGTCCCATGCCACCCGAAGGGCATGGCACCCACCATTACTTTTTCTGGGTCATCGCGCTGGATGCCGATCTCGGCCTCGAGCCCGGCCTCACGATGTGGGAATTCCTGGAAAGAGCCGAACCCCACATCCTGGGGATGAATCGACTCGTGGGGACCTACGCGCGCTAACAGGGTGTTGAGAATGGGCTGTCCTGCCCATTTTCAACGCGCCGGGTCCGGCGCATGTCGGACCCGGCCACCGTACAGCGACCTTTTCAGCCCGGTGCAACCAAAAAAAAGCCCCACGGGGGAGTGTGGGGCTAATCGAGGATCACCGCTGGAATGGAGGAGGTGACTTGTCAGCAGTCGAGTGTGTGCAACCGCTCCCACTCGGTGAGGTGGTGCGTATAGTCGTCCCACTCTTGCTGCTTGAGCTTGATGTAGGACTCGCTGAAGCTCTCGCCCAGCACCTTGCGTAGTGGCGCGTCATCGCGGAACGCGCGAATGGCATCGATCAGATACAGCGGCAGCTTGCCGCATTCGACCTGATCGCCTTCCTTGTACATGTCGATGTCGAGACGCTTGCCCGGATCGCTCTCGGAGCGCATGCCCGCCAGGCCCGCGGCCAGATGCGCGGCCTGCAGCAGATACGGATTGGCCGCACCGTCGGCCTGACGAAATTCGAAGCGGCCCGGATCCGGAATACGCACCATGTGCGTGCGGTTGTTCGCGCCCCAGGTCACCGAGTTCGGCGCCCAGGTGGAACCGGAGGCGGTCACGGGTGCATTGATGCGCTTGTAGCTATTGACCGTCGGATTGGTGATCGCGGCCATTGCCGGCGCGTGTTCGAGCACGCCGCCGAGGAAGTGGTGTGCCTTCTGTGACAGGCCGAGTTCGTGCTCGGTATCGTCGAAATGGTTTACCTCGCCGTGGTGATCCCACAGCGACAGATGGACGTGACAGCCGTTGCCCGTCAGCTGCGTGAACGGCTTGGGCATGAAGGTCGCGCGCAGGCCGTGCTTTTCGGCGATCGAGCGCACGATGAACTTGAAGAATACGTGACGATCCGCCGTCTCGAGGCAGTCACCGAAGTCCCAGTTCATCTCGAACTGACCGTTCGAGTCCTCATGGTCGTTCTGATAGGGCTTCCAACCCAGTTCCGTCATCGCGTCGCAGATCTCGGAGATCACGTCGTAACGGCGCATCACCGCGGACTGGTCGTAACAAGGCTTGGACGCCGTATCGTACGGATCGGAGATATCGGTGCCGTCCGCGTCGATCAGGTGGAACTCGGGCTCGACGCCCGACATCGGACGATAGCCCTCCGCCTGAAGCTCCTCGATCATCCGCTTGAGGACGTAGCGCGGCCCCTGTTCCAGCGGCTTGTCATCCATCCACAGATCGCCCGCGACCCAGGCCACGTCGCGCTGCCAGGGCAGTTGGACGACGGTCTCCGGATCCGGAATGGCGAACATGTCCGGATGCGCGGGCGTGAGATCGAGATGCGTAGCGAAACCGGCAAAGCCAGCCCCGGACTCCTCCATCTTCCCGGCGGCCGCGGCGGGTACCAGCTTGGAGCGCTGCATCCCCCGAAGGTCGGTGAAGTTGAACAGGAAGTACTTGATATTGTTCTGTTTTGCGAACGCCTCAAGCTTGCTCATTCTGCATTCTCCCGCATTCGTTTCTGTGGCCGAACGAGTCGACTATCGGGGATGACTCAGCCGCCGGCCCCGGGGATCCAATCGGTCCCCGCCAATGGGACGCGAGCCATCGCGGCCGCTTCCATCGTGAGGGCCACCATGTCTTCGGGCTCAAGGTTGTGGACGTGCGACTTGCCGCAGGCGCGTGCCAGCGTCTGGGCTTCGAGCGTGATCGTCTTCAGGTAGTTGCGCACCCGTCGCGCCGCACGTTCGGGGTCGAGGCGTTTCTCGAGCTCTGGGTCCTGCGTGGTCACGCCGACCGGGCACTTGCCCGTGTGGCAGTGGGCGCAGGAGCCCGGCTTGGTGCCGAGCTTTTCGTAGTCCTCGACGTAGATGGGTGCGTTGCAGTTGAGCGCCATCAGCGCTGCCATGCCGACCGATACCGCGTCCGCGCCCAGGGCAAGAGCCTTGGCCACGTCGGCACCGGTGCGAATGCCGCCGGAGACGATCAGCTGCACCTTACGGTGCATCCCCATCTCCTGCAGGGCCGCCACGGCCTGCGGAATGGCCGCCAGCGTGGGGATGCCGACATCCTCGATGAACACGTCCTGCGTCGCCGCCGTCCCGCCCTGCATGCCATCGAGTACGATGGCATCGGCGCCGGCCTTGACCGCCAGCATGACGTCGAACTTGGTGCGCGTAGCGCCGACCTTGACGTAGATCGGCTTTTCCCAGTCGGTGATCTCGCGCAGTTCCTGGATTTTGATCTCCAGGTCGTCCGGGCCGGTCCAGTCGGGATGGCGGCAGGCGCTGCGCTGGTCGATGCCCGCCGGCAGCGTGCGCATCTGGGCGACGCGCTCGCTGATCTTCTGGCCCAGCAGCATGCCGCCACCGCCGGGCTTGGCGCCCTGCCCGATGACGACCTCGATCGCGTCCGCACGGCGCAGCTGATCCGGCTCCATGCCGTAACGCGACGGCAGATACTGGTACACGAGCTTACTCGAGGCCTCGCGCTCCTCGTTGGTCATGCCGCCGTCGCCGGTGGTGGTGCTCGTGCCCATGGCGCTCGCGCCCAGACCCAATGCACGCTTGGCGTTGGCGCCAAGCGCACCGAAGCTCATGCCGGCGATGGTGACCGGGATGTCGAGCTCGATCGGCTTCTTGGCGAAACGGCCGCCGATGACGACGTCGGTGGCGCACTGCTCGCGGTAGCCCTCGAGGGGGTAGCGCGACACGGAGGCGCCGAGGAACACGAGGTCGTCGAAGGTCGGAACCTTGCGCCGCGCGCCCGAGCCTCGGATGGAGTAGATGCCTTCAGAGGCGGCCCGCTGGATCTCGGCGATCACATGCGGAGGGAAGGTCGCGGATTCACGGATAGTACGGTCGTCCATTGGAGCCTCCCCTCAGAAGTCCGAGGCGTGGTCGATGTTGAAGTTGTACAGCTTGCGCGCGGAGCCGTAGCGGCGGAAGTCCGCCGGGTCGGCGTCGATGCCACCCCGTGCCAGCAGCGCGCTCACGGTGTCGTAGTGCTCCGGCGTCATCTCTTTCTCGACGCAGTCGGCGCCCAGGCTCTCGACCGAGCCGCGCACATAGAGCACGGCCTCGTAGAGCGAGTCGCCGAAATGCGCGCCGGCATCGCCACACACGACCATCCGGCCCGCCTGCGCCATGAAAGCGGACATATGCCCGACGGAGCCGCCGACGACGATGTCCACGCCCTTCATCGAAATACCGCAGCGGGCGCTGGCGTCACCTTCGATGATGACGGTGCCGCCATGACCGGTGGCCGCGGCGGACTGGCTGGCATAGCCCTTCACGCGCACGGTGCCGGACATGATGTTCTCGCCCACGCCGACGCCGGCGTTGCCTTCGATCGTCACATCGGCTTTCTGGTTCATGCCGGCGCAGTAGTAGCCGGCATGGCCGCGCACGATGGCCTCAACCGGCCGGTCGATTCCGGCGGCGATCGTGTGATAGCCGCGCGGATTCAAAACCTCATATTGCGCTTCGGCGGAGTCGCCGTCGCGCCCCTGCAGGGCGCTATTGGCGGCGCGCACGCCGATCTCGTCCAGATCCAGTGTCTGCATGATCAATGACCCCAGCTGTAGACCGTTGCCGGCTTCGGCTCCCACACCGTGGCGTGCTCGACACCGGGCAGACGTGCCAGCGCGCGATACTCGGTGGCCATGCCGACCCAGTCATCGGTCTCGGCCATGATGGCGTGCTTGCACGCGATCGGGTCACGCACCACCGAGAACCCGTCACGTGTGCCGACGGCAAAGGTGTAAAAGCCATCCAGGTCGTGGAAGCCGGCCTCGATCGCCTCCGGTAGCGAATCACCTTCGCGCAGACGCCACGTCAGGTACGCCGCCGCGACCTCACTGTCGTTGTCGGTCTGGAAGTCGAAGTCCGCGTGACGTCGCAGCCAGCGGCGCAGGCTGTGGTGGTTCGACAGCGAGCCGTTATGCACCAGGCAAAGATCGTCGCCCGTGTTGAACGGGTGTGCGCCTTCGGTGCTGACTGCGCTCTCGGTCGCCATGCGCGTATGGCCCACCGCGTGGCTGCCGGTCATGTGCGCGACATCGAAGCGCTCGATCACGCTTGCGGGCAGGCCCACTTCCTTGTAGATCTCCAGCATCCGGCCCGAACTCATGACGCGCAGCTCGGGATGATTGCTTTCGATCCAGCCGCGCAGGTCCGCCCCCTCGGCGACCGTGCTGACGATCGCGTGGGTCGAAATCGTGCGCAGCGTAAGTTCGACACCGAGGTCGCGCTGGGCCGCCTGTACCAAGCCTTCCCAGTCGAACTGCCGGTCCGGGTGGTACAGCGAGATCTTACTCGCCGCCTCGCCGTTTTCGCTGTAGACGGCCAAGCCTGCGCTGTCCGGTCCGCGATCGGTCATCTCGATCAGCATGGGACTGAACAGCTGACCGAGCTGGCCACGCAGCTCCGGATTCTTGATATAGATGCCCACGATTCCGCACATGGTTTGAACATCTCCTCGGCGAAGACCGGATATGGTTGGGGCCGCACCCCAATAGTTCACTATCGTACATAAATTTTTCCTTAGAGGAACCCCTGGCGCGAAAATTTTTGAACCCGGGCCGGTACCCCCGCCTGACGGTACGCGCGGACGGGCGCAGCCCGATCACGAGGCACCGTCTACCGGCCGCGCTAACGAGTCGTTTTATTGGGTATGCCGACGAGGCGTTGACAGTGAACTACGAGGGAAAGGCGGCTGCGCAGTTACTCGCTCGCGCGCATGTAGGTGATGATCGACAGGTACCGTGCGGGAAGCGCGGTCAGTTCGACCGGGCCGTGCGGGGCGATGGAATCGAAGAACAGCGAATCTCCCGGCTTGAGGCGGAAGTGTCGATCGCCATGGCGATAAACAACCTCGCCCTCGAGCATGTAGATGAACTCGGCACCCTCGTGCTGAAACTCGCCGAAGGATTCGGAGCCTTCAGAGAGCGTGATCAGATATGGCTCCACGCCGAGCGCGCCACGCACACCGTGGCCAAGCAACTCGTAGATGTGCCCGGCCCGCGTTCCGCGCCGATCGATCTCGAGCCCCTCGTCCGCAGGTACGTAAGAGACGTCGCGGCTTTCCTCGAGCGGAGTGAACAAGGCCGATAGCGGCAGGCTCAGAGCATCGGCCAGGCCGGCCAGAGTGCTCAGGGACGGCGAGGTGTGGCCGTTCTCGATCTTCGACATCATGCCCTGCGACAAACCTGCCTGCTGGGCCAACTGCTGCACGGTGAGATTGGCGCGGTGGCGCTGCTTGCGGATTTCGAGACCGATGTACTTTTCGAGATCCCGCGGCGCGGCGCCGGCGGTCGTATCCGGAATCAGGCCGAGCGCCTCCGCGTCCCCTCGCCTCTTCTCAGCCATTGATTCGCACTCCTGTGATCCCGTTCACCCGAATGGCGCGTTCCAATATACAGCGCCGGCTCACTTCGTTACATCCGAGGTCGGGCGCGCCAACTGAACACCTCACCGACTAGGGAAGGTCTGATCCATCCATTGCGGCCGCGTTACGCTTGGGGCTCGAGCGCGGCCACAATGAATTAATCAGACCTTCCCACGGGCTTTAGGCCTTGCGATCGGCAAGCGTGTACTGGCGCTCCACCGAAGCGACCGAGATACGAAAATCAGCGAAGATCTCGTCCTTGCCACGCTGTTGCACGAGGCGGTGTTCGCCATGCTCGCGCCAGGCCCGAACCGCCTCTTCATCACGCCAGAAAGAGATGGACACATATTTGCCCGGCGTGACCAGACTCTCGAAGCGCTCGACGTTGATGAAACCATCGACGCGCTCGAGTTCGCGCCTGAGCTCCGCGGCGAGGTCAAAGTATTCCTGGCTACGGCCCTCTTTCATCGTGACTTCGAATACAACCACGACCATGACGATCCTCCCGCTTGCAGGATTCAAGGCTGTTCACGTTACCAGTGGGCCGAGTGATCGTCTGCCTGAACGTCCACTCACGATTATCCCGAACCCTGCGGAACGCCTGATCAATCCTTCGCCGTCGCGTTACGGCTCCAAAGGCGGCATTGCAAGGCGCGTCTCGCGCAGACATATCATCAACGGTATTAGCCGCGCGCCATCGCGGCGTCGCATTGCGCTCGCAACCAGGCACGGAACGCCGCGAGGGCCGGCCGCTCGGCCGAGGCCTCGGGCGCGACCAGCCAATAGCACCCCGCGCTGCGCACGGACACGGCGAACGGCGCCACCAACCGGCCGACCTCGAGATCGACTTCGACTAGAGGGCTGCGCCCCAAGGCCACGCCGAGGCCGTTGGCGGCGGCGGCGAGCACTTCGTTCGAGGCGTCGAATACCGGTCCGCGTTCGGCCGCAACGCCCTCGATCCCCGCATCGGCGAACCATTGGCCCCACTCGCCGGGATGCGCGCCGTTGTGCAGCAGCACGCAGCCCGCGAGATCGGCGACATCCTTCAAGGGAGGTGGTCCGCCGGCGAGCGCCGGGCTGCATACCGGCAGGCGCTCCTCCACCATCAACGGATCGCAGCGCAGTCCGCTCCACTCACCTTCGCCGAAGCGAATCGCCGCGTCGATGGTGCCGCTTTCGAAGTCGGCGTGCCGTACCGAGCTGACCAATTCAATCTCGACGTCCGGGTACTGCGCTCGAAAATCCTGCAACCGAGGGATGAGCCAGCGCACGGCCAGGCTGGGAAACAAGCTGATGGTAACGGTGTCGTCGCCGTGCTCGCGCCGCAGGCGGGAGGTCGCCTCGCCCAGGCGCTCGAGCGCCTCGCTGACGCTCCGGTAATACTCGCGGCCGACCTCGGTGAGCTGAAGCCCTTCCGGCTTGCGGTGGAACAGCGCCGCGCCGAGATCTTCCTCCAGGCGGCGGATCTGGTGGCTGATGGCCGAAGGCGTGCGGTGGAGCTGCGCCGCCGCGCCCTTGAAGCTCCGCAGCTGCGCGGCGAACTCGAACGCGCGGAGCGCGGCCATGGGCGGCAGGCGACGGTGCATTGGGCCGGGCCCTCGTGGAGATGAATTTTATTCACCTGGAGTGGAAATTATATCGTTTGAGCCCGTTCGCGCCTATCGCGCATCGTCAGTCCATCACAGCAAGGTGTGCGAACCGCCATGGCACTCGGTCTCCTCAAACGCGGTCTCCGCAGCGATTATCAGGCGCAGCCCATTCTGCCGAAACGGCCCGAGCTCAAGTCGACCTATGACGTGGTCATCATCGGCGCGGGCGGTCACGGCCTCGCTGCGGCCTATCACTTGGCCAAGGATCATGGCGTCACCAATGTGGCCGTGCTCGACAAGGGATACCTTGCCGGCGGCAACACGGCCCGCAATACGGCCATCGTACGGTCGAACTATCTGACCACCGAGGGCGTCGCCTTCTACGAGGAGGCGATGGAGCTCTGGCGCGGGCTATCGGACGAGTTCGACTTCAATATCCAGTTGTCGAACCGCGGCCACCTGACGCTGGCGCATTCCGACGCCGCCCTGCGCACCATGCGCTGGCGCGTCGAAGTCAACAAGCACATGGGTGTGGATTCGCAGCTCATCGGCCCCGAAGAGCTGCGCGAGCTATGTCCGCACCTGGACCTCTCCGATCACGCCCGCTGGCCGATCCTGGGCGCGCTCTATCACCCGCCGGGCGCAACCGCGCGCCACGACGCGGTCGCCTGGGGCTACGCCCACGGCGCGGCCAAGCGCGGCGTCGAGATCCACGAGCACACCGAAGTCACCGGCCTCCAGCGCGAAGGCAACCGCATCACGGCGGTCGAGACCGACCGCGGCACGATCCGCTGCGGCCGCGTGATGCAGGCCGTCTCGGGGGCCTCGACGGTGGTCGGCAACATGGCCGGGCTGCGCCTGCCGATCCGCACCATCCCGCTGCAGGCCTGCGTCTCGATCCCGATGATGCCCTTCCTCGATCCGATCGTGGTCTCGGGCAGCCTGCACACATACATCTGGCAGACGGCGCGCGGCGAGCTCGTCATGGGAGGTGCCAGCGATCCCTATCCCGGCTACTTCACCCGCTCGACGCTCGATTTCAAGGAGGGGCTCATGGCCCACCTGCTCGAGCTCTTCCCGTTCCTGGGCGAGGTGCGGCTGATGCGCCAGTGGGCGGGTATGACCGACATGACGCCGGACTTCTCGCCGGTCATGGGCAAGACGCCACTGGACAACTACTACATCGACTCCGGCTGGGGCACCTGGGGCTTCAAGGCGACGCCGGTCTGCGGCAAGCGCATGGCCGAGACGGTCGCCACCGACCGCGTGCCCGAGATCCTGCAGGCTTTCGACATCGGCCGCTTCGCCCAATTCGACCAGGTGGGCGAGCGTGGCGCCGCGTCGGTCGGTCACTGACGCGCGGACGACGAAGCGAGACACGACATGAAGCTAATGCACTGCCCTCTGAATGGTTGGCGCAACATCGGTGAGTTCGTCTTCGGCGGCGACGTCGTGGCGTCGCCGGCGCCCGAGGCCTCCAACGAGGAATGGGCCGACTGGGTCTTCATGCAGGACAACCTGCCCGGGACCGCGCGCGAGTGGTGGCTGCACTCGCCGTCGAGCTACTGGTTCATCGCCGAACGCGACATCGTCAACGACGTGATCCTGCGCACCTATCCGGCCAGCGAAGTCTTCGCCGAACGCATCGACTACGACACGGGGAACAACGCATGAGCGAGCGTCTGCCCGCCCCCTGGGGCCAGCTGATCGACCGCGAGTCGCCCGTTACCTTCACCTTCGAGGGCGCGGCCGTCCGCGGCTACGCCGGCGACACCGTGGCCTCGGCCTTGTTGGGCCAGGGCCAGTGGCTGCTCGGCCGCTCGCTCAAATACCACCGCCCGCGCGGGCCGTTCACGTTGCTCGGTGACGACGCCAACACGCTGGTGCAGTTACCCGAGGAGCCGAACGTACCAGCCGAGCACGTACCGGCCGAAGACGGTCTCACCGTCACCGGCCAGCATTATTGGGGCTCGCTCAAGCGCGACCGCGCGCGCCTCAATGAAAAGTTCTCGCGCTTCATGTTCGTCGGCTTCTATTACCACGCCTTCTACAAGCCGCGCGGCATGTGGGACCGGTGGGAGAAGGTCATTCGGCGCGCCGCCGGACTCGGCCAGGTCAACACCAACTCCGGACACCGGTACTACGACAAGCAGTATGCCTTCTGCGACGTCGCGGTCGTCGGCGCGGGCGTCGCCGGCCTGTCCGCCGCCCTCGCCGCGGCGGAAGCCGGTAGCGACACCATCCTCATCGAGCGCGAGCCCCTGCTCGGCGGCGGCCTCAACTGGTATCGCGCCGACGCCGAGGGTACGACGGCGACGCACGAGCGCGAGGCGCTGCTCGCCCGTGTGAAGGCGCACGAGAACATCCGTGTGTGGACCGACACGCAATGCACCGGGCGCTTCTCCGACAATCTGCTGGCGCTGGTCCACGGCCAGCGCATGACCAAGCTGCGTGCCGGACGCGTCGTGATCGCCACCGGTGCCATCGGGCAGCCCGCGGTGTTCCGCTACAACGACCTGCCCGGAATCGCACTCGGCTCCGGCGTTCAGCGCCTGATGCGGCTTTATGGTGTGCGCCCGGGCCGGCGCGCGGTCTGCGTCACCAGCAATAGCGATGGCTATGGTGTCGCGCTCGACCTGGCCGACGCCGGGGTCGAGGTCGCCGCCGTGGTCGATCTCCGGCCCGAGCCGGGCGCGGACGAGCGGGTCGAGGCGGTGTATCACCGCGGAATCCCGGTTCATCGCAATATGCGCATCATCCACGCGGTCGAGCAGGAACAGCACGTCGCCGCGCTCCGAATCGGGCCGCGCGATGCCGCCGAGCACGACACCCGGGGCACCGATCTCGAGTGCGATCTGGTCACCCTCGACGTCGGCGCGACCCCCGCCGTATCGCTGATCGCCCACGCCGGCGGCGACGTCAGTTATGACGAGTCCGTTCACGGCCTGATGATCCGCGGTCTGCCCGGGGGCATGCATGTCGCGGGTTCGGTCGCCGGGCCCTGCTCGCTGGCCTTGGCCCGGCGCGAGGGCGAAGCCGCCGGACGCGCGGCCGCCGAGGATCGCGAAGCGGCGCTCCCGCAGGCAGCTGGCCGTGACGGCCCGGCCAATGATCCGTGGCCGATCTTTACGCATCCCAAGGGCAAGGAGTTCGTCGATTTCGACGAGGACCTGACCATCGCCGATCTACGCAATGCGGTGCGCGAGGGCTTCGACTCGATCGAACTGGTCAAGCGCTTCTCGACCGTCGGCATGGGCCCGAGTCAGGGCCGCACCGCCGCGGTCAACGCCGTCCGCATCGTCGCCGACGCGCTCGGTGAGCCGGTCGAAGGTGCGCGCGCCTCGACCAATCGCCCGCCGGCCATGCCCGAGAAGTTCGGCCACCTCGCCGGCCGCGGGTTCGACCCGGTGCGCCTGACCGCCATGCATGGGCGTCATGTGGACGCCGGCGCGAACATGATGGTCGCGGGAGCCTGGATGCGTCCCGCCTATTACGGCGCCGACATGCAGGCCTCGATCGCCAGCGAGGTCGCCAACGTGCGCGAGAACGTGGGACTCATCGACGTCTCCACGCTCGGCGGCATCGAGGTCCGCGGACCGGACGCGGCCGAGTTCATGAACCGCATGTACACCTTCGGCTACAAGAAACAGCCGACCGGCCGCAGCCGCTACCTGCTGATGACCGACGACACCGGCGCCATCGTCGACGACGGTGTCGCCGCCCGCTTTACCGAGAACCACTACTACGTCACGGCGACCACCGGCGGCGTGGATAACGTGTACCGGCGCATGCTGTGGTGGAACGCCCAGTGGCGCCTCGAGATCGACGTGGCCAACGTCACCGCCGCCTACTCGGGGATCAACATCGCCGGACCGCTTTCGCGCAAGGTTCTGGAAAAACTCGACTCGGACATCGATTTTTCGGCCGAGGCCTTCCCGTACATGGAGGTGCGTAGCGGGCACATCGAAGGCATCTCGGTTCGCGCCCTGCGCGTGGGCTTTGTCGGCGAGCTCGGCTATGAGCTGCACTGCCCCGCCTCCTGTGGCGAGGCGCTTTGGGATCTGCTGAGCGCGGCGGGCGCCGAGTTCGGCATCCGCCCCTTCGGCGTCGAGGCCCAACGCGTGCTGCGTCTGGAGAAAGGCCACATCATCGTCGGCCAGGACACGGACAACCTGACCCATCCGGCCGAGGCCGCGATGGCTTGGGCCATCGGTCGAAAGAAGCCCTTCTTCGTCGGCATGCCCGCCATCCGGGCGCGCGAGCAGCACACGCCGACGCGCAAGCTGGTGGGCTTCCGCCTGCCCGCCGAGACCGAGACGCTACCGGAGGAAAGCCATCTGGTCATCGACGGCGGCCGCATCACCGGCCGGGTGACATCGATCGCACGCTCGCCGTCATTGGGTTACCCCATCGGTCTCGCCTTCGTCGCGCCGGACGCAGCGGAAGTGGGCAATCACTTCACCATCCGGGCCGAGCAGGGACGCACGCTGACCGCGGAAGTGGTCCCCGCGCCCTTCTATGACCCCGACAACGAGCGGCAGAGCCTGTAGGAGGCCGCCATGACACCGACTTCACGACAGCCTCATCGGCGCAGTTTCGTCGCGCCGCGCCTGGTCGCCCAGGGCGCGCGCTTCGTCGAGATCGGCGATACCGCAATCGCCGCCGACTTTCCAGAGACGAACGAACCCGCTCTCGGACTGGTCGATCTGAGCCCCCTGCCGCGCACCGGCATCAAGGGACCCAAGGCGCTGGATCACTTGCGGGCACAGGGCTGGCCCGTCCCCGAGGACAACAACCTGGCCGTGACCACGCCCGATGGCGAGCTGATCTGCCGCCTGAGCGACCACGAGGTATTGGTGCTCGCCTCGCCGCAGCGCTGGCTGGAGACGCACACCGCGCCCATCGACGCGCTCGCGGCCAGCGTGGACGAAACCACCGCGTGGGCGGTTCCCCGTCGCGACAGCCATTGCTGGTTCATCCTGCGCGGACCCGAGGCGGGCGACTGCCTGCAGAAGCTCTGCGGAGTAGACCTGCGGCCGGGTTCGTTCGCGCCGGGCGCAATCGCGCAGACCTCCATCGCGCGACTCAACGGTATCGTCTGCCGTAGCCACGCGGCAGCAGACGAGTTCCACATCCTCGCCGACAGCGCCTCGGCCGTGTGGTTCTGGGACGCCCTGCTCGATGCCGCCGAGGAATTTGGGGGCGGCCCCTCGGGTCTGGCCGATGCGGCATTCAAACCCGACGCGTCGGCGCCGCAGGAGTAATCCTGGAAATGACCGGGATCGCGCAACGGGATCGGAGGGCCATGGGCGAGCAGCGTCCGAACGATCCGCCGCAGGCGGGAGAGTCAGTGGCGACTGGCGAGTTCCGTGTACTCGTCGTCGATGACCATCCGGTCGTGTGCACGGCTGTGGCGCGCGTACTCGACGAGCACTCGGAGATAACGGTCGTCGGCCAAGCCAGCGACGGTCAGCAGGTGCTCGACATGCTGGCCGCCCGATCCGCCGATGTAGTGGTCATGGATGCGGCGATGCCGCATGTGGATGGCGCCCAGGCGACCCGAGCCATCCGCAGCCGCTGGCCCGAGGTCACGGTCGTTGCGATCTCGACCGATTACAGCCCGATCGCCGCACAGATGATCGCCGCTGGTGCCGCGGCGTTCGTGCCCAAGGACGCCGAACCGACGGCCATCTCGCATGCCGTCGTCGCGGCGGCCGCGAAGTCACGCTCGAAGCACTAAATCTGGCCATCCTTCTCACGCGACCTAGGGCTCGGCGGCGGGATTCCCAGGTTAGCCCGCGCCGCGTCAGGCCGTGGAGATGGCCGGCACGCCCTTTACCTCTCGCGCGGCGCGCTCATCCAGCGACTCGAGCCAGTCCCGCAGACCCTCGATATAGAGATCGCCGCTCCGCTGGAAGCCGGTGTTGTGGTCGCCCTCGATGCGCAGGAATCGCTTCGGTTGCCGCGCGGCCTCGTACACCGTTTGGCCATGGCGGAAAGGAATCATCTCGTCCTCCGGACTGTGGATCACGAGCACGGGGGCATCGACACGAGTCACAAACTTCCGCGTCGGATATTCGATGCGCGTCAGGGCGCGCACCGGAAAGATGGGATAGAGCTCGGCGGCGAGATCGGGCACCGACGTGAACGCCGACTCCAGCACCAGCCCGCCGACGGGCTGCTCCGCGGCCAGGCGAGCGGCGACGGGCGCGCCCAGCGAACGCCCGAATGCGATCACGCGCCCAGGATCGACCCCGCGCTCGCGCGTGAGATGCCTCCACGCGGCCTCGGCATCGCGGTAGAGGCCGGGTTCCGAAGGGCTGCCCTCGCTCTGGCCATAGCCCCGATAGTCGATGATCAGCGTCGTCACGCCCAGCCGATGAAAGGTCTCCAGCGTGTCGAGGCGGTGGCTGATGTTGCCGGCGTTCCCGTGGAAGAACAGCACCGTGCGGCGTGCTTCGCCGGGCGCCGGCAGATACCAGCCGTGCAACGCAACGCCATCGGCAGTGGTCAGCCGCACGTCTTCCCACGGCAAGCCCACGTCGGCCGGTGTCGTCACCAGCTCGCGGCCCGCAACGCTCGGCAAATGGACCAGCCGCGACTGCATCGTATAGAGCAACGCCAGCAGAATGCCGTACACCGCCAGCGCGATCGCGGCCAGAACGACCACTGTCCCCATCATCCCCGATGCTCCTCGTGCCGCGGACATGGCGTGTTTCTAATGCGGACGCTCCACGAGCGAGAGCCTACAGCGAGAGGCGCTTGAAGATCGGCTCCGGAATCATGCGAATGATCCACATGATTGGGCGCCACACGCGCCGGTAATAGAGCACCTCGCGGCCGGCCTGCTCGGCGCGCCGGATCTGGCCGGCGATCTCCTCGGCGCTCGCGGTCAACGCGCCCGGCAGATCCATGCCTTCGGTCATGCGCGTACGCACGAATCCCGGCTTGACCGTCATCACGCGAACACCGGTGCCGTTCAGGCGATTGCGCAGACCCGATAGCCAAGCGGTCATCCCCGCCTTGGCCGAGCCGTAGACGTAGTTGGTCGCGCGGCCGCGATCGCCCGCCACCGAGGACACACCGACGATCGTGCCCGACCCGCGGGCTTCGTAGGCGTTGGCGATGCGCCCCAAGAGCCGAACCGGACCGTTGAAATTGGCCTGCAGTACCCGCTCGGAGCGCTCGACGTCCGCCTGCAATTCGCTCTGGTCCTCCATCAGCCCGACCACGCAGATCGTGATCGCCGGCAGCGGGTCGAGCGCCTTGAGCAGCGCATCGTCCTGCGCCGGATCGAGCACGTCGAACGCATGCACGCTGACGTCGACGCCATAGCGCGCGGCAAGATCGTCGCGATCCTGCGCCAGCCGCTCGGCGTTGCGCGCCGCCAGATGCAGCGGCGCACCGGCGGCGGCGTATGCGTGCGCCAGGGCGCGGCCCATGTCCGAGGTGGCCCCCAGGATCAGCACGCCCTGCTCGGTATCGTTCATAGTCCTAACCTCCGGGACATCAGGGATTCCATTCGGGCCCTCGCCCCACTCTGCGCGCGCAGTGCGCGGAACGACTCGATCTCAGGATAGCCCGCCTCGATCACCGAACGTCCGGCGCGCGCGTCCTTGGCCAGATAGATGCGCCCACCGTGGGCCTCGACGATCGTATCGAGCTCGTCGAGCAGGGCGTGATTGCGCGCGTTCACCGGGAAATCGAGCGCCAGGGTATAGCCTTCCAGGGGGAACGACAGGCCCGAGCGCCCCGGCCCCAGCCGTTTGAGTACCGTGAGGAAGGAACCGCTGCCGGCGCCGGCAATGCGCTCGAGCATGGCCCCGAGGGCGTTACGCGCCTGATCGAGGGGCAACACGCTCTGGTGTTGAGCGAATCCGCCGCGCCCGTAAATGCGGTTCCATTCGCCGATGGCGTCCAGCGGGTAGAAATAGCTATCCAGGTCGACCAGGCTCGTGCCCGCACGTGCGGCATTGCGGCGGTAATACCAGGCATTGAAGGCGCGCACCGTCATGCCGTTGAGCGCCATACCGGGCAGGTAGAACGGCACCGCCAATTCGTGCCGGCGCGGCAGCGCGAGCGGGTCGGACCGCCGCGCGTGCGCCAGCTCATCCGGG
Source organism: Halofilum sp. (in: g-proteobacteria) (assembly GCA_040880995.1). Classification (GTDB taxonomy): domain Bacteria; phylum Pseudomonadota; class Gammaproteobacteria; order XJ16; family Halofilaceae; genus Halofilum. The sequence goes on from JBBEEB010000052.1 coordinate 26,383, forward strand.
CGCGCGTGCTCGGCGCGGTAGAGCAGCGAGCGGCCGAGATCGCCGCCGCTCGCCAGGCAATCGATCCAGGCGACCGAGTAGGTCCAGTCACCCGATTCCTCGAAAGCTGCCATGACGCTGTCGAGATCGCTACAGGCCAGGGTCTCCTGGCGCATCCAGGTGGTCTCGATCGGCTGCAGCCGAAACGTGACGCTGAGGATGACGCCGGTCAGGCCCATGCCGCCGAGCGTCGCGGCGAACAGCTCGGCGTTGTCCCACGGCGTGCAGATCAAGGTCTGGCCGTCCGCCGTCAGCAGTTCCAGGGCATCGACGTAATGCGCGAAGCTGCCGGCGCCGTGGTGATTCTTGCCGTGGACGTCGGCCGCGGCCATGCCGCCGATGGTGACGAATTTGGTGCCCGGGGTGACCGGCACGAACCAGCCCGCGCGGATGAGCACCGGCAGCAGATCCGACAGCAGCGCGCCCGCCTCGACCGTAATCCGGCCCTCGCTCCGGTCGAATACACGCACGCGCGACAGCCCGCGCATCGACAGCGTCAGTTCGGGATTGAGGGCGGCATCGCCATAGGCGCGGCCGTTACCGCGGGCGATCAGCGAGGGCGCCTCGGCCAGGCGAGCCGGGGCCTCGTCAGCGTAGCGTAGCTGCCCGAGGCGGACGTCGGCGACCGGCCAATTGCCCCAGCCCGCGAGCTTCATGCCGGCTTCAGACCGAATACGAAACGGCGGTCGAGGCGGTACTTGGCGATGTAGCCGATGGTCAGGCCCACCACCGCGCCGGTATAACGCCAGAACTCATCGCCACCGCTCAGGTGATCGAACAACCACTCGGTGCCCCAGAAGATCACGGTCGTGACCACGCCCATGAGCGAGTACAGCGAGAACTTCCGCGAGTGGTCCGCCAGATCGCCCGGCGCATCCATGAAGATCCAGCGGCGGTCGAGCAAGTACTTGGTCACCAGCCCCGTGGCCGTACCCGCGAAGATGCCCATCCACAACGCCTGCGGGCCCGTGTAGAACGTGGTGGTGACGTCCTGCGTGGCAATGTTGACCGCGGTCGCGATCACCGCGAAGGCGAGGTAGCGCAGCGCGAGTTCCAGCGGTGAGAGCATCAAGTCGCGACCACCACCAGCACGGCCCCGAGTACCAGCACCGCCTGGCTGGGCCGGTCCTTGACCGCGAATACCAATGGGTCGTCATCAACCTCGCCGCGCTGGCTCGCCAAGAGCATACGGCTGACCCAATACAGCAACAGGCCGCACACGCCCCAGAGCAGTTGCGGGTGGCTATACAGTTCCTGAACTTGCGGCGTGCTGATGTAGAGCGCCAGCACCAGGACCGCGATATAGCCCGCCGCCGCGCCGAGCGAGCCGAGCATCGGCAGATCCTGCGTGCGATAGCCGCGGCCGCGCGGGTCGCCCTGCCCGTTCGACACGGCGTCGACCAGTTCGGCATGACGCTTGACGATGGCCAGGGCGAGAAAGACGAACAGGGCGAACGCCAGCAGCCACTGCGAGACGATGATGCCCACCGCGGCCGCACCGCCGAGCACGCGCAGCGTGTACAGGCCCGCCAGCGTGATCACATCGAGCAAGGCCTTGCGCTTGAGATGGATCGAATACAAGCAGGTCACGGCCACATAGATCGCGATCACGCCGAGCAAAGCCGGACCGGCGAACAGGGCGAGCACCGCCCCGCTGAGCATGAGGCCAGCGGCGGCCGGCGGCGCGAGCTGGATCGGGATGGCGCCGCTGGCCAGCGAGCGGGCCGATTTGCGCGGATGGGCACGGTCGCTCGGCAGATCGAGCAGGTCGTTGAGCAGGTATACGCCGGAGGCGACCAGCGAGAAGGCGACAAAGGCCAACAGCGAGTAGCCCACGCTCGCCGGCGTAACCACGTGTCCGGCCGCGATGGGCACGAACACCAGCAGGTTCTTGAGCCATTGGTGCGGGCGCAGCGCGCGCAGCCACGCCGCGAGCGCCATGCGCCGCGGTACCAGGATCTCGTGATCGGCGCCGTCGCGCGTGGCCCGGCGCAACACCTTTTTGGGCGCGTCCACAATCAAAATCCGGCACGCCCGCTCCCAGATCGCCAGGTCATCGGCATGGTTGCCCACGTAGTCGAAGCCGTGCTCGCCGAAGGCATCGACCAGCATCTGCGCCTTGGCGTCCGCCTTGAGATTGGTCGCGCCGTCCGAGGCGAATACACCATCGAACAGACCAAGATGCGCGGCGATGGCCTCCACGTAACGCCGATCCGAGGCCGAGGCCAGATAGATCGGCCGCCCGGCCGCGTGCTCGCGCCGCAAGGTGGCCAGCACGTCCTGATCGTAGGGCAACGTCGCCGGATCGAGGGGCACGCGCGACGCCAGCTCGGACTTCAGGCGCGCACGCCCCACCCCCAGCCAGCCAACCATGCGCACGAGATTGAATGGGGTCTCGCGCACGGCGCCGAGCGCGGATTCGACCAGCAGGTCCGAGCGCACCAGCGTGCCATCCACGTCCACGACCAGCGGCCGCTCGTCGCCTTTAGGCATCGTCACGCTTCGTCCCCCCTCCACACAGGCGAATTGGCGCATGCGCTGCCGCGCTCATGCGCTCCGTTTCCGGGAAGTAGCGTTCCAGGAACGGGCAACCGCCGACCGGCAGGAACCCCGGTATTTGATAGTAGCGCTCGCGAATGCGCGCGAGTACGTCCTGCCGATAGCGAGCGTAATCGAAGCCGCGGGCCACCGCGACAGCGAATGGCAGGCCGCCCGCCTCGATCCGGTGCAGCTCGATTGCGTCGAAGTACGGCTCCAGCTCGTCGACCGACAATTCGGCCGTGCCCTCTGTATAGAGCATGGTACCGCCGTCGCGGCTACGCCAATCGCTCAGTCGATCGTCCAGGCGTGCGTGCTTCGACCCCGTGCCGAAGACGCTCCACGAGGTCTCGTCGTAGTAAGACAGTACGGCCGATCGCGAATAGCTGTTCGTGGCCTGAAAATCAACGTCCATCTCCGGGATGGCACGCGCGAACGCCTCCGGCGCCAGATACACGACCGCGTCGCGGTGCAGCGCCGTCCCCGCGAACACCGATACCGGCGGGAGCGTCAGCGCCAACAGCGCGGCGACGTGCAGGAAGGCGAACCCGACCATCAATACCAGAGCGCGGCGCAGCGCCACCACGGACAAGCCCGCGTACATCGGATACGCCGCCGGCACGAACAGTAACAGCCAGTGCAGACCGACCTCGGCGAACAACGAGATCAGCGCGAACAGGCCCAGGGGGGCGAGCACAACACTGGCGAATAGCCCCAGGCGAAGCCGCCGAACCGCCGCGTACACGTCATGGCGCTGGCGCGCGACCCACCACAGGGGAAACGCGAACAGATAGACCAGCGTCGCCAGATACAGTGCCGGCCCCCCCAGCGAAAGATCGCCCCCCGAATTACGGTTAAAGACGTTGAACATGACGTTGTCCCAGCAGTGCAACCAGTTCCACGCCAGGTTGAGCAACCCGAAAGGCAAGGCCACCAACAACACGATCGCGAGACCGCGCCAGTTCCGCCGGTCCCACATTAGCCAATGGAACGCATAGGCCGCCCCGAGCAGCACCGCGAAATACTTCGACAGGAACGCCAATCCAAGGAACGCGCCGCCCGCAGCTAACCACCGGGCATCACCGCGCTCGCGGCCCCGATGCACCGCGAACAGAGAAAGAAACCCGAACAGCACCACACCCACATCGGTCGTGATGAATACGAAGATGAGAAAGATGGGCGTATACAGCAGCAGCAGCGCGACGAGCTGCGCGCGCCGGGCATCGGCCGGGCACAGCAGACGATAGGTGAGCCACGGCAGCAGCAGACCGGTCGCGATGGCCGGCGACCGCAGCACGAGTGGGTGTGCGCCGATACGCTCGGTCAGCCAGAGCATCCAGCCCACCATGGGAGGATGATCGTAGAATCCGCCCCAATCGACATTGCGGGCGTACTGCAGGAAGTACGCCTCGTCGCCGGTGAGCGGAATCAGCGCGGCAAGCGCGAGCTTGATACCGACAGCGAGCGCGATGAGAACGACTAGCGTTGAGTGACGCAACGGCGCTGGCCCCGGGATGGCAGTTGGCGAGTTATGCACAGTGGCCATGCGGGAGCCGGAATGAACACCTGCTTCGACGCGACATGCCTCTGACGCCGCGAACGAGACCGCAGGAGTCTACTGTAGCGCGCGTGGCGCATTCAAGCGCGCCGGGCTGTGGGCCGCGGGCGCGACCGGATACCGATCGGGTGGTAGGCTTGTACCGCACGTGTCTTGCGAAGAACCTAGAGAAGGTCTGATCAATCCATTGTGGCCGCGCTCGAGCCCCAAGGGGTTACGCTTGCAAGGGCGACCTTGCGGCGTTGCGAAGCTCGACCGTATTCCCGGATACGGCGCTGCGCTTCGCGCCTTGCAATGCCGCCCTTGCAAGCGTAACGCGGCCACATTGGATTGATCATACCTTCCCTAGTGTCCCTTAACGTAAGTTCGTCGATGTTTCTCGTCGAGGCATCGTGGCGA
>JBBEEB010000053.1:0-4909 GCA_040880995.1 Halofilum sp. (in: g-proteobacteria)
CTCTAAAGCCCGACCTACCACCGCGCGACAAGCGTTCCTTGTGGATGTAGGTCGGGCTTCAGCCCGACCCGATGCGGGTACGATGCGCGTTCTTGTTCACGCTTTACCAGTGGTGCCCGGCCGTTTCACGGACACTGCTTCCTCAACACGCGGTCCGCACGAGCGACCGCTCGCGTGTGCGAATGCACTGCGATTGACGATGATCAACGCGCACCCTCGGCAGGTTACTAGGGTTAGTCATGTGATTGACGTCGGGGCGGCCAGCGCCCGGGACGGAGCCTGAAGGCCGACCCACGGGTCGGTCGGCGCCCCGCTCGCACGGCGGCAATCGCATGGCGCTGCACGCCGGAAGGGAAGCCGGCGTGCCCAACGGCGGCGCACCCACCCCCGGGTGCGCCCGCCGCAGCGTCCACCCCCGCCAGTCTTTAGCCCGCCAGAACCCCCGGCGGGCTTTTTTTATCAGCGGTCACAGGGCACGAGCAGCCGCACGCGCAATCCCGGACCGTTGTCATCGAGCTGTAGGCTGCCGTCGTGCAGGCGTGCGACCGCGGCCACGAGGCTCAGGCCCAGACCGCTGCCGGCCGAGCTGCGGTGCGCCTCCAGGCGCACGAAGCGTTGCAGTACCTCGTCGCGCTGGTCCGCCGGCACGCCGGGTCCCGAGTCGGCCACCGTGATTGCCGCGTGGTCGCCGTCCTCCGCGACGCGGAGGGTCAATGTGCCGCCAGCCGGCGTGTATTTGACCGCGTTGTCGACCAGATTGGTCAGCGCCTGGAACAGCAGATCGCGGTCGCCGCGCAGATGCACCGGCGCGTCTGCCTCGATGTGCAGCGTTTGATCGTGGGCGGCCGCTACGGGTTCGTACAGCTCGCCCACGTCGGCGATCAGCTCCGACGCGTCGACCTCGGTGAAGCGTCTGCGGCTGCCGGATTCGACCTCGGCGATGCGCAGCAGGGCGTGGAACGTGTTGAGCAGGGAGTCGGCGTCCGCGATCGACTGTTCCAGCAGGTCCCCGTCGGGATCGTCGCCCGCCTGCAGCCGCTCCAGGCGCCAGCGCATCCGGGTCAATGGCGTGCGCAGGTCGTGCGCGACGTTGTCCGACACCTGCCGAATGCCTTCCATCAGGTACTGGATCTGATCAAGCATGCGGTTGAGGTTGTCGCCCAGGCGGTCGAACTCGTCGCCCGATTCGCGCGTGGGCACGCGCTGTTGCAGATTGCCGGCCATGACCGCGTGCGCGGTGCGATTGGTCCGCTCGAGGCGGCGCGCGATGGTGCGGCTCATGAGCAGGCCACCGACAATCGCCAGACCCAGGCTGATGGCTACACCCCAGGCCATGGCGCTGCCGATGACCCGCTGAAACGACTGCTGTGCGGAGATGTTGCGGCCGATGAGCAGATGGAGGCCGCTGTCCGGGCCGACCCGGTACTGGCGTGCGCGCACGGGATCCGGTCCGCCGCGGGTGCCGCTCAGAGAGAATTCCAGCCAGCCGCCCTGGTCGGGCTGCACCTCCTCAGGCCAGCGATTGATGTTGCCGGCGATCGGCGACAGGTTCTCGTCGGCCAGTAAATAGACCGAGCGCTGGCCGATATTGGCCGCGGCCTTGGTGCTGATCTCGCGGGCGAGGGCGGCCACATTGCCCTGTTGGAACCGGCCGGCGAGTTCGGCCGCCTCGGTGGCGATGGCGGCGTCGGTTTGGCGGCTCAGATAACCCGCGGTCGCGTAATAGACGAAGCCGAGCAGCGCCGCCACGGAGCCCGCGAAGAGCACCATGTAGATCAGCGCGATGCGGAAGGTGGAGCTTTTAAGTAGGCGTCTGATCGGGCGCACGTAGCGTGTACCCAGCCCCGCGGACCGTCTGCAGCAATTCGACGTCGAAGCCGCGGTCGAGCTTCTGCCGCAGGCGGCTGATGTGGACATCGATGACATTGGTCTGCGGGTCGAAGTGGTAATCCCACACGTGCTCGAGCAGCATCGTGCGGGTGATGACGCGGCCCGTATTGCGCATCAGGTACTCGAGCAGCGCGAACTCGCGCGGCTTGAGGTCGATCTCACGGCCACTGCGGCGCACCGAGCGCGCCAGCAAGTCCATCTCCAGGTCGCCCACCGTTAGCTTGGTCTGTTCGCCGCTGGGGGTGCTGCGTCGCTGGAGTGCGTCGAGTCGGGCGATCAGCTCGGAGAATGAGAACGGCTTGATCAGGTAGTCGTCACTGCCCTCGCGCAGGCCGTCGACGCGGTCGTCCACCTGGCCCAACGCGGACAGGATCAGTACCGGCGTCGTGCTGCCGGATTGGCGTATCGAACGCACGATCGAGAGGCCGTCGACGTTTGGCAGCATGCGGTCGATGATCATGGCGTCGAACGGCTCGGAGAGCGCCATGTATAGCCCCTCCTTGCCGTCGTGTGCCAGATCGACGGCATAGCCGTGCTCCTTGAGGCCTTTTGCCAGATAGGCCGCGACCTCTGCTTCGTCCTCGACTACCAGTATTCGCATACCGTTTAGCGCGTCCGTAAAGAGGGGACCAGTGTACCGGAAAGCTCCGCGTCGACCGCAAAGCGCGGACGGCAACCAGGCTGCCCACTCCGCCCGAAGGGGATAGAAAAGCGGCCCCAGCGCGGGGCCGCAACCCGGAAACTTTCGGGAACTTCGGCGGGGGCTATTGCTCCGGCAAAGTCAGTGACACGAACAGGGTGCTGTTGCCGCGGCGCAGCTGAACGGCGACGGGCCGGCCAGCGGGCAGCTTGGCCACGGCTTCCTCGAACTGACCTACGGTGCTCAGTGGCTGTGGTCCAATGCGCAGCAGGATGTCGCCGGGGCGGATGCCCGCCTGGGCCACCGGTCCCTGGTCGACCTCCTCGACCAGCAGCCCGCGGTCGCCCAGACCCATATCCTCGCGTTCGCTCGAGGTCAGCGGCCGCAGCCCGACATTCAGCGAGGTTTGGCCGGGCCCCTGCTGAGCCTGCCTCTGCCCGCCAGTGCTGTCTTCGTAGTCGGACAGCGCGCCCACGGTCACCGTCACGGTCTGGCGCTCGCCTTCGCGCATGATCATGACCTCGGCCTCTTCGCCCACGGGAGTGCGCCCGACCAGGGGCGGCAGATCGCTCGACTCGTCCACCGGCTGGCCGTTGAACTCGAGGATCACATCCCCGGCCTGCAGGTCGGCGTGGCCTGCCGGGCCGTCGGGTACGACATCGGCGACCAGTGCGCCTACCGTGCGCTCGAGACCGAACGATTCAGCCAGGCCGCGGTCCACCGGTTGCACCGTCACGCCCAGATAGCCGCGCTCAACCGTGCCGGTCTCGCGCAACTGCTCGGCGATGTGCATGGCGGTGTTGATCGGCACAGCGAACGACAGGCCCATGTAGCCGCCGGTGCGGCTGAAGATCTGTGAGTTGATGCCGACCACCTCGCCGTCGGCGTTGAACAGCGGGCCGCCCGAATTGCCCGGATTGACCGCGACGTCGGTCTGAATGAACGCAGTGTAGGTATCGTTCGGCAGACTGCGGTCGAGCGCGCTGACGATGCCCTGCGTCGCGGTGTAATCGAGGCCGAAGGGCGCGCCGATGGCCAGTAGCCATTCGCCCACCTGCAAGTCATCGGAGTTGCCGATGGTGGCCGTCGGCAGGTCCGTGGCGTCGATCTTGAGCAGGCCCACGTCGGAACGCTCGTCCACGCCTACGACCTCGGCGTCCAACTCGCGGTTGTCATGCAGCTTGACCACGATCTCGTCTGCCTGGGCAACGACATGCGCGTTGGTCATGATGTAGCCGTCGGAGGTCGTGATCAGCCCAGAGCCCAATGACTGCGCCTGGCGCTGCTGCGGCGCGTCGCCGTTGCCGTTGCCGCGGCCGCCGAAGCGCTCGAGGAAATCGCGCAGGGGATGTCCCGGCGGTAACTGTTCGAGCATACCCTCGGGGAGCCCGAGCTCGCTTTGGTCGCGCTCGATGTTCTGGGTAGTGGCGATGTTCACCACGGCCGCGCGGTTGTCCTCAACGATCCGGGTAAAGTCCGGCACTGTCGCCGCCGACGCAGTGGCTGGGCCGGCCAGTGCGAGCGCGAGGCCGGTGCTCGCGGCGAGCATGCCTATCCAAGTGCGCATGATTTCCTCCCTAAGACGGTAGCGGCCTAAGGGCCGCGAATGGGGTTCACTTTGGTATAGACGGCGTTACCGATACCTTGCAGTTGCATTACGACATATTTATATGGGGGCGAGCACGACCGAACGGAAGGGTGTTACTCACCCGAACCTTGGTAAGTACCGGCCGCCGCATGGACGCGGCGTTACGCCCAAACTCGAGCGCTTACCGCTCCGCCTCGATCAATGCGCGGATATTCGTGACGGTCCGCTCCGTCCCGTCCTGGATGGCGCGGCGGATCAGGCTCTCGAAGGGGCGCATGTAGAGTTTGAGTTCGGTCAGGGCGAAGTGAAATTGCAGCGCGGTGGCGTCGCCACGGGGTATGAAATCGAAGGCGCTGGTGAACGCCGGGCTGCCATGCGAGGTGAAGGCGACGTGCCGGTTCGGCTCGAGCGCCACGGTCTGCACGATCGTGTCGCTACGGCGGCCATGATCGACGCGGATCTGCCGCGCACGGCTGCCCACACGGATCGGCGGGGGGCTGGAGGCCACCGGGTTGCCGTTCGCGTCGAGCGGCTCGACGCTGCGGACCTCGGGGGACCAGCGCGGGTAATTCTCGAAGAAGTCGCGGACGACGAACGCGAACACGGTCTCGACCGGGCGCGCAATCTCGGTGCTGGCTTCGCCGTGGACCATTCCGCTGCCGTCCTCCCGGGCGCACCGTTGGCCCGCGGAGGCAAACGTAGCACAACGGAATGGACGTAGCCGTCCATGCTTGGATGGAACCGGGCGGGCCCTAGTGGGCCGTGCGGGTATTTCGGTAACGCTCTGAGCG
>JBBEEB010000054.1:0-10760 GCA_040880995.1 Halofilum sp. (in: g-proteobacteria)
TCGGCGCCGTCGACCGGATCCGCTTCGGGCTGGGGCACTCGTGCGATGCGCTCGACCGCGGCATCGTGCTCGCGCGGGTCGGCGCGCAATAGGTCCCATTCGGGCTGGTTGGCCGGATAGGCGCCGACCACGGTGAACTCGTCTTCCTCTTTGATGCGGCAGTGGCCGGTACCCGCGGGCAGGACGATCGCGTCGCCCGCGCTCACTTCCACGGTCGGTCCGTGCTCGCCGCCGAGCTGAATGCGTGCCCAGCCGGCGCCCACGCCCAGTGCCTCGTGCGCCCGCGAGTGGTAGTGGTGGAACGGGAACACGCCGCCGCGCCATTGCGCCGGCCAGCGATGGGCGGTGAACAGGTGTTCGAAGGTCGCCGTGGCGTCGTCCCCCGGCGCCGGCTCGCCCCGATAAAGCAGGACCGGCAGTGGGCTGTTGGGCACGACGCCGTCATCGTCGAGTTGCAACGTCTCGGGGGCGACCGGACCATCCTCGCCCGCGCGCCACAGCCCCAATCGTTCGAGCATCTCTCGTGTCTGCATCCACCCGATGATAACGCCTTGCTCGGCGGTCGCCATGGGGGACCAGGGACGCCCCTACGGTCCGCGTGAAGAGAGGTCTTTCGTGGGCGCCTCGTGTCGGATGCGGGTCGCCGTCGACCGGTTAACCGCGAGTGCCGGCTGATGCAAGCTGTTGCACCGTCCAATCGGTGATCTGTCGCGCCATTGTGTCCGCGGCGCGGCCGAAGGCCTCAACGACCTGCGGTACCTGTTCGCCTTCGACCGCTTGCACTACGGAGAAGTGGCGGCTCGCCGCGATCTGACGGCTGCGAGCATCGACGAGTCGCGCGTCGAACTCAATCACGACATGGGGTTCGCCTTCCCGATACTCGGTGTGAAAGGACCGGAGCACGCCGCCGAGCTCCCAGTCCGTGCGCACGTCCTCGTTGTCGCCGCTGAGCCGGTCGATGTGACCGTCCTTGCGGAACGCATCGAGGAGGTAGTCGCGCCACAAGACGGGCGCGGTCGCGGACCAGCGGCTGCCGCCGTAGGCACTGATGCGGTGGTCCTGCGGAATCACGACGATGCGTGCGCTGCCGAGCGCTCCGCTGGCCCTGGGGCGGAGGATGCTCAGCGATTGGTCAACCGAGCCTTGATCGGCCGCGGAGAGCGTCGATGGCGGCAGGCGATAGACGTCCTGCGGCGACGGCGCCGGGAGTACGGTGCAACCGCTCAATGCCGCGATCAGAAGCGACAGGCCTAACCAGCGGTACACAGGGGCACTCAAGGCTCGAACTCCCGGATCTCGTCACGCCCGAACAGATAGGCCGCCGGATCTTCTTCCAATTGGCGGGTGATCTCACTCAAGGCGGCGACGGTCGCACGCAATTCCTGCATTAAGGGTCCGACATCGCCGAGGCCCTGCATACCGGCTTCGAGCGCGGTTTCGTTTTCGCTCAGTAACCGTTCCAGTCTGCTGCTGGTTCGTTCCAGGGAGGCGATGGTCCGCGTGGAGCTCTCGAGTAGCGGTTCGCCGCGCTCGGCGAGCATGACGTTGGCGCGATCCACAAGCCGCGCGGTTTCGGCGGCGACGCGCCGCGCATCGGCGCTGCCCTCGTTCAGGTTTCGCAGGGTGTGGCCGAGTTCATCGCGGTGGTCCGCGATGACGCGGCTGGTTTGGTTCAGATGCTCGAGCGTCGCGCTGAGATTGCGGATGTTCTCGTCCGACAGCACCTGATCGGCGCGGTCGACCAGTCGCAGGACACGCTCGAACAGTTGCTCGCCCCCGCCAGTGATCTGTGCGAGCGCCGACGGGTCGGCGACGATCCTGGGCACCTGGTCGCCCGGATGGGTCAGTGGCTGGCTGCCCAGCGAGCCCCCGCTCAGGTGAATCTCCGCACCCCCGGTAAGGCCCGCCAGCCGCAATTGCGCACGGGTGTCGGTTTTGATGGGGGTCTGAGGATTGACCTCGATACGCGCCCGCACCTGGCGCGGGTCCTCGGGATCGAGCCGTAGCTGATCGACCCGGCCGACCTGGATGCCGCTGTAACGGACGGCGCTGCCGACTGCGAGCCCGGTGACCGGTTCGCGGAACACGACGTCATAGACCTCGGTGTGATCGCCGCCGGGCCGGGCGAGCCAGAGGGCGAACAGCAGCGCGGCGCTGACGCCGAGCACGGTGAATAGCCCGATGAGGACGTGATGAGCGCGGGTTTCCACTAGCTCTCCCGATTGCTTGTGGCCGCGTGATGGGCGGCGCGCCCCCGCGGTCCGTGAAAATACGCCCGGACCCACGTGTCGTCGGTCTTCGCGACGCCCTCCAGGGTGTCGGCGACCAGCACGCGCTGCTGCGACAGCACGGCCACTCGGTCGCACACCGCGTACAGGGTGTCGAGATCGTGCGTTACCAGAAACACGGTAAGACCGAAGGCGTCACCGAGCGTCCGCAGCAGCCGATCAAAGGCGGCCGCGCCGATCGGGTCGAGCCCCGCGGTGGGCTCGTCGAGGAATAGCAGTTCGGGGTCGAGAATCAACGCGCGCGCCAGCGCCGCTCGCTTGGCCATGCCGCCCGACAGCTCCGCGGGATAGCGGGCGCCGGCCTCGGCCGGCAAGCCGGCGAGCGCCAGCTTGACCGCTGCGAGGGATTCCGCTTCGTCGCGCTCGAGCCCGGCGTGCTCGATCAGGGGCAGGGCCACATTCTCGATGACCGTGAGCGACGAGAACAGCGCGTTGCGCTGGAATAGTACGCCGCAGCGGCGCTCCAATCGGGCGCGCTGCTCGCGGGGTAGTGCGAGCTGGTCTTCGCCGAGCAAGCGGATATCGCCAGCATCGGGGGTGTGGAGGCCGATGATGGAGCGCATCAAGACCGACTTGCCGGTGCCGGAGCCGCCCACCACGCCGAGGATCTCGCCGCGGTGGACGTCGAGATCCAGGTCGTCGTGGACGACCTGGGCGCCAAAGCGGTTGCACAGCCCGCGAACGCGAATGGCTGTCTCGTTCACCAGCCCATCTCCATGAAGAACAATGCGGCCACGGCATCGAGCACGATCACGGCAAAGATCGCCTGGACCACGCTCGAGGTGGTGTGCGCGCCGACGGACTCAGCGCTGCCATCGACCCGGAACCCTTCCATGCAGCCGATCAGCGCGATTACGGCCGCGAATACCGGGGCTTTGACCATGCCGAGGAGGAACTGCTGGGGCGGCACGCTGTGGACGATGCCGAGGACCTGCGTGCCGGGTATATCCAGCGCCAGCATGGCGACCGCCGCGCCCCCCGCGATCCCGCAAACCATCGCGACGAAGGTGAGCAGCGGTAGCGTCAGAGTCAGCGCGAGCATGCGGGGCAGCACCAGCAGCTCGATCGGGTCGAGGCCTTGTACGCGCAGGGCGTCGATCTCTTCGTTCAGCTTCATCGAGCCGATCTGCGCCGTATACGCGCTGGCCGTGCGTCCGGCGAGCAGGATGGCGGCCAGCACCACGCCCAACTCCCGCATGAAGGCGTAGGCGACCAGATCCACCGTCCGGGCCGCGGCCCCGAATTCGGCCAGCACGGTGGCGCCGAGGAACGCCACGACCGCGCCGACCAGGAAGGTGAGCAGCGCGACGATGGGAACCGCGTTCAACCCGGTTTGTTCGATCTGATTGACCAGCGCATTGATGCGCCAGCGACGCGGCCGCGGCAATACGCGGATCAGCGTCACCAGCGCGATGCCGATGAACCCGAGCAACAGGCGCACCTGGCGAACGAAATCGGCGGCGGCGGCCCCGAGGTGCGCGAGTAGATCGATCAGGGGGTGGCCGCGATCCTGGTGGGGCACCGCCTGCACCTCGGCCGCGGGTGCCACGGTCTGCAGCAATGCCCGCCGTTCGGCCGGCAGCTCTGCCGTTTGGGCCTGCGTGCGTAGGCGCTCGGGACCGACCAGGCGCGCGAGCAATACGGCCCCGGCGGTATCCAGATGGCCGAGTTGCCGCAGGTCGAGTTCCGCGGCTCCCGTATTGTCGGCGAGTCGCGCAACCACGGGCTGCAACCCTCGATAATGCGCCAGCGTCCAATCGCCGATGGCCACCAAGCGTCGCCCGCCATCCTCGACGAGCAGATCGCCCGGGGCAGACGCGTGCCCGCGCTGGGAACTTCCAGTTTCCGGACGTCGGGTCACTCGATTCGCCCGCTGCTAAAAACGGTACACCGCCAGGAAAGCCGCCGAGGACTGGTTGCGGTCACCGAGGGTGGAGACAATTGGGCTGTCCGCGGCATCACCCAACAAGCGCGAAACCTCGAGTCTTCCGATTAGGGACCAATCCGTGGACAGACGGTAGCTCAGGCGCGTGCCGAGGCCCGCCCGACCCATGCCGCCATCGGCAGAGAACGGCGTAACGCCCAGGCGTGCGGCCTGCGTGGATGAAAGCGAAAATAGCGTGTCGTTCCAATCCTCGCTATGCCAGTCTACCTTGGCGCTCACCGCCCATTGCCATGGTTGGCCGACCGGCAAACGGGACGCAACGCTCAATCTGACTCGCTCACCGTCGTTGTCACCGCTCCATGCCTGAGAAAGTCGCAAGCCCCATTCGACGACGCCGAATCGATATCTGAGAAAGGTATTACCAAGAACGCCGTCGTCCACTTCCGCCAGCGGCGACAGATCGCCCTCGTCTGACCGGCCCCCGCCATAGCGCAGTGCGACGCCGGTCGTCAGCCGATCGGTGGGGGCGAACTTCACGCCGATGCCGCCTGCATTGGCGAAAAACCAATCTCCATAACGCGCATCGACGATGGGAATTCCACGGGTCTCCTGCTCGTCGGAGCCAACGTAATCGGGCGATGTCGCCACGCCGGCGCCGACGCGCAGTGACCATCCGGTGTCCGGGGATGAACCCGGGTCGGAGTTGGCCGAGAGCGTGGCCGGCGTCGCCAACGCCAGGCAGAGCACGCCGATCACGCGCTCCATGCGCCACGATCTCCCCCTCAGCCGCTCCCGTGCAGGGGCATACGTGGGCACCCACGAACACGGTGGATTCATGACTCGGAAGCTCCTTGTTGCGCTAGCAGCCGGACACTGCTCGTTATCAGTTTGAGTAGTCAGCGCTTGGATCCCGATCGCACGCGTGGGCCGCGCTACCGCACATGGATTAGTATACATACGTGTATGTATGTTTTAAACTTTCCTCGGATTGGACCGCTCCCGATCGCCACGGCCCGGTCGGCTCGTTGGGTAACAACAGAGGGATACGACGATGTGGCGGAGAGCGCCCCCGGCGGCGACCGAGCGGTGCGTTCAACGCGCTGGCTTGTTCATCCGATTCGCGGAGGAAAATGATGGACCCGGGCTCCGCGAGCTACTGGCGGACCCGGATGGATTTTTTGAGCGCCCGGATGTGACCACCCTGAAATCCGGTTCGCGGTCGCATGTGGCCCGAGGTCAGGTTGACGGCCGCGAAATCGTGGTCAAGCGCACCCGTTCCAAAGCGATCGCCAAGGCCATCAAGCGTTCGTTCGTGCCGACTCGGGCCGCGCGTGTTTGGCGCGCCAGCTGGCGCCTTCATGACATGGGCGTTCCAACGGCACAGCCACTCGCTTGTGTTGAGCGCCGCTATGGGCCACTTCGGGGCCGTTCATGGCAGGTGATGGAGTGGCTCCCCGGCGTTGATGCCCTGGCGTTCGTCCAGGATGCGTCCCCGCAAGAACTGCGGGTTGCCGCCTATGGCATCGCGGCTTTGATCACGACGTTGCATGACGCCCGCATCACGCATGGCGACAACAACGTGCGCAATTTTCTGATATGTGATGGTAAAGCCTACCTGATCGATCTGGATGGATTGGTCATTCACCCACCCTGGTCGCCTGTACTGCAGCGCTACATCCGCCGCGACCTGCGTCGAATACTGCACAACTGGCGCGTACATCCGGAGATGCGCAAGCTTTTACGACAAGCCCTCCTGCATTACGGCGCCATTGCTCCCGATCGACCAAACTAGTGGGCCATGCGGGTATTTCGGTAATGCTCTGAGCGGTTGATGGTCCACCGTTAGGAGCCTGTCCGGGAAACCTGCGCCGCCGCTGTGGCACACGCGCAGTAGGTGCCGGGTTTCCCGGACCGGCCCCTGAGCGCACCGACGACCCGGGGCGATTCCCACGGGAGAGCATAACGGCCGCGTCGCGCCTCATTTCCCATGACTGGCCATCGTTTAGAATGCCGGCACGTCCATGTATCGCGGGGGTTGTCGGTTCCACCCGCGATGCCCTAGAAAGGATTTCCGCATGTTTCGGTTCCTGGTGAACGGCTTCAATCGCGCAGTGCTCGGCCATCCGATCATCACCGTCTCGGTTGTGATCCTGCTACTGCTTGGCGCCGTCCATCAGTCTCGGCATTTCGAGCTGGATGCCTCGGCCGAGTCGCTGATGCTGGAGGACGATCGCGATTTCGAGACCTATCGCGAGATCCGCCAGCAGTACGGCTCGGATGCGTTCCTGTTCGTCACCTTTACCCCACAAGGCCCGCTGTTCGAGCGCTCGACGCTCGACACCCTCGATGCGCTCCGCGTTGATCTGGCGGCCGTCGAGGGTGTGTCGTCGGTGATGAGCATGCTCGACGTCCCGCTCGTGCAGGGACCAGACGTCAATTTCGACACGCTACAGGAAGGTCCGCCCACGCTGCGCGACCCAGACGTTTCGCTGGAACAGGCCCGCGAGGAGTTCCTCACCAGCCCGCTGTACTCCGACCTGTTGCTCAACGACGCCGCCGACACCACGGCGATGCTCGTGAATCTCGCGCCGAACGAGCGTCATCAGGAGTTGCTGCAGCGCCAGTCCGACCTGCGCGAGCGGCGCGCTGCGGGCGAGCTGGATGCGGCCGGACGCCAGGAGTTGCGCACGGTCTCGAGCGAGGTCGAGGCGGTGGCCGAGGAGGCTCAGGCGCAGCTCGAGCGCCAGGTCGCCGAGATTCGGGGCCTATTGGACCAATACCGTGACGGTGCCGAGATCCATCTCGGCGGCGTACCGATGATCGCCGTCGACATGATCGACTTCGTGCGCAATGACATTACGACCTTCGGCGTCGGCGTTGCGCTGTTCATCGTGCTGCTGCTCGCGCTCGCTTTCCGGCGCCTGCGATGGGTGCTCGTGCCCTCGATGATCTGCGCCACGACCGTGATCGCCATGATCGGCTGGATCGGTTTCATGCGCTGGCCGGTGACGGTGGTCTCGTCCAACTTCATCTCGCTGGTGCTGATCATCAGCCTGTCGCTGATCGTGCATCTGATCGTGCGCTATCGCGAGCTGCAGTCCCACGGCGAAATCACCGGCCAGCGAGAGCTGGTGCAGGAGACGGTCCGCACCAAGTTCAAGGCCTCGTTCTTCACCGCCCTGACCACCGGCATCTCCTTCGCCTCGCTGATGTTCGCGAACATCCAGCCGGTCAAGGACTTCGGCCTGATGATGGTCTGCTCGGTGATCGCCGGGTTCGTATTCACCTTCATCCTGTTCCCGGCGCTGCTGGCGCCGTTCAAGCCGGTGCGCGCATGGCATCCGGCGAGCGATTGGGCGGGGGCGGTCAACCGCGGCATCGCCCACGTGGTCCATCGTCACCCGGGCCGCACCAGCGTGGCCTTCATGGTGATCGTGGCGCTGGGCGTGATTGGCGCATCGCGGCTGACGGTCGAGAACCGCTTCATCGACTACTTCCACGACGATACCGAGATCTACCAGGGCATGGTGAAGATCGACCGCGAACTGGGCGGCACGACCCCGCTCGACGTGGTCATCGAGGCGCCGCAAGACTTCATCGAGGATTACGAGGAGCAGCAGGCGTTCGACGAGGAGATGGGGGTCGCGACCGATTCCACCCCGGCGAACGGCTATTGGTACAACGCCACGATGCTCGAGCGGATGGTCGAGATCCACGAGTACCTGGAGAGCTTCGAAGCGACTGGCAAGGTGCTGTCGCTGGGCACGGCCTGGCAGATGGTGCTGCAGATCAACGACGGCGAGCCGCTGGAGCCGTACGAGCTGGGCATCCTGTATAACCGCGTGCCGCAAGAGCTGCGCGCGCAACTGCTCGACCCATACATGACCGAGGACGGTAATGAGATCCGCTTCGGTATTCGCGTGATCGACTCGTTGCCCGGATTGAATCGCGACGAGCTGCTCCGCGAGATGCGTGCGGGCCTGTCCGAGAACTTCGACGTCATTGAGCCGGAGCAGGTGCAGCTATCCGGCATGCTGGTGTTGTACAACAACGTGATGCAAAGCCTGTACGAGTCGCAGGTCATTACGCTCGTGATCGTATCGATCGCGATCATGCTGATGTTCGGCGCGCTCTACCGCTCGTGGCGCATGGCGCTCATCGGCCCGATTCCAACGCTGGTCGCGGCCAGCATGGTGCTCGGCATGATGGGTTGGATCGGCCTGCCGCTGGACATCATGACCATGACCATCGCGGCCATTGTGATTGGTATCGGCGTGGACGATACGATCCACTACGTCGACCGCTTCCAGGTCGAGGTCGCTGGCGGGGCGGACTATCCAGCCGCCGCCGAGATCGCGCATCGCGAGATCGGCCGGGCGATGGTTTACACCACCATGATCGTCACGATCGGCTTCTCGATCCTGACGCTGTCGAACTTCATGCCGACCATCTACTTCGGCCTGCTTACCGGCCTGGCGATGATCTTCGCGTTGGTGAGCAACCTCGCGCTGCTGCCGGTGTTGCTGGAGAAACTGCGGCCGTTCGGGGCGCGTAGCTAGGCAGCATTGTCCGCGCCATGAGGGCGCACATGCTGCGCCTGGTGCGCAACCAACTCCGGGAGTGTGGAGGCCCGCGAAGTACAGCGGCGCGCAGCAACAGGAATCAGCCATGTCTCATGCGCCGCATGCCCGCCGAGGCACTCCGCGGTGCCTTCCTGTTCTCCCACCGTTCCATGGTTCACCGCGCTGCGCCGTCCCGCGCGTATTGTGGGACCTTGCATTCTTCCGATATGGTTCTGACATGTCAGTTGCGCCCGCCCTGACGTGGACGCCTGCTAGCACCCCGGAGCTCGGAGGAGGTGGGAATGGCTCAGACCACGAGGCCGACTTTCCTCGCGACCAATGGAATGGTCTCGTCCCCGCACTACCTCGCGTCCGCGGCCGGACTTGGCGTGTTGCAGGACGGCGGCACGGCGGTCGACGCGGTGATCGCCGTAAACGCCGCCCTCGGCGTGGTATATCCCCACATGACCGGCATGGGGGGCGACGCCTTTTGGCTGATCCATGACAGCGCCTCCGGCCGGACGCACGCCCTCAATGGCTCCGGACGGGCGGCCGCCGCTGCGCTACCCAAGTTCTATTACCAGCAGCGGCATGAGGCGATTCCGTCGCGCGGACCGCTATCGGCCGTGACCGTGCCCGGTGCCGTCGACAGCTGGTGCGAGGCGCATGCGCACTTTGGCCACCTCGCGCTGACGCGCATTCTCGAGCCGGCCATCCGCTACGCGCGCGAAGGCTATCCGGTGTCCGTCGGCCAGAGCGAATTCACCCGTGCGACCGCCGAGTCGCTGCAGCAGCATGCCGCCACGCGTAACACTTTCATGCCCGAGGGCCGCATCCCCGAGCCCGGCGAAATCATGCGCCTCCCACGTCTCGCCGAGACCATGGAAGCGGTGGCGCAGTCGGGCCGCGCCGGCTTCTATGAGGGCGCGGTCGCGGCCGACATCGTGCGTTCACTATTGGCCGCCGGTGGCCTCTGGGGACCGCGCGATCTATCCGAACACGCGAGCACCTGGGAGTGGCCGCTGGCGAGCGATTATCGGGGCTATACGTGCTACCAGCATCCGCCGAACAGCCAGGGCTTCGCCCATCAGATGATCCTCAACATCCTCGAGCAGTTCGACGTCGCACGAATGGACGATCACTCGGCGGAATACGTGCACCTCGTGGTGGAGGCGACCAAGCTGGCCTTCCGCGATCGGGATCGCTACCTGACCGATCCAGACGCACTTGATATCCCGCTCGAGCGCCTGCTGTCGAAGGACTATGCCGCTGAGCTGAAGCAGGAGGTCTCCGCTTCGGCGCAATTCCCACGCGCCACGGCGATGGGTCAGGACACGACCTGTACGGTCGCGGTCGATCGCTGGGGCAATGCCGTGTCCATGATCCAGAGCCTGTATCACGAGTTCGGCTCCTGCTTCGTCACCGACGAAAGTGGCGTGCTGCTGCAGAACCGCGGCTCGTTCTTCTCGCTGGACGAGGCGCACGTCAACTGCCTCGCGCCCGGTAAGCGGACCTTTCACACGCTGATGCCGGGCATGCTGTTCAAGGACGGGCGCCCGGAACTCGTGTACGGGACCATGGGCGGCGAGGGCCAGCCTCAGACCAGCACCGTGCTGGTCAATCGCTATGTCGATTTCCAGCAGGGCGTGCAGACCGCGATCGATCGACCGCGCTGGCTGTTTGGCCGCATGTGGGGCGAGAACACCCAGGCGCTACGCATCGAGAGTCGCTTCCCGACCCAGAGCGTCGACGCGCTCATGACCCGTGGCCACGAGGTCGAGGTGCTCGAACCCTGGTCCGCGGTCGTGGGCCACGCCGCCGCGATCAGAATCGATCGCGCCAACGGTGTGTTCGGTGGCGGCGCCGATCCGCGCGGTGAGGGTGTGGCACTCGGCTGGTAGGGGATTACCGCGCAATGCGCGGACCCTTGCAAGGGTCGGTGGTCCCCTTGATCGAACTTTCCTGCCCGATTCGGTCGGGCTGAAGCGCGACCTCCATTCGCCCGACACGCCTCAATGTAGCTGT
>JBBEEB010000054.1:10860-12661 GCA_040880995.1 Halofilum sp. (in: g-proteobacteria)
CCATGGTCCGCCATTCCGGCGGTAGCCGGCGTTAAGGCTCTTGCCTCGAGGCCCCACGTTGCCCCGTTCGGTCGGGCTGAAGCGCGACCTCCATTCGCCCGACACGCCTCAATGTAGCTGTAGGTCGGGCTTCAGCCCGACGAATCGGGCAGCCACGTTACGCTCGGCTTGTCGTCTGCCAGTCGGCTCTGGCTCCATGGTCCGCCATTCCGGCGGTAGCCGGCGTTAAGGCTCTTGCCTCGAGGCCCCCCGTTGCCCCGTTCGGTCGGGCTGAAGCGCGACCTACAGCCGGCCTATGGCCGGGCCTGCAGTTGTCGCGCATGACTCACTAGGCCAGGGCGTGCAGTGTCTTGCGGGTGTATTCCTCGACGTAGTCGAGCAGCCGGTCGGAGGCGTCTCCGGCCTTTTCTTCCGCATTCTGCGCGACCGCATCGGCGATCGCTGCGTGCAGAGCGCACACGCGTGGAATGTCCCCGAAGCGAGTGAAATAGAGGTACCAGAAGCGGCGGGTCTGCGCTTGCAACGGCGCGATCGCGTCGGCGGCATAGACATTGTCCGCCGTGTCCACGAGCAGTTTGTTGAACTGTCGGTCCGCGGCGATGAAGTCCGTGTCGCTCTCGGCCTCGCAGGCTCGCTCGAACCGACATTTCAGATCTGCGAACTGCTCCCGAGCGATTGGTCCCGCCAGCCGGGCGGCTCGCACGGCGATCACTCGCTCCAGTCCGCGCCGGACCTCGATCAGCTTGAAGTGATCCATCACGTCGATGTTCGTGACCACGGCGCCCGAGCGCGGTAACACCTCAATCGAGCGCTCGCGCGCGAGCCGCTGCAAGGCCTCGCGTACCGGGGTTCGTCCGATACCGAGCTGCTCGCTCAGGCCCGCTTCGGTCACCCGGGTGCCGGGCGGCAGCTCCAGGGTCACGATCAGCTCCTCGATGAGCCGATAGGCGTATTGCGACTTCGACTCGGGCCCGGAGGGGGTTCTTGTTTTCATTGGATCTGCCCGTACCGCTGAACGGTCGGCGGTATTGTGCCAGTTTCCGCCGCGCCGCCGCGCTCGGTGGTGTTACCGGCCCGATCAGCTCATGCGCTTAGCTGCCGGAGCGTCTTGCGCAGCCAGGCAACCTCATCCTCGTTGACCGTGTGGTCCATGCCCGGATAGATCCGCTCATCCACTTCCGCGCCCAGTTTGCGCAAGCCCTCCGTGGTCTCGTGGACGCGTTCGACGGGAATGTGCGGATCGACGTCGCTGCAGCCGACCAGCGCGGGCGTGCCCGCCAGGCTGCCGGGATACTCGAACACCGTCCCGGGCGGGCCGATGAGGCCGCCCGATAGGGCGCCGATCGCACCCCAACGGCGGGCATTGCGCGCGGCGTATTCGCTGGCGAGGCAGGCTCCCTGCGAGAACCCGATCAGCGCGATGTGCTCGTCCGGGATGCCGGCCCCCTGGATCTGGCCAATCAGGGTGTCGACGCGGGCCAGCGCCGAGGACAGGTACGGCTCGTTCTCGGCGAATGGCGCGATGAAGCGATGCGGGTACCAGGTGTTGTTGGTCGCCTGCGGCGCAAGCCAGGCGAGGTTCGGTACGTCGATGGCCTCGGCCAGACGCAGGATGCTCGGCGCGTCGGCGCCGCGGCCGTGGACCAGCACGACCGCGGCCTTGGCCGAGGCAAGTGGTGCGCCCGCGGTCTCGAGCGGTTGGTTCGCGTGCGGGTCGGTCATGGAGTCGCTCCTTCGGTCTTGGGCACATGGATCGGGGGCAGCTTCGCTTCGATCTGCTCGCGTAGCGGCTCGTGGGCCG
>JBBEEB010000054.1:12761-20237 GCA_040880995.1 Halofilum sp. (in: g-proteobacteria)
GTCGATGGCAAAGCCGGGATCGTCGCTGGCGGTCTCGAACAGGATCGCGCCGGGCTCGCGGAAATAGGACCGGTCGTCCTGATTCACTGTCTTCTTCACGAAGCGCAGCCCGAGCACGTCGGTGTAGAAGTCGACGTTGCGTTGCGCGTCCTCCGCGATCGCGGTGACGTGGTGAATGCCACCGACCGAGATCTTGCCCATGGTTCAGTTCTCCGGCTCGAGCGGGATGAACAGCGATCGCCGCCGCTGGACCTTGATGTTGCGTGTTCGATGACCCTTGCCGGTCGTGTCCTCCACCAGCAGCACGTCGCCGCCGGCGAATTCGCGCGTCTCTCCGTCGGAGACGGTCAGTTCGATCTCGCCGTCGAGCAACACGATGTACTGACGTCGGGGTGCGCAATGCCAGTCGAAGTCGTAGCCCGGCTCGTTCTCGCGGAAGATCACGCCATGCGCCGGCAGGCGCTCGGACATGGCGCCGATCGTCCCGCCGTCGGTGAGTGGAATGTCGATCTCGGCGAAGTGCGACTCACCGTTGGCGTCCGCGTAAACTCGAGTTACGTGCATTTTCGTCCTCCTTGCTCGCGCGGCGCCTGGAGACGCCGCGCGTTCGCCAATGCGGTACCCGAGAGCGGGCACCGCTTTCGTCCTAGCCGTGGAGGCGCGCGTCCAGCGACCATTCGCCGCCGCCGCGGAAGAAGATCGCCAGCGCCACCGCGGTCCACAGCAGCGGGTACTCAAAGCCGCCCGCCGTCCAGAAGAGCCCGTTGCCCCAGTGGAACGTGATCGTGACCGCGAGAAATCCCGCGACGACCAGCGCCACCGGCCGCGTCAGCAGCCCCAGCGCGAGCGCCAGGCCGCCGAAGAACTCGATGATGCCCGCGCTCAGGGCGAACAGCATCCCCGGCTCGAGCCCGAGCGTGCCGCCGAAGTACTCCGCCGTGCCCACGGGGCCGTAGCCGCCGAACCAGCCGAACAGCTTCTGCGCGCCGTGCGGCACCAACAGCAGACCCGCGATGACGCGGACCAGGGGCCAGGCCAGCGGCGCGAGATGATCGAGAGCGGCCGGACCGGACTGCGCGGTCTTGAGCGGGGTGGATGAGGTCATGGTTGCCATTTCGATGCTCCTGTCCTGGATGTCTTGATTGCAGGTGCATCATGGCTTCGTTGCCGGACCGTAGTAAGACGCTAGAATCGGAACCTATGGTTTACGTATCGGAAACTGAAGGGCTCGCCAAGGTGGCCGATCCGCGGGATCTCGGCGGATCGCTCGCCGACATCCGCGCATTCTGCACCGTCGTGGATTTCGGTAGTGTCTCGGCGGCCGCGCGTGAGCTGGGCGAGACCAAGGGTGGCATCAGTCGGCGCGTCACGCGCCTGGAGCGCCGCCTCGGCACGGCGCTGCTGGCCCGGCGTCCGCGGGCGGTGAGCGCGACGGAAGAGGGGCTCGCCTTCCACGCCAAGGCGCGCGAAGCCCTCGCATTGCTGGGCGACGCCGCCGAGGCCGCCAGCGAGGCGCGCTCGATCCCGCAGGGGCATCTACGTGTGACCGCACCGATCGATTTGGGGCTCGAGCTGCTGCCGTCGATCATCACCCGCTTCCGCCAGCGCTATCCGCAGATCACCGTCGAATTGCTGCTGACCAGCAGCGCCCTCGATCTGGCCACCCACCGCATCGACCTCGCCCTGCGTGCGGGCAGCGAACTGCCGGACATGGACTATCGCGCGGTGCCGCTGGTGAGCTTCGACGTGTGCCTGTACGCCGCGCCGGCGTATCTGGCTGCGCGCGGCGAGCCACACGAGCCGCGCGACCTTGCCGGCCATGACCTGATTCTCGCGCGCGATCTGATGGGCACCAACGGGGTGTCGTTGCACAGCCGCGGACGGATCGAGCGCGTTGCCGCGCGGCCCGCGGTGCAGACGGATGAGCTGGCCAGCGTCTCGCGCATGGTGCTCGCCGGCGGCGGCATCGGCCCGGTACCGGATGTAGTCGCCGCCCCAGCCGTCGAGGAGGGACGCCTGCGAGCGGTGTTGCCACGCTGGACGATCAGCAGTGCGCGCTTGCACGCCATCACCGTCGCCGGCCGCGAGGCGCCGGCGCGCGTGCGTGTGTTCAAGGAGTTCGTGCGCGAGCAGCTCACCGGCCTCGGCGCGGAGACTATCGCCTGAATCGGGTCGTTCGTTTGTCTTGGGACGGCGGTGGGTGGGGCCCGCGCCCTTTACGTTGAGGCGTCCAGCCCCATCTGCCAGAAACTGCCTTCGAGCCGCACGGCCATCGAGAAGATCTCACAGAGCTGAGTCCAGCGGGGCGACTGCGTGGGATCGTCGCCCATGCGGCGCCGGGCGACGGAGTCGATCTGGCGCGCCGCGGCGCGGCTGACTTCCTGGAACTCCTCGCCGCCGTACATTTCGATCCAGTCGCGATAGGGATTGCCGTCCAGCACCGTGCCGGGGTCGGCCAACAGGCGTGCACCGATCTCGCCATAGCCGCAGGAGCAGGGCGCCAGGGCGACCAACAGATCGAGCTGATCGCCCGCCATGCCGGAGTCGAGGACGTATCGCGTGTAGTTGATGTTGGCCGGGTCCTCGGCGGTCGCGAGCATCTCGTCCTCGCTGATGCCCCAGCGCGCGCAATACTGCACATGCAGTCCCATCTCGGTGTTCAACAGGGCGTCGACTGCGCCGGCCGCCTCGCGCATGTCCGCCAGCGTCTCGCTCTTGTACACCGCTAGAGCGTAGGCGCGCGTGTATTGCTTGAGGAACAGGTAGTCCTGAATCAGGTAATGGCGAAAGCTCGACTCGGGCAGGGTGCCGGCGCCGAGCTGGCGCACGAACGTGTGTTGGGCATAGGCCTGCCAGTCCTGTGCGCAGGCTGTCCGCAGCCGGCCCACGATGCTGTCGGCCGGGATCGGCCCCGCGCTACGTTCGACCATGTACCACTCTCCATTGATTGCCGGAATCGCTGACTCGCGTGACGAACACAATGCCTACCAGTTCGAGCCGCTGCGCAATATACGCCGTTGCAGGCGCAGGAAGACACCGGTACCGACGCCCCATGCGCCATTGACCAGCACGGCTACCAGCAGAAGGCTGACTGGGAGTCCGTCCGCGGTCGGTGAGGCGCCTTTGAGCGGCGCGACCACGAGCAGGGCCACGAGGCTGGGCAAGATCGCGCCGAAGACGAACGCGCTCCCCCAATAGCCGATCCCGCGGGCGAAATGGCGATCGACCAGCGCATAGACGATGCCCCACACGCCGCCCCAGAAGGCGAGCGAGAGGATCGATGGCACGCCGAATGGCGCGGTCGCGTGCACGGGGAACGGGGCGAACGGCGCGACTCCGGCGCCCCAGAGTACGGCGACCATGAATTGGTGGAATACCAGCGTGGCAAAAAAGCCCGCGATGAATCCGGTCAGTAAACGATAGGGCGACAACATGAGACGCTCCGATGGCGGCACTCCGAGTCCGCGCAGCATAGCAACGCGATGCTATCGTGCGGCCATCCCGCAACTGGGAAGTGCGAATGGGCTGGTTCATCCTCCTGCTGTTGATCGTTGTCGCGCTCGCACTTGGCGCGGCCGCGTTGACAAGCAATCCATCCGCGAAAGCGAGCCTCCCGTACAAGCAGCAGCCCAATCTGTTCTCGCCGGCTGAACGCTCGTTTCTCGGTGTGCTCGATCAGGCGCTCGCGGGCCGTTACCGCGTGTTCGGCAAGGTGCGCGTGGCCGGCGTGGTTGCGGTCAGCGGCGCGTCTGATCGTTCCGCGCGGCAGCGCGCGTTCAATAAAATCAGTGCCAAGCACTTCGATTTCGTGTTGTGTTCGCCGGACGATCTCTCGATCGTTGCCGTGATCGAGCTCGATGATCGCTCGCATCGTCGTTCCGCACGGCAAAAGCGCGACCGATTCCTGGAGGATCTATGTGCGGCGACCTCCCTCCCACTGATGCGGACCGCCACGAAGCGGAGTTACTCGGTCGATGAAATCCGCACGCAGGTGGATGCGGTGCTTGGGCTTGCCGAGCAATCGCCAATCCAAGCCGAAACCGGCGCAGCGCCGACGATCGCGGCAAGCCCGGGCGCGCCCGCGGGAAGCGGGCGTCGCCGAGTCTGAGCCCGCCACCGACGTGCCGGCCTGCCCGCGATGCGGGGCCGCGATGGTGTCGCGTCACGCGGAGGCGGGCACGTACGCGGGACAGGTCGTGTGGGTCTGCGGGGAGTTTCCGCAATGCCTGGGGTTGGTGCCGGTGAACTGAGCCGTACTTGCGACCGGGAGACGGGCGCTTGGTCCGGTGGCCGGTTAGTAAGCCTGCGCCCGCGGCGCGAGGAGGATGATCGCTGCGCCCGCTACGCAAATGGTGGCGCCGAGTAGATCCCACCGGTCCGGGCGATGTCCTTCGACGGCCCATAACCAGCCCAGGGAACTTGCGATGTACACACCGCCGTACGCGGCATAGGCGCGACCGGCAAAGGCGGTGTCCACACGCGTGAGGAACCAGGCAAACGCGATCAGGGCGGCTACACCCGCGATGGCCCACAACGGGCTTCGGCCGAGTCGCAGCCACGCCCAGAAGGCGAAACAACCGGCGATCTCGCCGAGCGCCGCGGCGAGATAGATCGCGAGTGTAGCGCCCGGGTTCACTCGGTTTCGGCGCCTGTCGTAGTCCCCGCTGCACGACGTCGCTCGCGCAGAAACAGGCGCCCGAGACCCCACAGAAACAGGGCGAACAGCGCGTGGGGCACGAGGGCGGTAACCATGACCTTGGGCCCGACACCGAGCCCGAGCAGGCCCCAGCCATTGATCGGAAAGAACACGAGCAGCGCAGCGGCCCAGAGTACAGCGGCCAGGATCGCGGCCGAGCCCAAGCGCAATCGCGGATGGTCCCACGCCACCCAGAGCACCGACCAGATGGTCACGTAGGCCAGATGGAACAGCAACCCCACGGACATCGGCAGCCCTTGGGCGAGCAGGGTCTCAGCGAAAGCCGGGCTGGGTGGCTGCGGCATGGGGGGCAACCCGGCGAGGAAGGCGGGCACCATGATCAGTGACAGCAGTGCTCCGTTGACCACGCCCAATGCCGTGCCGCGAAGCAGGATGCGGGGTTCGCAAGTCATGGTGAATCCGCCTCTTAGGTATCGCTTGCGCGGGCGCGCTCGGGTCCGCAGAGCGGACCGCAACGGGCGTCGTGGGCATCCTCGCAGCAGGTGTCACCGAGGAAATCCAGAAGCGTACGCACAGCCGCGAAATCGGCCGTGTAGCGCACCTCGCGGCCGAGGCGTTGGCGATGCGCCAAACCGGCGAGACGCAGCCGGTTGAGATGGAACGTCGTTGCGTTGGCGGCCAAACCCACGGCCGAAGCCAGCTCGCCGGCTCGTGTGCCGCGCGTCCCAGCCGCCATCAGGGCACGCAATACGCCGAGGCGGGCCGGGTGGCCGAGGGCCGCCAGTTGCTCTGCGGCTTCTTCATCAATCATTCAACGGATGTTGAATTATGGGTGGGCGCGGGTCAACGTAGTCCGGCGAACTCCGGAACGGCGATCGTTGCATTTCAGCCGCATGCGGCAGTCCAGCGCGCGCGGGGCTACGCAATCTGGCTCGCGAGCGACGGTATGCAGGCGCTCGATGGGGCTAGCCCTCATTGTCTGTGGTCTAGGGTCGGGCTATCGGATAGAGATGCCGTCGCGTGTGATGGCATCGATCCAATGGATCATGAAGCCGAGGAGCTGTAGTCATGCACGTAGCCAAGGACGAAGTGGACGTGAGGATTCAGATGCCCGGCGCCGTGCTGCGTCAGCGTGAGGAGTTCGGTGAGGCGCCGGGCATGGGGACGATCAGTGGCGAGTGCTTCAGTCTCGCCCAGGGCGTCGACACGACGGAGTTGTTCCAGGGGCTCGAGGGCGACGCCTGCCAGTGTCCGCACTGGGGCTATGTCGTACGCGGGCAGATCACAACCACGGGCACGGACGGCACGCAGGAGACGGTCAAAGAAAAGGACCTTTTCTTCTGGCCGCCGGGACATAACGTCCGTGTCGATGAGGACGCGGAGATCGTCATGTTCAGCCCGCAACGCGAGCACGGCCACGTGCTCGATCACATGCACAAGCAGGTCAACGGCTGACGTCGGTGGCGACTTGGGGCCAGCACCAACTGCTGCAACGGTTCGGTTTGCACCAAGTCGCGCCGGCCGACTGGCGCCATCTGTGACCGCGCGCGCCGGCATGTGGCCAGCTACGACGCGCGCGTAAATCACTGAGCCTGCGCGGTCCGCTGTGCTGGCGTGCTAAGTCGGGCTAGCGTCGGCGCCGCGCCCTTGGCAAGCTGGGTAGAGTCTGCAGGGGATGCTGCATCCAGCCCCCGCCCCGGGCGCGCGGGCATATCGCCGCGCGAGCTGCGATTCACCGCGTGGACCGCGGTGCGGTGTTGGCAGCAGCCGGGAGGTGGTGATGGTGGTCGTCCCGGCCGATGATACGGCGGCTGCGCGTCGCACCGAGTTCGAGCAGTCGCTGCTTGAGACGATTCTCGAGGCGTCGCCCGATGGTATGCTTGTGGTCGACGAGCAGGCCCGTATCGCGGCGCACAACCAGCGGCTGCTCGAGCTCTTCGCCATCGATCCCGAGACGATCATGGCGAGCTCCGATCCCGATCTCGTGGGGCTTGATGATCGGCCGTTGCTGGCGCAGGCCCTGACGCGGGTCAAGGACCCTCAACAATTTCTCGCGCGGGTGGAGGAGCTCTACGCCGATCCGTCGCTCGAGGATCGTTGCGAGGTCGAGCTCCTCGATGGCCGGACGCTGGAACGCCACTCCAAGGCGCTACGTGGACCCGCGGGCGAATACCTCGGGCGCGTCTGGTTCTTTCGCGACATCACCGATCGCAAGCAGCTCGAGCGCACCCTGCGCGAGTATTCCCACCGGGATCCGCTCACCGGCGCGGCCAATCGACGTCACTTTTTCGAGCGCGCCGACGAAGAAACGCAACGCGCGCGGCGCTCCGGCCAGCCGTTGTCGGTGCTCACCTTCGACGTCGATTACTTCAAGCGCATCAATGATGAATGGGGTCACGCCGTGGGCGACCAGGTGCTCATCAGCGTCTGTGCCTCGGTCGATCCCGTGCTGCGCAGCCACGATCTGTTCGCCCGCATTGGCGGCGAAGAATTCGCTGTGCTCATGCCTGATGCAGCGCTCGACGATGCGTATGCGGTGGCCGAACGGATCCGCGAGAAGCTCGAGTTCGACGGCGCCGGAGAGGTGGCCTATACGGTTAGTGTGGGCGTGGCGACCTTGCTGCCTTCGGATGACACAGCCAAGCGCACCCTGCAGCGCGCGGATGTGGCGCTTTATGAGGCCAAACGCTCCGGACGCAACCACACGTGCAAGTCCGAAGCGCCGTTGCCCTGAGCGCTTGGCCGTTGGGTGGCGCCGCGGATGGGGCGTCCGTGCCTATAAATGAACTTCGTCCGAAGTAGCTGATTCGGTTACGGGC
>JBBEEB010000054.1:20337-30806 GCA_040880995.1 Halofilum sp. (in: g-proteobacteria)
GGGCGTCCGTGCCTATAAATGAACTTCGTCCGAAGTAGCTGATTCGGTTACGGGCAACAGCCGCGTAGCCCGGATGGAGCCGGAGGCGGGATCCGGGACGGGACCTGGATTCCGCCTCCGGCTACATCCAGGCTACCTCGGCCGATGGGGCGCCTCCGTCCTTCTTGGGTTCGGGCCCTTCGAGCGGACTAGGGCTCGCGAAAAGACTTCTGCAACATGCGGCGCTTGTCACGGGTCGCCAGGGGGTGCCTCCAAGTGCGAAGCTTCAATCCACACAACCCGGCCTCGCGTCGCGGGTGGTCGGTCGATCTCGGAGCTGGCCGGATTTTCGCCGCGGCGCTGGCGCTCGTCTTGGCGATGCCGGCGGTCGCGCATCATGGCTGGAGTTGGACGACGGGTGAGAACGTCGAGCTGACCGGGACCATCACCGCGGCACGTCTGGGCAATCCGCACGGCGAACTCGACCTCGACGTCGATGGTGAAATCTACACCGTTGAGGTCGGGCAGCCGTGGCGCAACGCGCGGTCCGGGCTGGAGGATGGCGACCTCGCCCGGGGCACCGAGGTCACCGTATCGGGCGAGGTCTCGGACGATACCGAGGCGCGTGTGCTCAAGGTGGAGCGCCTCTGGCTCGAGGGCGAGCAATACGAGCTGTATCCCGGCCGGGAATGAATGAGCGTTGAGGCCGCGGCGCAAGCGCTCGAAGGGCTCGCCCTGGCGGAATGGCTGCGCATGTCGCGCTGGGGCTATGCCGCCGTCAGCGCACTGCACGTGTTTGGGATTGCGCTGCTCGTGGGCGCGATCGTGCCGCTCAATCTGCGCTTGCTCGGATTATGGCGCTCGATGGACATCGCTGCGCTCTACCACGTGCTTGCGCGCGTCGCGGCGACCGGATTGGCATTGGCGGCGGCTAGCGGTTTCCTGCTGTTCTCGGCTCGTGCGGCCGAATATGCGGCGCTGGATCTGTTTGCCGTAAAGCTCGCGCTGATCGGAGGGGGCGCGACGCATGCCCTCGTGCTCCATCTCGGCGCCCACTTTCCCACCGTCTCGCGCCCCCGCCAGGTCGCGTCCGGCGTGATCTCGCTACTGGTCTGGCCGGCGGCACTCGTGTGCGGGCGGCTGCTGGCTTTCGTATAACTCCCTTACCACCGCTGCGCATGCGGGCAGGCCAATGCACCCGTGCGCTCGTCGTGCGCGCGCGTAACTCCGGCCCACGGCGCGCACTGCCGGGGTGGCGAGCCCGATGGTATGCTGCCGCGCGCCGCGGACCGTGCCGTTGCGGCACGTTAGCCGCGCCTCCCGCATGGTCCCGAACAAGCTTCACTCCAGTACAGGGCACTCGTTATGGATCGCCCCCGGCAATCGAGCCTTTTCCTCGTCTCCGCAGCGGCGATCGTCGCGCTGCTCGTCTTTGCCGGCTTCTACGCCGATACCGCACAGGTATTCTTCTCGCGGCTGCAGAATCAATTGGCCGCGTCGACCGGCTGGCTGTTGATCCTGATCATGAACGCGGCGCTGCTGTTCGCGGTGTATCTGTTGTTCACACCGCTGGCGCACATCCGTTTGGGGGGTCCGAGCGCCGAGCCGGAATTCAGCCGATTCGACTGGTTCGGCATGTTGTTCGCCGCCGGCATGGGCATCGGGTTGCTGTTCTACAGTGTCTCCGAGCCGGTGCAGAACTTCCATGCGTTCGAGCCTCATATGGGCAGTGCAGCGCAGGCGGCACGGCTGTCGATGGACATGACTTTTCTGCATTGGGGGCTCCATCCCTGGGCCATTTACGGCTTGGTGGGCCTGACGCTGGCGTTCTTCCATTTCAACGCGGGGCATGCGCTCAGTTTCGAGGCGCCGCTACGCGAACTGTTCAATCCCGCCCGCGCCAAACGGATTGGTTGGGCGGCGAACTTTGCCGCAGTGGTGGGCACGATCTTCGGCGTGTCGACTTCATTGGGGCTGGGGGCCAGTCAGGCCAGTGCGGGTATCGGCGTGCTCACCGGCGTCGACTCCACGCTGGGTTTACAGCTCGGCGTGATCGCCGTGGTGTGCCTGGTGGCGCTGATCTCCGTGCTGACGGGGCTCGGCAATGGCGTGCGGCGCCTGAGCAAGCTCAACCTGGTACTCGCGGCGGTCTTGATGCTGTTCGTGCTGGCCGTCGGCGAGACGGTGTTCGTGCTCAAGGCCGTGGGCCAGCACATTGGCAATTACTTCAACAACCTGCCCGCACTCTCCACCTGGAACGAGACCTACACCGGGACCAACTGGCAGTCGAGCTGGACGGTGTTCTACTGGAGCTGGTGGATCTCCTGGTCGCCCTTCGTCGGGATGTTCATCGCGCGCATCTCCAAGGGCCGCACCATCCGCGAATACCTGCTCGGGGTGCTGCTGGTGCCGTCGTTCTTCAACTTCCTCTGGATGACGGTCTTCGGCAGCAATGCGCTGCATCTGGAACTGTTCCAGGGGGTGGGGTTTGCCGACATTGTCAGCGCGGCCCCGAGCGAGAGCCTCTACAGCTTTCTGGAGTACCTGCCGCTCAGCACCCTGACCATTGGGCTGTCGGTACTGGTGGTCATGGTGTTCTTCGTGACCTCGGCGGATTCGGGCGCACTGGTCGTGGCGACGCTGACCTCGGACGGTCGCGATCCGAGCTGGCAAAAGCGCCTGTTCTGGGTTGTAGCGATCGGCTTGGTGACGGCCGTCCTGCTGCGTGCGGGCGGGCTCGAGGCGCTGCAGTCCGCCACCGTCGCCACGGGGCTGCCGTTCGGCTTGCTTCTGCTGACCTTCATCCCGGCGCTCGTGCTGGCATTACGGCGGCCGCAGATGCATCCAAGCGGGTCGCCTGGCGAGTAGGTTTGGGTCCGGACGCGCCTTGGCGCCGCGCGGAGCGGCCCGTCCGCGCTCAGCCGGCGGTTTGTTCGTCCTCGCCGCTGACGCGATCCCAGTAGGGCGGGTTGCCAAAGCGGTCCTGCAGGAACTCGATGAAAGCGCTGACGCGCGGGGGCAGGAAGCGGGCGCTGGGGTACATCGCATGGATCGCGACGTGGGTCGAGACCGAGTAGTCCGGGAGTACGGGCACCAGGTCGCCGGCCTGCAGCAGGTGGCCGACGTCCCAGGTCGATTTGCGTGCGATTCCCAGCCCCGCCACCGCGGCATCGCGCAGCACCTCGGCGTTGTTGGTCTGCAGGCTGCCCGAGACACGCACGCGCTCCTCGCCCCCCGGTGACTCCAGCGTCCATACCAACTGGTGATGCATGACCAGGCAGTTGTGCTCGGTGAGGTCCGAGGGCGCCTGGGGCATGCCGTAGCGCTCCAGGTATTTGGGTGCCGCGCAGAGCACGCGCCGGTTGGGCGCGAGCCAGCGCGCGATCATGCTCGAGTCCTCGGGCTGGACGATGCGGATGGCGAGGTCGAAGCCCTCCTCGACCAGGTCGACCAAGCCGTCGGTCAGGCTCAAGTCGAGTTCCACCTCCGGGTAGCGCTCCAGAAACGCGGGCACGATGGGCGAGATGTGCATGCGGCCGAATGAGGCCGGGGCCGTCACGCGTAGCAGGCCGGCCGGCTCGCTGGCGCGATGCGACATGGCGTCGCGGGCCGCGTCGATATCGGCCAGGATGCGCTGTGCATGGCGATGGAACGCCGCGCCCTCGGCGGTGGCGGTGAGCTGGCGGGTGGTGCGCTGGAACAGCCGGACGTCGAGCTGTTTCTCGAGGCGGGCGATGCGCTTACTGACGGCCGCCGGGGTCAGGTCGAGCGCGCGCGCGGCCTCGGAGAAGCTCCCCATGGCCATGACGCGTGTGAACAGATCAAGGTCCGCACTATCCATCCGCCGATAATATCAACGGCGCGGAATAGGCTCAATTTGATTAGGCGGGTTTTTCAACGTAAGCCAACGTTGTGGCTCAAACGCCGACGCCGGAAACGGTGCGGCTTGCAGAAAACCGACCACCGTTCCCCGGCGAATCAGGGCTTCCGGGCGGAATGCCCCGGCGCTTCTCCTCCTCTTGGCCCGCTTGTCGCGGGGCTCTTCTTCTTGCAAGGTGGAACACCTGCGGTGCTCCAAACTCCTCCTCTCGCCTGCTACCTGAGCAGGACTCTTCTTGGCGGCCTTTTGCGACCGCTCTTAACCAGATGGAACAAGTGCAATTCCTTTCGACCGGTTTTTCAATCCCGTCGGGAACGCCATCATGCACATGTTCGCGATGACGTCGCGGGCAAGGTCAGACAAGCCGACGATGCACTTGTCAACGGCCTCTGGATTCTACTGGCGCGAGCGCGCCCCGCTCAAGCGGGAATTGCAGCGCTCCCCGGCAGCAACCGAGTCTGAGCCCCTCAGGCATTCTCCTCCTCTTGCCCCGCTTCTCGCGGGGCTCTTCTTTTCTGGGCTCCTAAAAAGTGTAGAAGGCGATCGGCGGCCGCGCCGCGGCGAGCCTGGTGACCTGGCGTGTGGGATTGGCTCGGCGGGGCGGACGACGCCGCTCGTTCCGACGCCGCCCTGGTAAAGGGACGAGTTGCCCGCGCTCAGGCCATCTGGCGCGCGTGCTCGCCTTCGGCGAATTCCTCGACGGCCTTGGCGCAGAAGGCGTTCAGGTCATCCGGCTTGCGGCTGGTCGTCAGGCCGGCGTCGACACAGACCTCCCGATCCACCCAGTGACCGCCGGCATTTTCGATGTCGGTGCGGAGGCTCGGAAACGAGGTCAGCGTCCGTCCCTTGACCACCCCGGCCTCCACCAGGAGCCACGGTCCGTGGCAGATGGCCGCGACCGGCTTTGATTGCTCGAAGAACTCCCGCACGAAGCGCACGGCGTCGGCGTCCATGCGCAGGAAATCTGGGTTGGCCACGCCGCCGGGGACGACCAAGCCATCGAAGTCGCGCGCCTGCGTCGACTGCACGGTCCGATGCACCGTAAAGCGATCCCCCGGTTGCAGATGATTGAAACCGCGGATCTCGCCCTCCTGGAGCGACACCAGCTCCGCCTGGCCGCCCGCCGCCTGTACCGCATCCCAGGGGGCGGTGTACTCGATCTGCTCGACGCCATCGGTCGCCAGGAACGCGATCCGCTTGCCCTTGAGCTCATTCGCCATGATAGATGCCTCCTTGGCTGGGTTGGGTGGGCATGCTGCCAGCGCGCCGAATCGCCATCGGCCGCTGTAGGTAGCCTTGGGTCCAGTGGCCGGGCAGACAAGGCCTCGAGGTCGCAAAAGTCCAAGGGTCGGCCCGGGGCATGCGACTGGAGGGCGCCCACAAAAAACCCCGGCGCGAGGCCGGGGCAAAGCGAGCGAGGGGCTCGCGAATGACTTGGTGGATACGCCCGCCTACGGTTACAACCCGAGGGCCTCGCGGAGCACGGGGAGCGCGTCACGCTCCCCAGAGGAGTCCTTGACCGCGCCGGTCTGGTAGGCGCCGCCCTCGGCGAACCAGCGATCGAGCAACTCGGGCTTCTCGCGGACCAGGGCCTGACCGGCCTCGGCGTAGTCCATGTCCTCGTTAATGACGTTGGCCGCCATCTTGCTCTGCTCGTCGACCGTGTATTCGTAGTTCTCGAGGAACTGGCCGATATTGGGGCAGCGCCAGGCATAACCGCTGTTGGTTAGCGTATGGACGGTGGCGCCGCCCTGGTTCGGTCCCCAGTACTCGGCCCCGCCCTCGAGGAAGTTCATGTCGATGTTGAGGTTCATCGGATGGGGCGCCCAGCCGAGGTAGACGATCCAGTCCTCGTCGGGCACGCGCCGCTTGACCTCGGATAGCATGCCCGCCTCGCTGGAGGCGACCAGTTCCCAATCGCCCAGGCCGTAGGCGTCGTCGTCGATCATGCTCTGTACGACCACGTTGCCATCGTTGCCTGCCTCGATGCCGTAGATTTCTCCGCCGAAGCGGTCTCGGTGCTCGTCCAGGTCCTCGAAGTGCTGCACGCCGGCTTCGTGGACGTGGCGCGGCACTGCCAGGGTGTATTTCGCGCCCCGCAGGTTGGCCGTGACCATGTCGATCGAGCCCTCGGACATGTGCTCCCGCACCATGCTGCGCTGCGTCGGCAGCCACAACCCGAAGGCCACGTCACGTTCGTCGTCCGCCAGACTCTGGAACATGATGGGGACCGAGGCGGTGATCACATCGGTGTCGTAGCCCAGTTGCTCCAGCATCCAGGCAGCGGTCTCGGTCTTGGCCGAGACTCCGGTCCAATTGACCTGGACGAAGCGGACCGAGCCGCAGGAGGCATCCTCCTGCGCGGATGCCGCCGAGCCGAAGGCGAGCGCGACCGCGGCGGCGAGTGAGGTGAATACGGTTCGTTTCATGGGACCTCCCGACGATGTTGTGTGGAGCGGCTCCTAAGTGCCCTGTCTCGCAAATTTGACGAACCTACGAGACCTTCCTTAGGAGGCTCCTTTTATCGCAAGCCATGGAACAAGGGCCTGCTAGTGCGGGGCACGGATGTCCCGCTTTGGCGAAGATAGGCGCAAGCGCCCATCTTCAACACCGGTAAGGAGCGGTCGCTGGGCGGCATGGGGCGACCGCTGCTGCTTCAACGCTGTTCGGTCTGCCACTGGGGGTGTGTCCACACCGGCACCTCCGCCGGCGACAGCGGCGTGCGGCCGGCGATTAGGTCGGCGGCCTTTTCCGCGATCATGATGGTCGGCGCATTGAGATTCCCGCTGACGATCGTGGGCATGATCGAGGAATCCACCACGCTCAGGTTCTCGATGCCATGCACCGCCGTGCTGCCATCGACCACGGCGTCCGAGCCCGAGCCCATCGCGCAGGTGCAGGAGACGTGATACGCGCTCTCGGCGTTCTCGGCGACGAATCGGTCCAGCTGCTCGTCGGTCTGCGCGGCCTCGCCGGGCGCGAGCTCGCCGCCCCGGTAAGGTGCCAGCGCGTTCTGCTCGAAGATCTCGCGCGTCAGGCGGATGGCCGCGCGCATCTCCTGCCGGTCCTCTTCGTGGCTCATGTACTGTGGATCGATGATCGGGTATTCGTGCGGATCATCCGAGGTCAGGCGCACCGTGCCGCGGGACATCGAGCGCATGGGGCCCACATGCGCCTGGAAACCATGATCGGAGATCGGGCTCTTGCCGTCGTAACGCACCGCCATCGGCAGGAAGTGGTACTGCAGGTCCGGGTGCTCGAGGCCCGCGCGCGAACGGATGAAGCCGCCGGCCTCGAAGTGGTTGGTCGCGCCGTGACCGGTGTGCGTCAGGTACCACTGCATGCCGACGCGCGCCTTGTTCCAGGGCTTGGTCACCGGGTAGAGCGAGACCGGCTTGGTGCAGCGCTGCTGCACGTACAGCTCGAGGTGATCCTGCAGATTGCTGCCGACGCCGGGCAGGTCGGCGCGCACGTCGATACCAAGTTCGCGCAGGTGCGCGCCAGGCCCGATGCCCGAGACCATCAGCAGCTGCGGCGAGCCGATCGCGCCGGCGGCGAGGATCACCCGTTGCTCGCCGTAGGCGACCTTGCGCTCGCCCTCGTGTTCGAATTCGACCCCGGTAGCGCGGTTGTCCTCGAACAGTATGCGGCGCGTGAGCGCGCGCGAGTAGACCTCGAGGTTGGGCCGGTCGAGCACCGGTTCGAGATAGCCGCGCATCGTGCTCCAGCGCACGCCCTTCTTCACGGTCATCTGCATGGGGCCGAAGCCCTCCTGCTGATGTCCGTTCATGTCGGCGGTGAACGGGTAGCCGGCCTGCTTGCCCGCTTCGATGAAGGCGTCATACAGCGGCGACCAGCCGCGACCGGTGGTGACATACAGCGGGCCGTCGCCGCCGTGGTAATCGTCCGTGCCGAGATCGCGCGTCTCGGCGCGGCGGAAATAGGGCAGGCAATGCTGATAATCCCAGTGGCGCAGGGCAGGATCTTGTGCCCAGCGGTCGTAATCACGCGCGTGGCCTCGCACATAGGCCATGCCATTGATCGCCGAACTGCCGCCGAGGACCTTGCCCCGCGGCGTATCCATGCGCCGGTTGGCGAGGTTCGGCTGCGGCACGGTCTCGTAGGCCCAGTTATAGGTCGTCGAGCCCATCGGATACGAGAACGCCGCCGGCATGTGTACGCGCCAGTCCCAGTGCGGCGCATTGCCGCCCGCCTCCAGTAGCAGCACGCGCGCGTCCGGGTTCTCGCTCAGCCTCCGCGCCAGCACGCAGCCGGCCGAGCCGGCCCCGACGATGACGTAATCCCAGCCGCGTTCGTGTTCCTGCTTCGCCATGGCTCGCTCCGTCAGTCGTACGCCGAGTCCACGCCCTGTAGCTCCACATAGACGCTCTTGCGCTCGGTATAGAATTCGATCGCAGCCCAGCCGTTCTCGCGCCCGAGTCCGGACTGCTTGCTGCCGCCAAAAGGCATTTCGACCGGCGTGACGTTGTAGTTGTTGATCCACACAATGCCGGCCTGCAACGCGGCGGCGACACGATGGGCCCGCGTCAGGTCATTGGTGAACACGCCAGCCGAAAGTCCGTATTCGGTGTCGTTGGCGCGGCGGATGACCTCGTCCTCGTCGGAGAAGGTGAGCACCGACATCACCGGGCCGAAGATCTCCTCGCGCACGATCTTCATGTCGTCGGTGCAACCGGCGAAGGTCGTCGGTTCGACGTAATTGCCCTGGGCGAGCCCGGGGTCGGTCGCGCGGTCGCCGCCGGTGATCAGGCGCGCCCCGGCCTTGCGCCCGGCCTCGACGTAGCCGAGCACGTCCTGCATGTGCTCGGCCGAGACCAGCGGGCCCATCTGGGTGTCCGGGTCGAGCGGATCGCCCAGCTTGAGCTTGGCCGTGCGCTCGGCCAAGCGCTCCAGGAAGCGCTGCTCCATCGACGCCTCGACGAACACGCGCGTACCGTTGGTGCAGACCTCACCCTGGCTGAAGAAGTTGGCCATCATCGCCGCCGACACGGCCTCGTCGAGGTCGGTGTCGGCGAAGATGATCAGCGGCGATTTGCCGCCGAGTTCCATGGTGACGTGCTTGAGCGTGCTGGCGGCGTCGGCCATTACGTACTTGCCCGTGACCGCGCCGCCCGTCAGCGAGACCTTGGCGATGCGCGGGTGGCGCGAGAGCGCCTGGCCGACCTCGGTAAAGCCATGCACCACGTTGAACAGTCCGTCGGGCAGGCCGGCTTCCTTGAAGATCGCGGCCAGGCGTAGCGCGGTCATCGGTGTCAGCTCGGCCGGCTTGAAGACCATGGCATTGCCGCAGGCAAGCGCGGGCGCCGACTTCCAGCAGGCGATCTGCAGGGGGTAGTTCCAGGCGCCAATGCCGGCGCAGACGCCCAGCGGCTCGCGCCGCGTATACACGAAGGCGCGCGAGAGGTCGGTGTACTCGCCGTTGATGCCCGCCGCGATGCCGCCGAAAAACTCCAGGCAGTCGGCACCCGAGTCGACATCCGCTTCGGGGGTCTCCTGAATCGGGCGGCCCGTGTCGAGGCTCTCCAGGTGGGCGAGCTCGTCGCGGCGCTCGCGCAGCAGCTCGGCCGCGCGCCGTAGCACCCGGCCGCGCTCGGCGCCGGTCCATTTGGCCCATTCGGCTTGCGCCCGGTGGGCGGCGTCGACCGCGCGGTCGACGTCCGCCTGATCGGCTTGTGCCACCCGGCAGATGGTGCCGCCGGTCGCCGGATTGACGTCGGCGAACGTCGCGCCCGATTGGGCGTCGGTAAAGTCGCCGTCGATGAAGAGCTTGCAGTCTTCGATGTCCATCCCGGTGTCTCCGTCGAGTTGCGGTGACG
Organism: Halofilum sp. (in: g-proteobacteria); assembly: GCA_040880995.1. Classification (GTDB taxonomy): domain Bacteria; phylum Pseudomonadota; class Gammaproteobacteria; order XJ16; family Halofilaceae; genus Halofilum. Next base: position 30,034 of record JBBEEB010000054.1, read on the forward strand.
AGCTTAGCCGGCCTCGGCGTGGCCGGCGTCGTCCGGCACCGCGTACGCCCGTAACATCAAGCGAAGATAGTCGTCCGCCAGTGCGTGTGCTTGTTCGCCGTGGGCGTCGTGCCGCAGCGCGGCGCGAACCCATATGCCGTCGATCAGCGCGCCCATGCCTTCGGCCGCGCGCTCGGCGCCGGCGGGTGGCAGTAAGGCCTTGAATGCATGGCGCAGATTGGAATGCAGGCGCCGCAGGTAAACCCGATAGAGCCGCGCCAACTCCGGCTCGTAGGGCACCTGAGCGTAGAACGATAGCCACACCGAGCAGACCCGCGGAGTGAACTGCTCCGGCGCGAAGTTGGCCTCCACGATCGCCTCGATGCGTTCGATCGGCGTGCGGGCGCGGCGCTGGCGCGCGAGCATCTCGTCCCGGAGGTCGGACAGCAACGAGCGCATGGTCGCTGCCAGCAGCGCGTTCTTGCCGCCGAAGTAGTGGCTGATGATGCCGCTCGACAGACCGGCGCGCTGGCTGATGCGCGCGATCGTGGTCTCGGCGAAGCCGTGCGCCTCGATTGTCTCGAGCGTTGCCTCGATCAGCTGCCGCCGTCGGATGGACTGCATCCCGAGTTTGGGCACGAGCGCTCACCGTGTATGACCTTGGAAACACCCTAGCGGATTTTTATTGAACGCTCAATCAATAAACGGTGCGCGGGCTTGGCGGGAGGCGGACCGGCAAGGGATCGCCGAGTCTGGATGCAGAGCGTTACCGAAATACCCGCATGGCCCACTAG
>JBBEEB010000055.1:0-4842 GCA_040880995.1 Halofilum sp. (in: g-proteobacteria)
GCCAATAATAATCGCTTGGACTCGCCATGACAGAAGAAACCGCCCCGTCGGACGCGGCCAAGCCGGCGTTGCTGCTGGTCGACGACGACCCGCTGATCCGCGACAGCCTCGCCTACACCCTGCGTCCGCTGTTCACCGTCCACGTCGCTGAATCGCGGCGGGAAGCCAACGATATCCTGCAGCAGCTTTCGCCGGCGCCGCCGTTGGCGCTGGTCGATCTCGGTCTGCCGCCATACCCGCACAAGCCCGACGAAGGGTTTGCGCTGGTGCCGGAGCTGCTCGCGCACAATCCGCGCATGCGCGTGTTGGCACTCTCCGGCCAGGACGATCCGGCCAATCTGCGCCATGCCTTCGCGCTCGGCGCCGCCGATTTCATTGCCAAGCCCTGCGAGCCCGAGCTGCTCAAGGCCCGGTTGAACCACCAGCTGATGCTGCTGGAGGCCGAGGCCGAGCATGAGCGCCACAGCGAGCAGCTCGCGTTGTACGGCGACAGCGCCGCGATGGATACCTTGCGCGAGCAGGTGTCCCAGTTCGCCGACGCGCCCTTCCCCGTGCTCATCGAGGGCGAGTCGGGGACTGGTAAGGAGATCGTGGCGCGGCGTCTGCATGGCGCCAGTGACCGGGCGACCCAACCGTTCGTCGCGGTAAATTGCGCGGCCTTCACGGAAAGCCTGCTCGAGGCCCAGCTGTTCGGTCACGCCAAAGGCGCCTTCACCGGCGCGAGCCAGGCGCGCGCCGGCTTCTTCGAGGAGGCCGCGGACGGCACGCTATTCCTCGACGAGATCGGCGAGATGCCGATCGAGCTGCAATCGCGCTTGCTGCGGGTGATCGAGTCGGGCGAGTACTACCGGGTGGGCGAGACCCGTCCGCGCACCGCGACGGCGCGTTTGGTAACCGCCACCAACAAGCAACTGCTGCGCGAGGTCGAGGCGGGCCGGTTTCGCCAGGATCTTTACTACCGTCTCGGCATCCTGCCGGTGCAGGTGCCGCCGTTGCGTGAGCGCGGCGACGATCGTGTGGGCCTGCTGGAGTACTTTCAGCAGTACTACACCGGTACGGTGCCGCCATTCAGCTTGGGCGCGGACGCCCGCGAGCTTTGGCTCGCGTACCCCTTCCCGGGCAACGTCCGGGAATTGCGCAACATCGTCATCCGCCTCGGGACCAAGTATCCCGGACAGACCATCGACGCCGCCCGGCTCGAGCCGGAACTCGATCCGACCGCGGTCGCCTCGCCGACCCGCGGCACCAGCGCGCCCACGGGACTGGCGCTCGATGCGGAGGCGGCCCGAGCCTTCCTCACGGGCGGTAGCTTCGATCTCGACGGTCATCTCGAATCGGTCGAGCGGTCGCTGATCGAGGCGGCCCAGGGCCTGAGCGGCGGCAACATCAGCCGCGCCGCCAAGATGCTCAACGTCAACAGAACCACGCTCTACAGCAAGATCGAGCGTCTCCGCGAGCGCCAGGACGACTAACGGTCTGCCCACAGGGCGGCTCGTGGGCGGGGGGCCCATGTATCTCGCGCATTTCGGACTCGAGCAGCCGCCTTTCCGGATCACACCGGATACGCGCGTGTTCTATTCCGGCGGCAACCGGGGCGCGGTCCTCGAGGCGCTGGCGTGGGCGGTCGTCAGTGGCGAGGGCATGGTCAAGGTGGTCGGCGAGGTGGGCAGCGGCAAGACCATGCTCTGCCGCATGCTCGCCCAGCACCTGCCCGAGCGCATCGATGTTGTCTACCTGGTTGACCCGGGCCTCGGCGCCGAGGAGATCGTCCCCGCCGTCGCGTTCGAGCTTGGGCTGCAGCCCAACGCCGCCGATCCCATGAGTACGCGCCAGCGGCTATACGAGACGCTGGTCGAGCGTCACGCGGCCGGCCGCCAGGTCGTGGTCTTCATCGAGGAGGCGCAGAACATGCCGCTGGCCACGCTCGAGGCCTTGCGGCTGCTGACCAATCTCGAGACCGACGACTCGAAGCTGCTGCAACTCGTATTGTTCGGGCAGCCGGAGCTCGACGACAAGCTCAACGCCAACGAGATCCGCCAGCTGCGTGAGCGCATCACGCATGCGTTCGAACTGCAGCCATTGGTCCAGCGCGACGTCGGCGAGTACCTCAACTTCCGCCTGCGAGCGGTCGGTTACCGCGGCCCCGACTTGTTCGATCGCCGCGTCGCCCGCGCGCTGAATCGCCGTGCCCGCGGTCTGATCCGCCGGCTCAACCTGCTGGCCGACAAGACTTTGCTGGCCGCCTATGCCGAGGGCACCCATAACCTGCGCCGGCGTCACGTATACCGGGCCGCCCGGGATGCCGGGCTCGCGCGCCGATCCCGCTTCGGGCGCATCGCTGCGACCGCCGCTTGCCTGGGGCTCGTGGCATGGATGCTGCTAGCCATCATGGGTTACGGCGGGATCGAACCCGAGCGCCTGTGGCAGCGCGGGGCTGGCGTCGTCGGCCTGGCTGTGGAGGAGACCGGTTCATGAAAGTGAGTGTTGCGTCCATGATCGCGCGGAGGCTGTCGGTAGCACTCGTGGGAGTGCTGATCGTCGGCTGCGCCGCGTCGCCGGTGGACGAGCATGAGCCGAGCGGGCATATCGGTTCCAGTGCCGAGGGTGAGAACCAAACGGCGAATGGAACCGACGATATCCCCGCGCCCGTGAGCGGGCCGCCCAAACTGCCCGCCCCAGCGCCGCCGGAAGAGACCGAGCGCTACACCGTGGTGGTCGATCGCGTGCCGGTGAACGAACTGCTGTTCGCGCTCGCGCGCGATGCCGATCTTGAGATCGACATCGTCGGCGACATCGAGGGCCGGGTGACGATGAACGCCACCGACGCCACGCTGCCGCGTCTCCTCGAGCGTATTGCCCAGCAGTCGTCGATTCGTTACGAACTGCGCGACGACTATCTGCGCATTGCGGCAGATGACCCTTATGTCGTCAGCTATCCCGTCGACTATGTGAACGTCTCGCGCACGGCGAGTAGTAGCGTCGATACGGCCACACAGATCACCTCGACCGGCTTCGGCGGCGAGGGCGGCGGTGCGGGCTCGAACAACTCGAGCACCAGCCTCACCAATGAGAGCGACAATCAGTTCTGGTCCACGCTGGAGCGCAACCTGGCCGGCGTGCTCGATCTCGAGACCGAGGCCGGCGAGGCGAGCAATCGCCGCATCATGCTCAATCGCGAGGCCGGCTACGTCACCGTGCGTGCGACCGAGCGCGCGCACCGCGAAGTCCAGTCCTATCTCGACCAGATCGTTGCCAGCGCCCGACGTCAGGTACTCATCGAGGCCACCGTGGTCGAAGTCACCCTGGACGAGCGCCACCAGGCGGGCGTGGATTGGGCTCAGCTGGCCGATTCCGCGGATGGGCTCGACGTGGTGCAGAACGTCACCGGCTCCGCCCTGGGCGGCGCGTTCAACGATCCCGTGCCGCCGGGCAGCGGGAGTTCCGGCGCCACGGTCGCTTACGGGGACGTCGGCGGCTCGGGTGACGGCATCCAGGGCACGATCCGGCTGCTCAACGAGTTTGGCGACACGCAGGTCATGTCGAGTCCAAAGATCACCGCGCTGAACAATCAGCTCGCGATCTTGAAGGTCGTCGACAATCGCGTCTATTTCACCGTCGACGTCGAACAGACGACGGACGAAGGCACAACCAATACCACCTTCGAGACCGAGGTCAATACCGTGCCGGTCGGTCTCGTGATGTCCGTGACGCCGTATATCGGCGAGGGCGACGAAGTCCTGCTCAACGTGCGCCCGACCGTCTCGCGCATCCTCGGGTTCGTCAACGATCCCAATCCCGAGCTTGCCAACGCGGGCGTCCAGAACGAGATCCCCGAGATCCAGGTCCGCGAGATGGAGTCGATGCTGCGGGTCGACTCGTCGCAGACCGCCGTGATCGGCGGATTGATGCAGGACTCGGCGGAGCGCACGCGGCGCAGCGTTCCGCTACTCGGCAGCCTGCCGCTCATCGGCGGGCTGTTCTCCTATCAGGACCAGAGCGTCGACAAGACCGAGCTCATTATCTTCCTGCGGCCGACGGTCATCGGCGAGGCCAGCGTGACCGGCGATTTCCGTCGTTTCCGTTCCTATCTGCCGGGCCAGGAGCGCGCACGCAGTGGGCGTAGCTCGAGGACTGGACAATGAGTCTGCTGCTCGACGCACTACGACGGGCGTCGGCCAGCCGCGAGGAGCCCAAGAGCGAGCATTACACCGTCCCCCGCAGGGCCGCCGAGCCAGCGCCGCCGTCCCCGGATGAGCCCGTGCAGGCTGATGAGTCCGGGGCTGTCGCTGAAGACGGGCTCGTCCTCGCGCCGCGCGACGACCCGCCCGAATCGGAATCGCACGCCCATACGCCCGCGTCCCCCGATGTGGGCGGGACCGCGCGCGACCTGCCGCCGCCCCGCCCTGCACCGCAGGAGCGTGAAACCGCCGAGGCGCTGTTGGACGCGGGTAGCGTCAGGCCGCGTGGCCGCCTGCCCTTTGTGTTGGGGCTGGCCGGCGCGGCCGGTATTGCCCTGGTGGCAGTGGCGGGCGGCGGTTGGCTTTGGTATCAGGAAAGCCGCGAGCAGATCGCGAGCGAACTCGACCGGTACCAACCGCAATCCGTGCCGGCCGAAACCGCGTCGGAGACGCAGCCGGCCGTCGAGGCCGAAGCGGGGTCGCTGCCTACCCTGGCCGATGCCCAACCTGTATCCGGCGATGCGTCCGGGGCCGCAGGCATTGAGCCCGAAACGTCCGCTGCCGCCCCCGAGCGCGCGGCCGACGCCGAGGTCGAAATCACCACTCCGTCATCGGATGAGAGCGTCGAATCCTCCGAGCCCGAGCCCGAGCCCGAGCCCGAGCC
>JBBEEB010000056.1:0-4838 GCA_040880995.1 Halofilum sp. (in: g-proteobacteria)
CCGCGGCCACATTGCTTTTGTATGCCCGCCCCGCAGCCCCGTACATACGTAAAATTTCGTGTACGTAGTTTCCGCGAAGGCGTTCTTCTGTCGCCGGTGTATGCGCTATCGTGGCTGTGAAATCCCGGTTCGGGGAGCTCGAACGCACGATGGCGATCACCTGGTCAGGAACGCGGCCGCATTTCGGGGGCGCGGGTGCAATGCTGCTCGCCCACGTGGCCGTGGTGGCGATCTTGGTGGTGCTTACGGGGTGGGCGTTACAGTTCCACTTTGAGGCGCCGCCGGTGCCGCTCGTGTGGCCGGCCTCGGCGGTGGCGCTTGCCGCGGCCTATCGGCTCGGCGGCAGCGCCGTCGTCACCGTGGGCCTAGCGGTTGCCGTGATTCACATGCTCCGGGAGGCGGATCCCTTGGCGGCGGCGCTGCTCGCGGTGGGCACGGGCGGCGGCGGCTGGATCGGGGCGTGGCTGTTCCGCCGTTGGCGCTTTGATGCCGGTTTCGCCCGCGTGCGCGACGTCGGCATTCTGCTCGTCGTCGGTGCCGGTGCTGCGGCGGTGCTCAGCGCACTCGCGGCCAGCCTCGGTATGGCGGGCTTCAGCACGGGGTTCTCCGAGACCTTTCGGCTCTGCTGGATCGCGGACACGATGGGCGTACTGCTGGTCGCCCCCATGCTGCTGTCGGCTCGGCGGCCCGCGCACATCGACCCCGAGACTCTGGGGTGGCTGATCGGTGTGCCGGCGGTCGTCTATGCGATCTATGCCGGCGGCCTGCCCGAGATGCTCGCGCTGCCGGCGTCCTACGGCGTGTTTCCGCTCGTGATGCTGTTGGCTTTGCGCCGGTCGGTGCCGGTGGTCGCGCTGGTGCTGGTCGGAGTGGCGTTTATCGCGATCAGCTGCACGGCCATGGAGAAGGGACCGTTCGTGCAAGCGGACATGCGGCCCAACATGCTGGCGCTGCATGCGCATCTCGCCATGCTCGTGCTCACCGGGCTGCTGCTGGGAGCGAGCCGCAACGAGCACGTGGAGGCAGAGACGCGGGCTCGGGAGCATCTGCGCATGCTGGCCCGGGCGGGGCGCATCAGCGCGCTGAGCACAATGGCCGCCGGTATCGCGCACGAGATCAACCAACCGCTGTGCGCCGTGCAGTCGTACGCCCAGTCCGCGCAGCGCCTCGTTAAGAGGAATGCTCCAGCGGCGGAACTCGATTCGGTGTTAGAGCGCATCGTGCGTAGTACGGACAAAGCCGCTGCCATCGTTCGGCGTATGCGCGGCTTCCTGCGGGGCGAGTCGATGTCGCGCGCGGCGCATGATCTGAATGAGCTCGTGGGCGAAGCGGCGGACCTGGTTCGCCCCGAATGCAGGCGTCAGCGCGTCGAGTTGGTGCTCGATCGGGCCCAACGCCCCTTGCCCGTGCGCGTCGACGCGGTGGAAATCGAGCAAGTCGTGGTCAACCTGGTGCAGAACGCGCTCGAGTCCATGCCCGAACGCGAGTCGGGCGAATCGGGCCGGTGGGTATGCGTGGCCACGAGCCTCGCCTCGGCGCAAATGATCGAGCTACGGATCTCCGACAGCGGGCCAGGGCTGCCGGACGGCGATACCGCGGCCCTGTTCGAGCCCTTGAGCGGAGGGCGGCACGGTTCCGGGCTGGGCCTGCCGATCGTGCGCTCCATTGTGGAGGCGCACGGCGGCGAGATCCGGGCGAGCAACGGGCCGGGCGGCGGGGCCGAGTTCTGCATCTATCTGGCGGCGGCCAGTGCAGCGGGTGAGAAGGGTAATGACTGAGCGCGTGCTGCTGGTGGACGACGATCCGGACGTGCGGGATGCGGCTGCCCTGCTGCTGTCGACCTCGGGCTATGAGGTGAAGGCGTTCGATTCCGCCGAAACACTGCTCGAGCGGGTCAGGCCCGTCGACCGCGGTTGCCTTGTACTGGACGTTCGGCTACCCGAGATGAGCGGTCTGGCACTGCAACGCGCACTGCACGAACGCGGGATTCGGCTGCCCATCGTGTTCATCAGCGGTCACGGCGATATCCCGATGGCCGTGGAAGCCGTCAATGCGGGCGCGCTGGACTTCCTCGAAAAGCCCTTCGACGAGAATGCCTTGCTCGAGCGCATCGAGCGAGCGCTGCAGGTCGACCGCGAACAGGCCGGTCACACGCAAGCCGTGGCCTTGATCGAGCAGCGGCTCGAATCGCTCACTCCGAGGGAACGCGAGGTGATGGAGGAGATCCTGCGCGGCAAGCTCAACAAGGTGATCGCCGCCGATCTCGATCTGAGCATCCGCACGGTAGAGGTCCACCGGGCACGCGTGCTGGAGAAACTCCATGTCCGCAATGGCTCGGAGCTCGTGCGACAGGTGTTATCGACACCCGCCTATCGCGACTGGCTGGTGTGACGGTCGCGCCGATTACGACGCGATGCCGTAATCGGCGCCACGGCGTGCGCGCGACGCAAGGCGTTAGTCGACCTCGACGCCGGCTGAGTCGAGGAAGCGACTGAACGCGACGAAGGTCTCCATGACGCGCACTAACCCGAACCCTAGTAAAGCCTCACTTAGAGCCCAGAGAAGTTCGCCTGCAAGGCGCGTTGTCCACACCGATCTGGCGCATCGCGCCCAAGTGTGCGGCAATACAGTATTCGCAGCCGTTATCGTGGCTCACGAGCAATGCGATGGCCTCTTTCACGCGCCGCGATAGCTCGCCTTCCATCAGTGCCACTTTGACTTTGCCCCAGTTCGCTCGCAGCAGCGGAGGGTAGGGGGCGTAGGTACGGAAAAGGTTGGGCACGCGGCCCATGCCCTGCTCGATCTCTTCGAGTATCTGTTGCGACTCTTGCGGCAGATCGCCGCGCTCGGGTTTGCTCCAACGCGCCATAGGTCCTCCTTGCCGGTGTAGACGTCGGCTGTGAGCGCCGATGGGAAAATCATGGGGATTGGTTCGAGCGGATGCGAGTACGGTTTTCACGTATGGTCCGAACGCGCCTGGCTGGGCAGACTGTGTTCAGTTGTAGCCGAAGCGGAGCGGGTGTGCGATGACGGGCACTGCTGAGAGCAGACGAGCGGAATGGGGCGCGGAATGACGCGAAACGGCTGGATCAGGTTAGGGGTGATGGCGATCATCGTGGCCGTGATCGCCACGGGGATCGCGCTGCGCGATGAGCTCAGCCGCCAGGCGCTGGAGGGCTATATCGCAGCGCTGGGCCATTGGGCGCCGCTGGTGTTTGTGGCCGCCTATGCCTGTGCCGCGGTCGCGTTCCTCCCAGGGTCGGTGTTCACGATTGCCGGCGGCGCGCTATTCGGTCCCTGGTTCGGTACGCTCTACAGCCTTCTCGGGGCGAGCTTGGGTGCGCTCGTTGCCTTCCTGGCCGCGCGCTACTTGGCCGCGGACTGGGTGGCGCGCTCGAGCGGCGAGCGGCTGGAACGCCTGCGGCTCGGCATCGATCGCGAGGGTTGGCGCTTTGTCGCCTTCGTGCGCCTAGTGCCCCTGTTTCCATTTAATCTGCTCAATTATGCACTTGGACTCACCCGCATCGGCTTGCTGCCCTACGGGCTCGCGACGTTCGTCTGCATGGCGCCGGGCGCATTGGCTTATGCCTGGGTGGGGCATGCCGGCGCCGAGGTGTTCGCCGGCGGGCGCAGCGGTATTCAGGCGGGACTACTCGCGCTCGGATTAATGGCAGCGGTGGCATTCCTGCCGCGCTTGATCCGACGGGTGAAGAACGATCCTAGTAACGATACGACGACTCCGGAGTAGCGGGAATGCTCGAGAAAACCGAACCGACACTCGATCCGCGCAAGTTCCGCGATCCGGAGACGACCCTCGATGGTTCGCCGCGCGCCCATGTAGCACTGCGGGATTTGCACACGCTCTGGTTCAACACGGGGACGTTGTGCAATCTCGCATGCGCCAACTGCTACATCGAGTCTTCGCCGCGCAATGATCGCCTGGTGTATCTGTCCGCTGCGGAGGTTCGCACGTATCTCGATGAGATCGCGCAGGAAGGTTTCGGTACGCAACTGATCGGCTATACCGGCGGCGAGCCCTTCATGAACCCCGAGATGAACGCCATGCTCGGCGAAACGCTGGAGCGTGGCTACGAGGCCCTGGTGCTGACCAACGCCATGCGTCCGATGATGCGGCCGAAGGTCAGCGCCGAGCTGCTGCGGCTGCAGCAGGCGCATGGCGAGCGCCTGACCATGCGAGTCTCACTGGACCATTACAGTCCCGCCGTACATGAGCACGAACGTGGGGAGAACTCCTGGGCGCCGGCCATGGCCGGCCTGCATTGGCTGGTCGACCAGGGATTCCGTGTCGACGTTGCCGGCCGGATGCTCTCGGGCGAACCGGAAGCCGAGGTGCGCGCCGGCTTTGCCCGTGTGTTCGCGCGCGAAGACATCCCGCTCGACGCCCACGATCCCAGCGTACTGATCTTGTTCCCCGAGATGGATGAGACGCTGGACGTACCGGAGATCAGCCGCGGGTGCTGGGGCAAGGTCGGACTCTCTCCGGATGACGTCATGTGCGCGAGCTCGCGCATGGTGGTCAAGCGTAAGGGGGCTGAGCGGCCTGCGGTGGTCGCCTGCACGCTGCTGCCCTACGACTCCCGGTTCGAACTCGGGAACAGTCTGCGCGAGGCTCAGGCCGAGGTCGCGCTCAACCACCCCCACTGCGCCCGGTTCTGCGTACTCGGCGGGGCCAGCTGTAGCGGAGGTCATTGAACGGGGCGAGCAATCTGCCCGCCCCGTTCACGAGGGAAGGTCTGATCCATCCATTGCGGCCGCGTTACGTTTGCAAGGGCGGCATTGCAAGGCGCGAAGCGCAGCGCCGTATCCGGGAATACGGT
>JBBEEB010000057.1:0-16565 GCA_040880995.1 Halofilum sp. (in: g-proteobacteria)
TTCTACACCTTGCCCGCGGTAAGCGATGGATTGCTTCGCTCCGCTCGCAATGACGGGCGTGGTTAGGGATGTAGCCCGGATGGAGCGCCAGCGGAATCCGGGGACGAGGCCGCGTCGAGGGCAACCCGGATTCCGCTTCGCTTCATCCGGGCTACTGGGCGCCCTTCCTATCATTGAGTGACCGAATCTCTGCGTGGTGTCCGCGCTGCCACGCTCCCCGCGTGTACCTTCCGAGTTGCTTCCACAGCTTGCCCGCCGGCGGTAGACTCGGTTTCCTTCCACGCACAATCCCGTATTGAGAACAACAACGACCGGCATGCAGATGCGCGTGACCGGTGGAAGGGGGAGGGCATGCCCAAGAACATCGTCGTGTGCTGCGACGGCACGGGCAACGTCTACGGTGAGCGCAACACCAACGTCGGCTACCTGTACGAAGCCATCGAGCGCGGCACGCCGGAGCAAGTTGTTTTCTACGCCGCGGGCGTCGGCACGTTCGGACCTTTCGGCTGGCGCTTCGCGAAGTCGCTGGGCAAGTTGCTCGGCTCCGCCTTCGGCTACGGTCTCAAGCAGAACCTCGAGCAGGCCTACCGCTTCGTGATGGAGCATTACGAGGAGGGCGACCGCGTGTACCTGTTTGGGTTCAGCCGTGGTGCTTTCACCGCACGCTCACTCGCGGGAATGCTGCGCAAGTGCGGTCTGCTGTATCCGCGTCATGACGACCAAGTGACCCAGGCGAGCAGCACCTACCTCGAGCGAGACAATGCCGACGAGGCGGACGCTTTCAAGAAACGGTTCTGCCGCGAGTGCAAGCCGTGGTTCGTCGGCGTCTGGGACACGGTCGGTTCGCTGGGCTGGCTACTCGCGCTGCGCAGTTTCCACGACACTCAACTGAATCCGGACGTGACCCACGGCTATCACGCGGTCGCCATCGACGAGCGCCGCCGCAAGTTCGCGCCCAGCGTGTGGGACGAGACCGCGCTGGCGCCGCATCAGAACGTGCAGCAGATGTGGTTTGCCGGCGTGCATTCCGATGTCGGCGGCGGCTATCCGGATCGGGCGCTGGGCGACATCGCGCTGGGCTGGATGCTCGACGCCGCCGCCGAGTACGGCCTGCGCGTACGGCCGGATGCCCGCGCGGCGCTGCAGCCGGATCCGCTGGGCAAGATGCATGAGTCGTACAAGGGGTCCTGGAGATTGCTCGGACGGCACACGCGGATGATTCCGGACGGCGCGCGTGTCCACGAGAGCGTGTACGAGCGGCTCAAGGGCGACCCGGAGTATCGGCCGACCAACCTGCCACGACGCAGCGGGCCGGCGGAGATTCCTTCGCTGCCGGGTGAGGCGAGCCCGGAGTAGCCGTATAGCGGTGGCTTCAGCCGATAACGAACCGCGCTGCCGCGCGAGACGCGCGGTCAATGCGACTGGCGCCCCGCTGCCACGTTCGTCCTCGCTAGCGCTCGGCCCCTCACCCTGGCCCTCTCCCGGAGGAGGGTGTCGCAAAAGGCCGGATCCGGCAGCCGTAGCCCGGATGAAGCGCCAGCGGAATCCGGGACACCGCACCATGCCGCGGCCTCACCCCGGATTTCGCTTCGCTGCATCCGGGCTACACCCCTTTTGCGACACCCTCGGAGGGAGAGGGGATCTGATGGGCAAGCCGGGCGTGTTCGGGAAAGTTGCGTCGCGCGAGGCGAAGGCATCACGCACTCAGACCAGCTGGACGCCTCTGTGCGAGGGTAGGACGGCGTTCGTCTGGTACCATCGTGCCCCTCGGCAATACGTAGCGTGTGCGTGGTCATGGCAACGAAAGTCTACGTCCAGACGCAGGGCTGTCAGATGAACGAGTACGACTCGGCGAAGATGTTCGACGTCCTCGCCGCGTCGGAAGGCGCCGAACAGGTCAGTGACCCAGCTTCGGCGGATCTGCTGCTGCTCAACACCTGCTCGATCCGCGAGAAGGCCCAGGAGAAGGTGTTCTCCGAACTGGGCCGCTGGCGCCAGTTCAAGCACGAGAACCCCGGCGTGATGATCGGCGTCGGCGGCTGTGTGGCCAGCCAGGAGAGCGAGGCGCTGGCCAAGCGCGCGCCGTTCGTGGACCTGGTGTTCGGCCCGCAGACGCTGCATCGGCTGCCGGAGATGATCCGTACCGCCCGCGAGCACGGCGGGCCGGTGGTCGACACCAGCTTCCCCGAGATCGAGAAGTTCGACCGCTTGCCCGAGCCGCGGGCCGAGGGGCCGAGTGCCTTCGTCTCGATCATGGAGGGCTGCTCGAAGTACTGCGCCTTCTGCGTCGTGCCCTACACCCGCGGCGAGGAGATCAGCCGCCCGTTCGACGATGTGATCGCCGAGGTGGTCGATCTGGCCGAGCAGGGCGTGCGCGAGATCAACTTTCTGGGTCAGAATGTCAACGCCTACCGCGGTCCGATGCACGACGGCACGATCGCGGACCTGGCGCTGCTGATCCGCTACGCGGCCGTGGTCGACGGCATCGACCGCATCCGCTTTACTACCTCGCACCCGAACGAGTTCTCCGACGAGCTGATCGAGGCCTACCGTGACGTACCGGAGCTGGCCAGCTTCCTGCACCTGCCCGTGCAGGCGGGCTCGGACCGCATCCTGGCGGCGATGAAGCGCGGCCATACGCGGCTGGAATTCAAGTCGCGCATCCGCAAGCTGCGCGAGGCGCGGCCGGGGATCTCCGTTTCCTCGGACTTCATCATCGGCTTCCCCGGCGAGACCGACCGCGACTTCGAGGACACGATGAAGCTGATCGACGAGATCGGTTTCGATCAGTCGTTCTCGTTCATCTACTCGCGCCGCCCCGGCACACCCGCATCCAACCTCCCCGACGACACCCCCGAAGAGACCAAGAAGGGCCGCCTGCAGCGCCTGCAGGAAACGATCGAGGCCAACGCCCGCGCCATCAGTGAGCAGATGGTCGGCACGACCCAGCGTATTCTTGTCGAGGGCCAGGCCAAGCGCGGCAGCGGCGATCTCGCCGGCCGCACCGAGAACAACCGCGTGGTCAATTTCCCCGGCAACGAGCGCCTGATCGGCAGCTTCGTCGACGTGCGCATCACCGAGGCCAAGGCGCATTCCCTGCGCGGCGAGTTCATCGACGTCAACGACCCGACGCTGTTCGAGCGCAAGAAGGCCCACGCCTAAAGGCGCGTCCCCGCACGAGCTATATAAGAACGGACTCGGGCCGCGGACGTCACGGTCCGGCGGGTTGCCCGATTCGTTCGCGGCCAGTGGCCGCTCCTACAAGCCACTCGTCAGCGTGGACGGATAAGCGATCGGATTCCCTCTTCATGGCCTCCCGCCTTGACAGTAGCCCTGGTAGCTGCGAAAGGACGGTAGAGCGATCGCAGGATCGCGATCGCATCTCCAAGCAAAGGGAATTGTCATGGGTATTCTGTCGTGGATCGTCCTCGGTCTGATCGTCGGGGCGTTGGCTAAACTCATCATGCCGGGGGATGATCCCGGCGGCATTATCGTCACCATCCTGCTGGGCATCGCGGGCGCATTCGTGGGCGGCGCGATTGCCTCCTTCCTGGGTATGGGCGACTTCAGCGGGTTCAATTTCGGCAGCGTCGTCATTGCCCTCTTGGGCGCCATCCTGCTGCTCGGGGTCTACCGCATGGTGCGGAAGTAGCGCTTCACCGCGTCGTTGGCCGTGAACGACGACCTACGATGCGAGGCCTCCACGGTTCGCGGGCAGGCCCGCTCCTACACGCAGTGCGCCCTGTAGGAGCGGCTTTCAGCCGCGAATGAATAAGCACAGCCACGGCAAACGACGAGGCGCCCAGGGCGGCCGCGGCGCCTGAGTGCGTGCGCCGAGTCGAGTAGTACCCCTGCCGACGGAGACGTTACTCTTCCTCCTCGTCGGCATCCTCGGGCAGGGCGATGGGGTGACCGCCCTGGGTCCAGGCTTCGTAGCCGCCCGCGATCGAGCTGACGTTGGCGTAGCCGAGGTCCTGCAGGGTCTCGGCGGCCAGCGCAGCGCGGCTGCCGCCCTTGCAGTAGACCACCACGGCCCGGTTCGGGTCGCCCAGGGCCTCGTGCTGCGGGGCCTTGAACTCCAGGAAGCCGCGCGGGATGTGCACCGCACTGGGGACGTGCCCGTCGGCGACCTCCTCGGTCTCGCGGACGTCGAGGGCGATGGCGCCGGCGTCCAGTTCATGGCGCGCTTCTTCGGGCGAAATCTCGCGGATGCGTTGGCGGGCGCGGGCGAGCAGGTCCTTCGCGGTGGTGGCCATGGCTTCTCCGGTTTCCGGTGAGGGGGCGGGCCGCCGGTCCGGGCGGCTCGAGGCGATCCATGATGCTGCCAGATGCGCCGCCAGGGTGCGAACGGGGGCCGTGCCTCGACCGAGCCTTGCGGATGGCCGTGGGAGGCCTTATATGGGGCTTACGGAAGGGCCCATCGCGCCCCTATGGCGCGCCGGCCGTGGATGGTGGAAAATGGAAGCGAAGGTGGTACGCGGCGAAACCGACCGGGTCAGCCCCGGCGAGGAGTCCAACGGCATTGAGCCAACCTGCCAAGGTGCATGAGGGGGCCTCGACGCTTGAGGTCTTTCTGACTCCCGAGAACAATGACCGGCTCGCCAACCTGTGCGGGCAGTTCGACGAGAACCTCCGCCAAGTCGAGACGCGACTCAGTGTCGAGATCCACAATCGCGGCAATCGCTTCCGGGTCGTCGGTGAGCCGGATGCGGCCGATGCCTCGGTAGAGCTCCTCAAGACGCTTTACCGGGCCACCGAGCACGAACACATCTCGCCCGAGCGGGTCCATCTGGCGCTGCAGGAAGCCGGTATGGAGGCGCTCACCGAGGCGCGCGGCGAGGGCGAGTCGATGGACGTCGACTGCGTGCGCGTGCGCCGCGGCAGTGTCGAGGCGCGCGGCCCGCACCAGGTTGAGTATCTGCGCAACGTCCGGAGCCACGACCTGACCTTCGGTGTCGGCCCCGCCGGTACGGGCAAGACCTATCTGGCGGTGGCTTCCGCGGTCGCCGCCCTCGAGGAGGAGCAGGTGCGCCGGCTGGTGCTGGTGCGTCCGGCGGTCGAGGCCGGAGAGCGCCTGGGCTTTCTGCCGGGCGATCTGGCGCAGAAGGTCGACCCGTATCTGCGGCCGATCTTCGACGCGCTCTACGAGCTGATGGGCGTGGAGCGCACCAACAAGCTGATCGAGCGCAACATCATCGAGGTCGCGCCGCTCGCCTACATGCGCGGGCGCACCCTCAATCACGCCTTCGTCATCATGGACGAGGCGCAGAACACCACCATCGAGCAGATGAAGATGTTCCTCACCCGCATCGGCTTCGGCTCGACCGCGGTCGTCACCGGCGACATCACGCAGGTGGACCTGGATCCCAAGCAGCCCTCCGGCCTGCGCCACGTGCGCGACGTGTTGGCCGGGGTCGAGGGTGTCGCCTTCACCTACTTCGATTCGCGCGATGTCGTGCGCCACCCGCTGGTGCAGCGCATCGTCGACGCCTACGCCCGTTCGGAAATCGCCGCCGGCGACGACCGCGCCGAATAGCGCAGCGGCCCCCCTCACGCCTTACTCCCCAACCGCCCATGGCACCATCGATCGAGATCCAGCAGGCCGACGAGTCGGCCGATACCCCCGAACCCCCTGATTTACGGGCCTGGGCGGAGGCGGCATTGGCGGCGATTGCGCAGCCGGGCATCGATGCGGATGCCGAGCTGACGATCCGCGTGGTCGGGGAGGAGGAAGGTCGCGCACTTAACCGCGATTTTCGCGGCTGTGACTACCCCACGAACGTACTCTCTTTCCCCTTTGGCGAGATCGAGCCGGAGGCGCTGGCGGAGGTCGGCGCCTATCTGGGCGATCTGGTCATCTGCGCGCCCGTGGTGCGGCGCGAGGCCGCAGAGCAGGGCAAGCCGCTGCCTGCGCACTGGACGCACATGGTGGTCCATGGCGTGTTGCATCTGGCCGGTTACGACCACCAGGACGAGGACGAAGCAATGGACATGGAGGCGCAAGAGCGCCGCATATTGGCAGGGCTCGGGCTATCCGATCCCTATGCCGCGATAAACAACGAGGTCTCGGATGGACAAGCGCATGGCTGACGAACCCGACGAAACCAATGGCGAGCCGCGATCACTGTTCGGCCGCTTGATGCAGGCGCTCGGCGGCGAGCCGCGCGATCGTCACGAGCTGCTGCACATCCTGCGCCACGCGCAGCGGCGTCAGCTCTTCGGCCGCGACGCACTCACCATGATCGAGGGCGTGTTCCAGGTGGCCGACATGCAGGCGCGCGACATCATGGTGCCGCGCTCGCACATGGTCGTGGTCGAGCGCGACGCCAGCCTCGACGACATGCTGCCGTCCATCATCGAGTCCGGTCACTCGCGCTTCCCGGTGATCGACGACAACCGCGACGAGGTCATCGGCGTGCTGTTGGCCAAGGACATCCTGCGCTACTTCCCCGAGAGCGAGCGCGCCCGCTTCGACATCCGCGACCTGCTGCGCAGTGCCGTGTTCGTGCCCGAGAGCAAGCGCCTGAACACACTGTTGCAGGACTTCCGCAGCAGCCGCAATCACATGGCGATCGTCGTCGACGAGTACGGCGGCACCGCCGGCCTGATCACCATCGAGGACGTGCTCGAGCAGATCGTCGGCAACATCTCCGACGAGCATGACGCCCAGGAAGAGGCGTTGATCACCGAGCACGGACCCGGCCGCTACACGGTCGATGCGCTCACGCCGATCGACGACTTCAACGAGCACTTCGGTACGAACTATAGCGACGACGAGTTCGATACCATCGGTGGCCTGGTCATCAACCACATCGGCCACGTGCCGGCCGCGGGCGAAACGGCCACGATCGACAACCTCTGGTTCCGCATCCTCGACGCCGATTCGCGCCGCATCCGAAGCCTGCAAGTCGTATGGCTCGACGGCGCCGAGGCGCAGGAGTACGGCGAGCAGGCGCACTGACGCCCGCCATGAATTGGGTGGGTGCGCGAAGCTGCGCGCCCACCCGTTGATGAAGAGACCATCGCAGCGCGATGGCCCACCAATGTAGGTCGGGCTTCAGAGACTGTGTGAGGAATCCGCGCCGTAGCGAGGAAGTGGCACAGCGAGGCGATTTTGACGATCGTTCGAGGAACATAGTGGGTCTTATGCGACGAGAAGGATCGTCAAAAGCGGCCGCTGTGGCGCTTCCGCAGTAGGCGCCGGATTTTTTACACAGTCTCTTCAGCCCGACCGTCGACGTATCTCACGGAAGCAGCGACCCGGTCGGACTGAAGTCCGACCTACAGGACGTGTGCGCGCCGTTCCGAGGCTTGATGTGTTGGCCGATGTGCAGGCCGGGCGCTTGGCGCGCTTGTTACCTCGCTGAGCATTGGTTCCGTGCATGCGATACGGGCTACCATCTAGCCTTTGCCGACCGGCAGCTAACGCCTCCACACAAGCGGCCATCGAAGCGAATGTCCACGCTTTTCTTGAATAACCGCACCTCCCGCCTGTCGCTTGCGCTGGCGAACTTGCGCTGGGGCGACGGTGCCGCGCTCATCGCTGGCGCTGCGCTCGTGCTCGCTTTCGCGCCGTTCGGTTGGTGGCCGCTAGCCGTGTTGGCGCCGGCCTGCCTGTTCTGGCTCTGGCGCGATTGTGGCCGGGGCCGCGCGGCATGGCGCGGCTGGTTGTTCGGTCTTGGCTACTGGGGGGCAGGCGTCCATTGGATCTATTTCAGCCTGCATCACTTCGGCGCCGCCGTGGCGCCGCTGGCCGCGCTGCTGACGGCGCTGTTCGCGATGGGGCTGGCGCTCACGCTCGCATTGCTCGGCTTTTTGGTGGCCTCCGGCGATCCGCGCAAGCGGTCCCCGGCCTGGTTCCTGCTCACCCTACCGGGCGCCTGGCTGCTGCTGGAATGGTTCCGTAGCTGGTTCATGACGGGCTTTCCCTGGCTGCTGATCGGCACGAGTCAGCTCGACGCGCCCTTGGCGCCGTATGCACCGGTGATCGGTGTCTACGGCGTGGGGCTCGTGCTGGCGCTGACCGCGGGCGTGATCGCCGGGCTTCCGCGTCTCGCCATGGGCGCGCGCGTGGTCGCTCTGGTTGCCGTGGCCGTCCTCTGGGCCGGTGCGCCGCTGGTGGGCGAGCGCGACTGGACGCAGGCGGCGGGCGAGCCATTCGAGGCCGCGGTGGTGCAGGGCAATTTCTCGCAAAGCTCGAAGTTCGAATCACTCGACGAAGCACTTGCGCGGTATTCGGGCCTCACGCGCCAGCTCGCCGGCGACGTGCAGCTGGTGCTATGGCCGGAGACGGCCGTGCCGACGTTCTATCGCGAGGTCGCGCCGCGGCTGAGCGACTTCGCCGAGGAAATGGCCGGGCAGGGGACGCAGGTCGTCACGGGCGTGTTCACGCATGGCGGTGAGCGCACCTACTACAACGCCGTGCGCGCGCTCGGCGGCGAGCAGCCGAACGAGTATCGCAAGCAGCGGCTCGTGCCGTTTGGCGAATACCTGCCGCTACGTTCGTTGCTCGCCCCATTCGAGCGTTTCATCCAGGTGCCGATGTCCGATATCGCCGCGGGCAGCGCTGACCAGGCGCCGCTGCGTGTTGGCGATTATCGGGTGGGCGCATCGGTGTGCTACGAGGCGGCCTATCCCGGCGTGATCCGGGATGCCGTGCCCGAAGCGGACGTACTTGCCAACGTGAGCAACGACGCCTGGTTCGGCGATTCGACCGCACCGCCGCAGCACCTCGAGATCGCCCGCATGCGCGCGCTGGAGACCGGGCGGCCCATGCTGCGCGCGACCAACACGGGCATCAGCGCCATTATCGGTCACCGTGGCGACCTCATCGCCCGCGGCCCACAGTTCGAAGCGGCCGTGGTGCGGGGAGACGTCACGCCGCGCGAGGGCCTGACGCCCTACGCGCGCTGGGGCGACCTGCCGATCATCGGGCTGGCCGCTTTACTGGCGCTTTCGTCGGCGGGACTCGCCCGTCTTGGCGGCGGACAAAAGGACTTGTTCCGCTAAACGCGTTCCACGTTCCACGTTCCCCGGATTCCGCTGACGCTCCATCCGGGCTACAGCTCCAACAAAGGCGATCCCACCTACGACGCCTCGCGACGACATCTCGCTTGGCGTAGGAGTGGGCTTGCCCGCGAATCGTCTGCGTTTATCGTGGCTGCCCCGTTCGTTCGCGGCCAATGGCCGCTCCTACATGCCACTCGTCATCGCGAACGAAGTGAAGCGATCCAGACGTGCCGTAACGATACCTCAGTTGTGTGCGCATGGCTCGACGCTGGATCGCCACGTCGCCTGCGGCTCCTCGCGATGACAGTGCTTTGGGTAGGGCGTTTGTAGCCCGGATGAAGCGAAGCGGAATCCGGGGCGCACAAGCTGGCTGCGTCTCCGAATTTCGCTGACGCTCCATCCGGGCTACAGCTCCGATAAAGGCAATCCCACCTACGACTCCTCGCAACGATCTCTCCTCGGTGTGCAGGAGTGGGCTTGCCGCGAATCGTCGGCGTTTCGTGTGGCTGCCCCGTTCGTTCGCGGCCAATGGCCGCTCCTACGTACCACTCGTCATCGCGAACGAAGTGAAGCGATCCAGTCGTATCGTAACGATACCTCAGTTGTGTGCGCATGGCTCGACGCTGGATCGCCACGTCGCCTGCGGCTCCTCGCGATGACAGTGCTTTGGGTAGGGCGTTTGTAGCCCGGATGAAGCGAAGCGGAATCCGGGGTCGACGCCACGTAGCACACGTTCCCCGGAATTCGCTTATGCTCCATCCGGACTTCGTCGCTGCGGTTCCGTCGCGACGACGTCATCCCGATGGTACGAGTCATTGCGAGCGGAGCGAAGCAATCCAGCGGTCACTGCGGGCGATGCGCAGCTCCGCGGATTGAACTCCACAGGTCGCGTGGGCCGTTCCTCGCGGTGACGACTCGCCGGCCATGCTGCTAGCGCCATTCGCCCTTGATGAGCGGTTCGATCGGATGCCTCGACTTGGACATGCGCAGGTCCTTGAGAATGTCGGCGGTGTGTTCCTCCTCGTCGGCGGGTTCGAGCTCGATGCCGTATTCTTCCGGATCGGTGCGTGCCCCAATCAATACGATCTCCGCGCCCGCGTGGTCCAGCAACTGTGGGTGTTCCTGGTCGAACTGGCGATCGCGGAATAACTTCTGCAAACGCTCGGGATATTGCGCCTGCCGATCCTCGCTCAGGCCGGTGGGCTGCGGCGAGCCTTTCTCTGGATTCTTGATCGATAGCGCGAAGCTCGCCTCCGGTGCGATCCGCAATCCGCGCTGGACCTCGTCGGATCGTTCGGGCATTTCGAGTGCATACACTAGGTGCATGCCGCTGTCTTCCACTTTGGCGATGGCATAGGCGCCTTGGCCGGCAGGGCGTGCCGCGGGTTGGGTGCGCGTACCCCGGGTTTTCGTTTCGTACTGGACTTCGGCGAGCGCTTCCTCGATCTTCGCCGGGTCGTCGGTCACGAGATCGACGAACCCCCAGCTACGCTCATGGCGCTCGATCTCGGGGGCACGCTTGCCGCCGATCGCGATCAGCCGATAGAGGCGCGATGCATCCGGATGCAGGGCGATGAAGAAGCGTTCCACATCGCCGACGCCTTCCGGGGCGTCCTCGTCCACCTTCGGGCGATACATGAAATAGATCGTGCCTTGTTCGAGCACGTCGGTGCGTTGTGGGTCCGTTACCTGAACCATGGCCGCCTCCTTTGTCTTGGTCGGTTCCTTCTGCATAGGGGCAGCAGCCGTGCGGTTTCAAGCCAGGGTCCGCCCGAGGGATGCGGCAGTCCGGTACTTATACCCGGGCGCTATTCGTCCAATCACGGATCTGGCTTCGTGTCCTGTTGCACACCGGTCATGACGGCAGGAGCCGCGAGCGCGATGCGCGATCCCTGCCCCGGCGCGCTGCTCACCTGGAGTTCGCCGCCGAGTACCCGCAGTCGCTCGTCGATGCTCCGCAGGCCAAAGCTTGCAATCCGTTCTCCCGCGGAGGACGAGCGAGCGACGTCGAAGCCGACGCCGTTGTCCCGGACCTCGACTTCGATCTGGCCATCGCTGCGCCGCCTCGTCTCGACCCAGGCCTCGGTGGCCTCGGCATGCTTGGCGACATTGAACAGCAGCTCCCGGGAGAACCCGAAGAGCAAGTCGCGCGTCTGATTGCTCTCCGGCTCCGCTTGGGCATCGCCCTGTACGTGTACCGGGAGCTGATGCATCTCGAACATCTGGTCGGACAACCAGTGCAATGCGGTCAGCAGCCCGGCGTTCTGCAGGGTCGGTGGACTGAGTTGTGAAACCAGCGAGCGCGAGGAAGCGATGCTGCGATCGAGCGTATTGAGCGTGCGCTCGAACGCGCGCGTTTGCCGATCGCTCATGGCGTCGTTGCGCACAAGGCCGAGATTGGCTTTTGCGGCGACGAGCAGTTGCTGCAGGTCGTCGTGAAGGAACTGAGCCAGACGCCGCCGCTCGCGTTGTTCCGCTTCGCCGAGCTCGTGCACCAGCGCGCGCAGCTGCGCCGTGCGTTCCTCAACCCGTTGTTCGAGCTCGACGTTGACCTGGTGTAGCTGATCTTGTGCCTCGCGCCGTGCAGTCACGTCATGCGCGACCGACTGGATCTCCGCCGGCCGTGCCTGTTCGTCACGGATCAGCCGGTGGGTAACGTTGAGCCAGCAGACCTCTCCCGTGGGCCGCTCCACCCGGTATTCCTGGAAGAACGAGGGCTGGTAGGCGTCCATGGACGACAATTGCACCACAATGCCGAGATAGTTGGCGCCGGTGGGTAGCGCGGCCCCAATGAAGTGCCCCACCAGCTCCTCGCGCGGTTGCTGTAGGAACTGGCAGAACGCCCGGTTCACGAACGTGAGCCGACCTTCCGGGTTCCAGCGGTACACCAGGTCGGTCTGATCCTCGACGACGGCCCGGTACCGTGCTTCGCTTTGCTGCAGTTGCTCCTCGACGTCGCGCAGACGAAGCAGCAGAACCTGCTGCTCGCCGACGACCGCGTCGACTCTCCCCGTGCGTAGCGCCTCGATGATGGACTCCGCCTCGGCGAGTTTCGATCGGAGGCTTTTGGTTTCCGGCTCAGGCATCGGCCTTTGCGCGCGGTAGCTGTAACGCGGTACGCACGGTTTCCCCGTCGTGGAGTGTTCCCGCGACCAGCGCACGCGGTGCCGGCGCGACCTTGAGCAGGCACGGTGTCACGAGAATGCTATGTGCGAGCGCCGCGCGGTAATCCTGCAACACGTCCACGATCTCGATTTCGTTCCGTCCTGGGATGTAGGTGGCGCAGATTTGTTCCAGATTCTCCCTGGCTGTGGATGAGTTGGGTTCGTCGTTACACACGAAGAGAATCAAGCGAAAGACCTCATCCGATTCCCTAGCTTCAATACCCGATGAAACCCGGCTCAATGCGTACCTCCGTCGCTTTGCGCGGGCACGGGAGCCTGGACGTCGAAGTTCAAGCCCGCGTCTGTGATCGTAAAGGTGTGATGGCCATGGGAGTGACTCAATCCGCGCGACTTGAGCACGAGCAATCGGCGCTGATACGCGGGCGTATGAATCTGATCCAGTAATAGCACCGTGTCGACCAGCGAGGAAACATCGAGTCCATTAATGGTCTCCGGCTCATACGCGGGTACGTCGGGCGACGCTGACATCTGGTTCGTGAACAGGGAAGTAATGCCCAATGCCCGGCACCAGGTGAGCAGACGTACCAGAAAATCGAATCCCGCTTGCCGCGTGCCCATGCGGTGGCATGCCGAGATCGCATCCACGACGACGTGTTGGGGCTCGAGGCGCTCCATGACCCGAAAGATGCGGAGCAGGTGATCCTCGACCCCCATCGATTCAGGCCGCGCGGTAAGCACGTAAAGTTGGCCGCTCGCCAAAGCAGGCCGGAGGTCGATGCCGGGGCTCAGCAGCGCGCTGACGAGCGCGTCCTCGGACTGTTCGAAACTGACATACAGGACCCGCTCGTCCCGGTGGCAAGCGGAGAGCGTGAAAACGCTGGCCATGGTCGTCTTGCCGGTGCCGCCGGAACCGGCGAGTAGAACCGCGGAGGCACGGCGGAATCCGCCCCCGAGGATGGTGTCGAGATCATCGTCCCCGGATGAGATGGGCGCTCCCAGTGATTGCTGGATTAATCCGGTCTGTGTGAGCGGCATCATCACGATGCCGCCTGGTGCAATGGTGTAGGGATGCTCATTTCTGAGAAACGCGGACCCGCGATACTTGAGCACGTGCAGCCGTCGCGTCGTGACTTCCAGCTCGGTGCGCTGATCGAGGTGGATCACGCAATCGGCCATATAGTCCAGCAGCGGTTGCTGCTCGGATTGGTCCGCCGGTGCCTTCGCCGTCAGCAGTGCCGTCATACCGCGGTCCTGTAGCCAATGGTGCAGGGCTTGGAATTGGCTCTGCTGGCGTAGCGGATCCTGGAAGAGCCGCATCAGCACGTCGACCGCGTCGACCACGATCTGGCGCGCGCCCGTCGCCTGCGCCTGGCCGGATAGGATGGCCAGCAATCCGTCGATACTGAACTCGCCGCTGAGGACCAGATGGGGCGGCAGCTCGGCCTGAATGACGATGAGCTTGCCGGCCTGCTCCAGGGCCTCGAGGTCCCAGCCCATGGCTCGGGCATTTTCGCGGACGGCCTCGGAGCGCTCCTCGAAGGTTACGAACAGGCCGGGCTCGCCCGCGAGCGCCGCGCGGTAGAGGAACTCCAGCCCCAGCATGGTTTTGCCGGTACCGGGCCCGCCGGCCACCAGGGTCGTTCGCCCTGCCGGCAGGCCACCCTGGAGCACCTCGTCGACTCCGCGGATACGGGTGGGCACTTTCGCGATTGGGGCGCCGCCCGCCGGTGGTACCTCGCGTTGGGAGTGAGCGTTCATGACAGCAGCAAATCCCTTTGGCTGCGGGCGTGCATCGCGTGCCGGCGGAGCGCCCGTTGCGATTCGGCGCGGCCTTCCAGCCGATCGTCTGCGTGGACGGTCGGTGCCGGTCGAAGGCGATCAGCCTCGCGATCACGTCAGTATTCGTTCGTAGGAGCATCCCGCGGTTCAGAAGTTCACGAATCCGCGGAGTGATTCTTGCGTGACGTTGGGGGTCGTGCCCGGCGCGTGCAAGGTCACGCCGGGGTGAAACACGGGGTGTGCCCGGGGGAGCAGGGCGGGGTGGGCTGCTCCCTTCGGGTTGGTTCTACTCGCTACCGGCCCGCTGCACCGCTCCAGGCCAGCGGTAGTTCATAGTGCGCGGGATCGGCCGGCCTACCGGCGCGCGAGGCGTCGATGGCGAGCGTACCGCGCGTGAGCGTCGCGCCGTCCGGCAGGGGGCAGCGGAAGGCTTGGGGTCCGTTCGCGACGCGACAGGGGAGTTCCACCGCCTCGCCGTTCTGCTCGAGCACGGCCTTGACCGAAGAATCGGCCACGCGCGGGTCCTCGAACTGCATGTTCAGCAGGTACACCATGAGCGCATCGTCCTGCTGGCGGACCTCGACGTGGAACGCGCCGGGCATGCGAATCTCGCCGCCATTCGGCCCAGGCTCGCCCTCGCCGTGGGCCAGGCAAGCGCTCGGGAAGATGAGCGCGGCCGCCACGGCCCATGGCTTTGCTCGGTCTCGGATCATTGCTTTCTCCTCGCGGGATGTCCGTACTGAGCCAAAATGACAGCATAGCGTGCCCGCGGGGGTGGGTGTCATTGGCCTCGGGCCGGACCGGAGCTTCACAAGCGCACAAGGAGGCCAAAGATGGCTGATCCAGTATTTCTCATTACCGGCGCCTCGAGTGGCATCGGCGCCGAGACGGCGCGGCAGGCGGCCGCGGCAGGCTACCGCGTGGCTCTGACGGCGCGTTCGCGCGACCGCCTGGAGAGCCTGGCCGACGAACTCGGCGGTTCCGAGCGCGCGCTGGCGGTCGAATGCGATGTGGCCGACAACGAGGCCCAGGCCGCGATGGTGCAGCGCGTGCTGGACGCCTTCGGGCGGCTCGACGTGGTGTTCGCCAACGCGGGGCGCGGTGGGTCGCCTGGCGGGTTCTCCGGCGCCGATCCGAGCGTCTGGCGCGACATGATCCTGACGAATGTCTACGGCGTCGGCCTGACGTTGCGCCACACGCTGGCTGCCGTGAAAGCGCAACAGGGCCATGTGCTGCTGATGGGTTCGGCCGCCGGTCGCGGCACCATCGCCGGCTCGATGTACGGCGCCAGCAAGTGGGCGGTCACCGGTATGGCCTACAACCTGCGCGAGGAACTGCGTGGCACGGGCGTGCGTGTCACGGTGCTCGAGCCAGGCATGGTGGATACCCCGTTTTTCGATGAGTCCCCGCAGCAGGCGATGCAGCCGTCGGACATCGCCGCGGCCGCGCTTTATGCCGTGAGCCAGCCGGCGCGCGTGGATGTCAACGAGATCCTCGTACGTCCGACACCGCCGCTCGAGGAGTAGAACGGCAACGTGTCGGCGACCGCCTCAAATCATAAGGCCCGCATGTGATCGTGCGCGTAGGCAGTCAGAATTTCCCGCGCATCGGTGGTGGGCAGATCGAGCAGTCGTATGCAGAGCGTCTCGGCGAGATCACAGAGCAGCAGTTGCAGCTCCGTGCCCTGCAGGCGTAGGCCTTCGGTCTCCGATTGCTGCGCCGACTCGGCCAGATCCAGCAGGTGCGGTAGAGCCAGCGGGAGTGCAGAGCGCCCGTCGGGGTCATAGAAGAAATAGGTCACGGGGAACTGCATGAGATCGCTCCGTACCACGGCGATCTGCGCGCAGAAGGTTGCGAGCGCGCGTTCGGCGGTTTCCGGCGCGCGGGAGAACGTGTGCAGGCCCGTTCTCGCCTCGGCCTCCTGCAGGACACTGACTTGATGGGCCAGCGCACGCTGGCGCGTCAGTGGCGGATAGATCGAAAGTACCCAGGAGATGCTCGCCGTGAGGAGAATGAAGCCCAAGGCCGACTCGACCGGTGCGAGCAGCCGCAGGTAGCCCTCGGTTGGCGTAACGTCGCCATAGCCGAGGGTCGAAAGCGTCACCATCGACAGGTAGAACGCGTCGGCAAATGCGCTGTCGGTCGCGGCGGCGAGTTCGGGCTCCAGCGCGAATCCGCCGGGCATGCGCGCCCAGAATATGAGCGTCCAACCGAATGTCAGGAGCAACGCCCAACTGAGCATGACCGCCGGCATCGCCGCCGGTCCGGCGTGTTTGAGCCAATCCGCGTGCTCGCCCGCGGTGGCGCGAAAAGCCCGCCACACGGCATGGATGACGATGTGGCTCAGCGCCCCCTGGCTGGTGGGTCTAAACAGCGTCACCCAGATATCGCGCAATGTCACGAGCACGAGCAGGGCCCCTACGCTCGTGATGCCGATGCTCCAGGCGATACTTTCCATGTGCAGGAGCGTAGCAGGGCGAGCAGGAGTGTCCCGTGCCGATCAATCAAAGCGAGGCGTGGCGCTCGGGGGATATCGGATTGACTGGGCACCGTCCTTTAAACACCGTCGTCGCTAGGCGCCCAAGCTACCAACACCAAGCTCAATTCTCCGTACATACCGCCTGCCCGCGGTAGCCAGTGGATTGCTTCGCT
>JBBEEB010000057.1:16665-30374 GCA_040880995.1 Halofilum sp. (in: g-proteobacteria)
GGCCGGCAGCGAATAGGCGGCTGTGCGCAAGAACGCGCCCGGCGAACCAGCGGCGGTTCCCGGATTCCGCTACCGCTCCATCCGGGCTACGAGCCACGGCTGGACGGGATCACGAGGCTCTGTGTCATCGCGAGGAGCCGGAGGCGACGCAGCGATCCAGCGTCGAGATTTCCGCCGGCGGTTGCGCTGAACACGTGGAACGAATGGATCGCTTCACTTCGTGTGCGATGACCAGTGGTTTGTCGGGGCGCTTCAGCCGTGCCCGCGAGGCAGACGCCGCAGGCGAAGGAGCGACCCGGTATCACGCTCAATCGCTCGGATCTGCACCTTGCCCGCGGTGGTCGCTGGATTGCTTCGCTTCGCTCGCAATGACCTCTGCCATGAGAATGACGTCATCGCGAGGAGCCGGAGGCGACGAAGCGATCGAGCGTCGAGATTTCGCCGGCAGCCACGCTGGACACGTGGAATCGCTGGATCGCTTACCTGCGTTGCTGTGGCGAATACCTGGCTCGACCCATGAACGTCCGCGCGCTCGGCAGTCTAAGGAGTACTGCAGTACTCCACGACCACACGGGAGGTGGAAGCCGTGAGTACCACTGTTGTCGAACCTGCTGCGTTCGATGAGGCCCGCGCCAGCGCGTTTGAGGAGCGGTTCCTGCGCGCACTGAACGATGGCGCGCTGTGTTTGATGAGTTCGATCGGTCATCGTACCGGGTTGTTCGACGTTCTGGCTGGTCAAGACACGCCTGTGACCTCGGGGGCGCTCGCCGAGGCCTCCCGTCTCGACGAGCGGTATGTCCGCGAATGGCTGGGGGCGATGGCGGTCGCAGGCGTGGTCGACTACGAACCGTCGACGGACGCCTACGAACTGCCCGCCGAGCACGCGGCTGCGGTGACGCGCGCCGCATCGCCCGGCAACCTGGCCGTGTACGCGCAGTACATCGGCCTGCTCGGTGCGGTCGAGGACGAGATCGTGCGCTGTTTTGGTGAGGGCGGGGGCGTTCCGTACGAGCGTTTTGGCCGCTTCCACGATGTCATGGCCGAGGACAGCGGCGAGACGGTCCTGCCCGCGCTACTCGACGACATCCTGCCGTTGGTGTCCGGGGTGACCGAGCGGTTACAACAGGGTATCCGCGTGCTGGACGTCGGCTGTGGCCGCGGGCGTGCGCTCAACCTCATGGCGTCGGCGTTTCCGGCTAGCCGCTTCACGGGCTACGACTTCTCGGCCGATGCCATCGCCTTCGCGCGGAACGAGGCCGCGGAGCGCGGCAATACCAACGTCGAGTTCGCCGAGCTGGATGTCGCGCATCTCGCCGACCGGCCCGATCAGGAAGGCTACGATCTGATCACCACTTTCGATGCCGTACATGATCAGGCCGATCCTCTGGCTGTGGTCAGCGGCATCCGGCGATCGCTCAAGCCCGACGGAGTCTATCTCGCGCAGGACATCAAGGGCTCGAGCCATGTCGATGGCGATATCGGTCATCCGTTGGGCACGATTCTCTACACGGTCTCGTGCATGCATTGCATGACCGTGTCGCTGGCCCAAGGCGGTCGGGGACTGGGGGCGATGTGGGGGCGTGAGCAGGCGGAGGATCTGTTTCGCGAGGCAGGCTTGCGCGAGGTAGAGGTGCGCGAACTCGAGCACGACCCGCAGAACTACTACTACATCTGTCGGCCATGAACGAGCGCGGTATCCCCGCGGCAGGCTGCTACGACACCGGGCTGCTCGCGCTTACGAGGTCGCCGAGGAAGTGTCGAAGACGCACCTCATCCGATAGGTCGCCATAGAGCACGCTCTGCGTTTGACCGTCGCGGACGCGGACCAACGCCGGGCTGGCGAACAGCCCGAAGGCGAGACTCTGCTCCGGCGCAGCGGTGAGGTCGATCTCGCGCGGATGCAGATCCGAGCCCAATTTGCCGAGCAGGCGTTGCAGGTTCTCGCGTGCTCGATGGGAACGCGGCGCATCGCCTGTGACCGCGAGGATCAATTCCTCGGCCGCGCGTGGAGTGGTCTGCTCTGCGTTCATCGGCTTTCGTCCTTCCCCGCGGAGCCGCTGCGCTGGTGCTGCACGCCCTCGTCCTGCTCACGCGTTTCGCGGTCGGTGTCGGTGGTGCCTTGCCGTTGGCGTTGGAGCTCTTCCTCGAGACGCGCGGCTTCGCTTTGCGATTCGCGTATTCGGATTTGTGCCTGCTCGAGATGACGCTCCAGGTCGCGCTGGCGTTGATCCCGTTCGGTTGCACGCCGCCGCTTGTCGGCCGCGACCTCGTGTTCCTTGAGCACTCGGGCGGTGCCCATGAGGACCTCCGATCCGTGTTCGTAGACCTCGGCCAGGGCCACGCCGTCGGAGGAGAGCAGTAGCTCGCGTACCTGGTTCGAGTGCGCCGAGCCGCGTGACTTGACCACCGACAGGGCGCGGTTGCGCTCGCCGCCGAGAATGCGGTAGTCGAGAGAGATCCAGGTATCGGCGAGCGTCGAGGTATGACTCAGGGTCGCTTCCGTTTCGGGGCCGCCGGCATCGGTCAGCGAGGTCAGGACGCAGGTGATCCCGCGGTCTCGGGCCAAACCAAGGATGCGTTCGGTGCTCATGTACGCCCCCTCGGCGCTGACTGCCTTGAGCAACGCTGAAACCGGATCGATCACCAGCCACTGCGGTTGCAGGGAACTCAACCAGTGCTCGATCGCGATGAAGTGTTCCTCGACCAGGGCGCTCCAGGCTGCGCGCGATTCGATGTAGATGCGGCCGCCGTCGAGGTGGGGCTGCAGTTCGATCCCGACCGACCCGGCGTTGCGCGCGATCCGGTCGGCCAGTTCGTCGAAGCTCAAGTACAGCACGCGCTCGTCGCGCTCGGCGGCAGCGCAGGCGATACTCGCAGCGAGTGTGGTCTTGGCGGTGCCCGGTTCTCCGGAGATGAGCGTCGCTGATCCGCGCAAGAGGCCGCCGCCGAGCACCTCATCGAGCTGCGGGATGCCGGTGCTGACGCGCTCGCGCGAGGCCAGGGCCGGAGACTCGGTGCGCTCGAGGCCGTAGGGCAGATGGAGACCGTCGCCGTCGATGACCATCGGCAGCTCATCGTTCACGTGGCCGGTGCCGCGGTACTTGGCGATGCGGAAGCGCCGGTTGAGGCGCCGATTGACCAGTTCGGTGGAGACGGTCAGTACGGTCGACAGCAGGTATTCCACGCCGCCCAGGTAAGC
Organism: Halofilum sp. (in: g-proteobacteria); assembly: GCA_040880995.1. Lineage (GTDB taxonomy): Bacteria > Pseudomonadota > Gammaproteobacteria > XJ16 > Halofilaceae > Halofilum. Next base: position 19,865 of record JBBEEB010000057.1, read on the forward strand.
GGGCCGGCCGTCGGCGTTGGGGTCCTTCTTGCCAGTGAGGAGCAGGGTCACGTGGCGTTGCTCGCACCAATCGCTCAGACGCCGCACCTCATCGGCGGCGAGCCGTTCATCGGGCTGCAGGCGTAGCAGATGGTCGATGCCGTCGAGCACGATCCAGGAGCCGCCGATGCGGTCCAGCGAGGCGCCGATGAGGGCGATCAGGCCTTCGAGGTCGAAGTCGCCCGAGGCCGCCACGTGACTGGAGGGCCGGGCATCGATTATCTGACAGCGGTCGGAGGAGAGCAGTTGCGGCCCCCAGGTGAACGAGTCCGCGTCGCGCTCGATCTGGCTGGTGCTCTCTTCGAAGGACACGAACACGCCACCGTCGCGGTGTTCGACGGCGTGGGCGAGGATCTGCAGGACCAGAATGGTCTTGCCGGACCCCGGCCCGCCGAGGATCAGGATGCCGCCGGCCGCGGGCAGGCCGCCGCGAGTGGCCGCATCGAGCCCGGGGATGCGGGTCGGCCGCTTGGCCAGGGAAAATTCGCTCTCGGGCATTCGTTATCCTTGATGACTGGAGGTTGGCTGTTGCCGTCTACTGACTGCCGGCCGCCAGCGGCAGGATGGTGTGTTTTTTCAGAAGCCAGCGGAAGTCCTCCACCTCGAGCGGCATGCTGAAGTAGTAGCCCTGCCCCACGTAGCACCCGCTTTCGACCAGTGCGTCGCACACGGCGGCCGTCTCCACGCCCTCCGCGATCGCTTCGGCACCGAGGCCGCCGGCGATGCCGATCACGGTGCCGACGATCTTGCGGCTGTACTCGTCCGCCAGCATCCGGCTGACGAAGCCCCGGTCGATCTTGATCTCGTCGAACGGGTACTTCTGCAGATACAGCAACGAGGAATAGCCCGTACCGAAGTCGTCGAGCGACAGCCGCACACCCATTTCGTGCAGCGAGCGTAACTGCCGCAACAAGTTGTCCGATTCGCGCTCGAATACGCTCTCGGTGATCTCGAGCGTGAGGCCGCCGTGTGGGATGTCGTACTCGTCCAAGGCGTGGCGTACGGTTTCGGTGAGGTCCCCGAGCATGAACTGGACCAGCGACACGTTCACCGAAACGCGCGTGGCCGCGAGGCCCTCCTGGTTCCAGGCGTTCAGGCAGCGGCAGGCCTCGTGGATCGCCCAGTCGCCAATGGGGCCGATGAGCCGGCTGCGTTCGGCGGCCGGAATGAACGTCGCGGGTGACTGCAGGCCGAGTTCGGGATGCATCCAGCGCAGAAGGGCCTCGCTGCCGACCAGGCGTCCGCTGCGCAGATCGACCTTCGGTTGGAAGTGGAGCTGGAACTCCTCGCGCTCCAGCGCGCGGCGCAGGTCGTGCGTCAGGCGTGTACGCTGGCGGGCCTCGTCGTGAAGCATTCTGGTGTAGGGCATCCATGCCGAAGCGGTCTCGCTGCGCCCGCTCTGAAACAGAGCGAGTTCGGCCTCGCGCAACAGGTCTTCGAAGTTGCGTTCCATCTCGTCCAGTACGGTGTACCCGTACAAGGCGGTGGCCTCGAGGGACAGGGACTCGACCGTAAACGGCTGAGCGAAGGTGTTGCCGATATCCGCGCGCCGAGTCTCGGCCCGCACGCCGGATTTCTCCGGAAGGAATAAGGCGAACTCGTCACCGCCGATGCGGGCGACGATGGCGTCCTCGCCAGCACGCTCCTGCAGTCGCCGTGCGATCGCCTGCAGCAGTGCGTCGCCTACCATGTAGCCGTGAACGTCGTTGATGTCGCGCAGGCTGCGGACGTCGAGTACCACGACCATGGCTTCGGGCTGCCACCCGCTGGCGCCGATGCGCGATGCCAGACTGCGGAGGAATCCGTTGCGCGACGGCAAAGCGGTCAAGGCGTCTTCATAGGCCAGGCGGTTGAGCTCCTGCTCGGCCAGTTTGCGCTCGGTGACGTCGACATGCATGACCACGGCCGCCGCTTCGTTCGTCTGCCCGTTCGCGCCGGCCAGGCGTCGGGCCATGAGCCGGAACCAGCGCTGCTCCCCGGGGGCGTGGCAAGCGTATTCCAGCGTGAGAATCTCGCGCTCGCCGGCCAATACGGCGCGGATTCCCTCACCCGCTTCGGCTGCCTCCGGGGCGCAATCGCCGGTGGCCGCCGCGCAGATTTCCAGGTAGTTGCGCCCGACGCCGTAGGCGTGATCGTCGTAGGCATTCTCCTGGCCGAAGTGGCGCCACTGTTCGTTGACGTCGAGGATATGGCCGCTGCCATCGATCAGCGCGATGTGCGCCGGCAGGCCGTTGATCAGCGCCTGGCGCGTCTCCAATGCCTGCGCCAGGTCGTCGCGTGAAGAGCGCAGTTCGCGTTCCTGCGTTTCAAGCTGGCTCAGCATTTCGCGCCGTTCGGTTACGTCGCGGAAGAAGATCGCCAGGCCTTCTTCGGACGGGTAGGCGCGCACCTCCAGCCACATCGCGAGTGGCGCGTAGTATTCCTCGAGGTTGACGCTCACGTGCTCAGCGATGGCCCGGCGGTATTCCTGTTCCAGGCGCGTGCCGATGATCCCGGGAAATTCGTGCCAGAGATTCGTGCCGTCGAGGCTACCGGGAGAGTAACCCAGTAGCTGCTCCGCCGCGGCATTGACGTAGTCTAGGCGCCAATCGGGGCCGACCGTAATGAACGCGTCCGTAATGCTGTCGAGTATGGTCCCGAGCCGGTCGGCCAGACGCGTGACCTCGCGTTCCGCGGATCTGCGCGCGGTGATGTCCTGCAGTGCGCCCTGAACGCGCACGATGGCGCCGGCCTCGTCGTGGACGGGTTCGCCCGCGGCACGCACCCAACGGCGTTCGCTACCGTGGGGCAAGAGTTCGAGTTCGTCGTCGAAGGCTATGCCTTGTTCCGCGCAGGCGAAATAGTGTGCCCGGATGCGTTCGCGATCCTCGATGGTGTAGAAATCGATGGCATCTTCGAGCCCCGGCGAATGGCCGTGTGGCATGCCATAGATTTCGGCAGCCAGGTCCGACCAGGTGACGCGACCGTCGGCTAGCTCCACTGACCAGCCGCCCAGGCGCGCGACGCGTCCGGCGATGTCCAGCAAATGTTGTTGCTCGCGCAGCTTGGCTTCCGCAAGTTTGAGCTCGGTCAGATCCGTCATCACCATCCCCACCTGGCGGATGCGGCCGTCCGGCGAGGCGAGCGGGTAATAGCGGATCAGCAGTTGCCGCGTACCCAAGTGAGGGTAGGTTCGTTGCCGTTCTAGTATCTGCGGTTCTCCGGTGAGACAGCGCTCGATGTAGGAACGCATCTCGGTCTCGACGAACGTATCGCCGAACAGTGCACCGAGGACTTCGTTGAGGTGATGGCCTTCCACGGCTGAGCAGTCGCGCTGGAACAGGGCCGCATAAGCCTCATTGCACATGGTGTAGCGCAGATCGCTGTCGATCACGGCGAAGCGGTCGTTGCTCGCCTCGATTAGGCGGCGGAACTGGAACAGATAGTCCGTAAGGCGGCGCTGTTCGGTGATGTCCTGGATCGTGCCCGTCAGGTATTGCGGCCGGCCGGCTGGGTCGTACTCGATCTCGGCGCGTTCATGCACGTAGCGCAGTTCGCCGTCGCTACGGACGATACGGAACTCGAGGTCGTGATCCTGGCGCGACGCGAGCACGCGTTCGCGCTGGACGAGCAGCCGGTCGCGGTCATCGGGGTGGACATACGCAAAGAAGGCATCGGCCGTAGGATCGAACGATTCCGCATTGACACCGATGAGGCGATAGCTTTCCTCCGACCAGATCAGCGTCATGTCTTCGAGACGCAGCTGCCAGCTGCCGATGCCAGCGATCCGTTGCGATTCGGCCAGCATCCGTCGGTTGTGTTCCAGATTGGCAATGGCCGCCTGGCGCTGATCCGCCAGGCCGTTGAAAGCCGTCGAAACCTCGGTGAGTTCATCGTTGCCGGTGACGGGGGCACGTGCCTCGCCGACCCCGGAGGCGAATTCGCGAATGGCGTTCGATAGCGAGCGCATGGGCCCAACCATGCGGTGGTGAATCAGCAGAAAGGCGAACACGCAAATACTGCCGAATAGCAGCGCGGCCGCGGCGAATCCGCCGCCGATCCATAGCGTCTGGCGTGCCAGTGCATTCTGGCGTTGACGCAGCAGAGAATCGACCGCCGTGTCGAGCGCGATGCCGTGGTTCGCGACTTGGTTCATGTGGATGCGGGCCTGGAGCGGTAAACCCAGCGGTCCGCCCGGGAACCCCATGCCGGTGTCCACACCGTCGATGGACGTTTGCGTGATTCGGCTTTCCTTCATCGCGGCGAGAATCGCGTCGATGCGGTCGGCCGCTCGCAGGGCGTCGTCCGCTTGCGCGCCCAACTCGCGCAGATCTCGACGCAGGGCCTGCCCTTCGCCGACGTAGACCTGCCAGAGTTCGGCATCCGCGCCTTGAAGCAGGAGGGCGTCGCTGGCCGCCGAGAACGCGTCCAGTCGATGGTGCAGGTCGAGCAGAGCGGCGAGTTCTTCTTGCGCGCTCTGCATGCGTACATAGCTGGCAACCGTCATCGAGACCAGCAGCGCCAGCCCCAGCAGGCACCCGGCGATGCTCAGTAGCGACAGGCGCAGGAGCTTCATGGTGTGGCTTCATCCGACAGCATGGGGATGCCGACGGCGCTGGGGGCGTGCGCGCGCAGCGGCGCCGGCGCCAGCAGGGACAGCACCGAGGCCCGGTCACCGGCGATGGCGCCACGTGAATGGCGGGCCCATTCCAGCCGTAGTTGGAGCTCCGAGATCATCGACCAGTCCAGGCTCAGGCCGTACATCGCCGGGTTCCAGGTATGTTGGAGGAGGTCCGCCGATATCCCCACGTGCTCGGCGTACTGCCGCCGAGCGCGTTCCGGGTTGCGGCGGATGAACTCGATGGCGTCGCCGTAGGCGCTCAGCATCGCGCGGCCACGCGCCGGTTGCTGCTGACTGACTGAGCGGCGCGTAACGAGCACCCATTGCGCGGTGTACCCTTCGCTGCCGTTGAGTGCGCGCAGCTGCTTTCCCGTTTCGGAGCGAAACCGCTCGCGCCAGGGCGTCGACATCACTGCGGCATCGACCGTGCCGTCCGCGAGCGCGTCCGGTAGCGCCTCCACCGGCAGGTCGACGAGCTCCACGGCCACGGGACGCGCGCGGTAGCGCTGCGCGAGCCACCAAGCGAACTCGCCGCCGCTGCCCAAGGCCAGGCCTAGTTTACGTCCGTCGAGATCGCTGAGCCGCTCGACCGGGCTGTTACTGGGCACGACCGTGGTGTGGGGCCGGGCGAAATGCGCGAGGCCGGCGAGGATGACGGGATCGTCCCGCCCGCGAGGGGTGGGGTCGGACCAGAGGTCGAGTGCCAGTGGCGTGAGGGCTAACAGTGCGAAATCGATTTCGCCCGCGCGGAGGCGTTCCAGCTTGTGCTTGCCGCCGGTGCGGAACTCGACTTCAACGGAGAGGCCGCGCTCGGTGAAGTGGCCTCCGCGCTCCGCGATCAGCGTGGGGGCATCGCCCAAGTAGAAATTCCCCGAAATTCGCGTCAGGCCTTGCTCGGCCGCGGCCGGCATGGCCGTGAACAGCGCCAGGCAGGCGCCAAGCGGGGAAAGATAGCGAGCGAATTGCTGCGTGCGCGAACGGGCAATACCTGGGGATGATGCGACGGACGCCGCTGAGCGCGTGACGCATCGGCACAGCAGCCGGAGGAACCATGTACGCAGCGGCATGCGCGTCGCCGCGGCGCCGCTCGTTTGGGTCCGGACGCCTATGGCCCTAACTCGGCCGAACCGAGACGATATTCGCGGCGGTTCGCATGCGGCGGAGAGCGCGGCCATGATCCATTGTTCTACGGATGCGGTACCGATCCGAATTCCGCCATGGTTTCCGGATGGCAATGTTGCAGCTCGACAATGGACTAGCTCCTCATTCGGCAAGGGCGATTGATGCGGCAATGCGCGTGCGATCCGGGCGAGGGATTCGTGATTCGTGTACGGAGCGCGCAACGCATGCATGCATGCCCTAATTTTTGTTGTGCAGTTACACCGCTTTGTGCCCGGCGGTCGGGACCGAGCACTTGGGTCGAAATTGCCCTTGTGGCAACAGCTTGTCAACCACTGTTAAACGAATCGTGACTACGGGTGAACACCGCGTCCGGCCGCGGCTTGCAAAGCCTGCCTGCGCCAACCAAATTTCCGTGAGGTGTCGCGCCAATGGCGTGACTAGCCCGGCCATCGTGCGGGCTGCGCTCGCGTGAGCTGATCCCGTAGAATTCCGACCTGCCACTACGTCCGCTCGCTCTTCGGAGACAATCCTGACAGCTCCAATTCCCCTCCGGCGATGTTTCATTTGGCTCGCGGCGGTTGTTTTGGCACCGCTGACGGCAGGCGCTGCATCGACGACTGAGCCGGAGGGCGGCGGCGAATGTCCCAAACCCCAATCCGCCAATGAGAACGAGGCCTGGCCGGGCCAGGCGCAGTGGCAGCGGCTCGAAGCTGCCGGCTATCGCCTGGGTGAATTCAGCATCCAAGTCGAAGACGTCTACACGGGCACATCACTCGCCTGGTACCAGCGCCTCGCGAATACCTTGCATCTGGACACCGAGCCCGAGGTAATTGATGAACTGCTGACGGTTTCCCCGGGCGAGGTCGTCACCGCCGAGCGCATCTACGAGGCGGAGCGGGCGCTGCGCGAACAATCCTTTCTCATCGATGCCCGCATCGTGCCTGTGGCTTGCGACACCGGGCGCGTGACCAGTGCGGTCCGCGTGCGCGATGCCTGGACATTGCAGGCCGGGGCGGGCGTGGGTAGTGCCGGGGGCGACGCGACCAGCTCGGCGGGGATCACCGACAAGAACTTTCTCGGCACCGGCAAATCCGTCTCGCTCGACTGGAGCGAAGGAACCGAGCGCAGCAGCGTCGAAGTCGGCTATGCCGATCCGGCATTGTTCGGGTCGGCGTGGACGCTGGAGCTGGATCACGCAGACCATTCCGACGGCGAGCGCGAGGCCGTGGCACTGGCGTATCCGTTTCGCCGCGCCGATCAGGATTGGGGCTTTCGCAGCAGCTACGAAACTGACCGCAGCGAGCTTGATTTCGAAGAGTTCGGCGAGACCGCCTACTCGGCCGATGCGCAGCACAGCCAGGCGCACGTCGAGGTGGTCCGGCGCATCGCCGATGGCCAGCATGGCGGCTGGCGCGGCGGTCTCGGCTGGCGGCGCGAGCAAGCCGAATACGGCGAACTCGAGGAGGAGGCCCCCGACCTGCGCCCGGAACCCGCGCTCGCCGACCGGGATCTGTCCGGTCCGTATCTGGTATTCGAGCGTTTCAGCCACCGCCACAAGAGCTTTCGTAACCTCCAGGCAATCGGCAAGACCGAGGACTACGACCTGGGGTTCGATGCGCGTCTGATGGGCGGACGCTACCCGCGTGGCGATCGCTGGTTCTACCAACTGGAGGCGCGCCACGGTTGGGCATTGGGTGAGCGCGATCTACTGGTCACCCGCCTCGATCTCGCCGGGCGCTATCACGATGATCGAGGCAAGGAGGCCACGTACCGCGAAGTGAGCGCCGATCACTACCACCGAATTACGCCACGCAATACCTGGGTCACGCATGGCGAGTACAGCTGGCATGACGATCCGGATCCGGAGGACGAGCTCTATCTCGGCGGCTATGACGGGCTGCTTGCCTATCCGAACCGGTTTCGCTCCGGCGATCGGCGCTGGCTCGTTCATCTGGAGAACCGCTATGTCAGCGACGTGGTGCTATTCGATACCGTGCAGCTCGGCTATACCGTGTTCTTCGAGGCCGGCAACGTGCGCGGCTTCGACGGCCGGTGGGGGCGAAGCCTGCGTGACGTCGGGGCGGGGCTGCGCCTGGGCAGTCTGCGCAGCTCCTTCGGCGCGGTCAGCTACGTTGCGGTGGCCACGCCGCTCGTGGATGGCGGTCAGTCCGATGACTACACGGTGGTCCTCGGTTCCACTGTCAGTTTCTGAACATGTGACGCGCCGAACAGCCTCGGATACAGTGGCCCCAGGAGCATCGCGGGAACTCCGGTGATGTATAGCGCAGGACCGGCATCCATGGAGCCACCCGGCCAGCGGCCGGCGTGCAGGGTGGCTCGGGCCTGGACCGCCTTCCTCGCGATTTGCTTTTTCCTCCCGGCCGCCTTCGCGGCCCCCGCGCGTAACGAAGTCCCGACCACACTCGTGTTCGGTAGCGATGTCCATTACCCGCCGTTCGAGTGGCGCGCCAACGGCGGCATGCAGGGCTTCAACATCGACCTGGCGCGAGCGCTTGCCGAGGCGGGCAATCGCGAGTTCGGGCACGAAAGCGGTCCTTGGCCCGATATCGTGGAGGCTCTGGCACGGGGTCAGGTAGACGTCGTGCCCATGCTCCGCACGGCGGAGCGCGAACGGCGATTTGATTTCTCCGAACCGTTTTACTTCGTGCAGACCGGAGTCTTCGCCAAGACCGATGCGCCGAACATTACGCGCGTCTCGGACCTGTCCGGCAGAACCGTGGCCGTCGAAGCGCATTCGCATAGCGAAGCCAAGTTCTCGAATGCGCCGGGTATAACGCCCGGCCTGCATCGGACGGACAACTCGCTCGAGGCGCTGCGCGCGGTCGAGCAGAACCGCATCGAATACGCGGTCGTGAACACCGTGGTGGCGCGTCGTCTGATTCGCCTGCATGAATTCGATCTGGAGCAAAAGGGGCCGCCGATCTGGTCGCATGCCTACGCCTTCGCCGTAGCGGACGGTCGCCCGGCGCTATCCGCGTGGCTCGATCGCGCGCTCAATTCGGTCATTGCCAGCGGCGAGTTCGAGCGCATCCACGCGCAATGGGCCGACGACCTCGAGGTGTCTACGGACGAGTGGCGCGACCTGGCGTGGCCGGGCGCAGCCATCGCCTTGCCGGCGCTCGCATTGATTGTCGGCGCGTTGGCCTGGAACCGGATCTTGCGTCGGCGCGTTGCTGCGCACACGGTCGCGCTCACCGAAGAACTCGAGCGCCGGCGCCAGGCCGAGGCTTCCGTTTCCCACCACGCGCGGCATGAGCCGGTAAGTGGATTGCCACGCCGGGTTTACTTCGTCGAGCTGGCGCAAGCGGCGCTCGGGCGAACCCGGGACGGCGCGCGCATCGAGGCCATGGTGCTGCACGTACGCAACATCGCAGGCCTGACCCGCGCGTTCGGCTACGCCAGCGGCGAAGAGGCGCTGTGTGGATTCGCCCAGCGCTTGCGCAGCCTCGGTGTCGACGCGACCGCCGACTTCGGCGGTCACACCTTCGCCGCCCTGGTAATCAACCGCGATGCCTCGGCGCTGGTGAGCGAGCTCTCGCGTCCGTTGGCCGTGGGATCCGTGGATTTCGACCCGGTGATCGCCGCCGGTATCGCGCGGGCGCGCGACCCCGACATCAGCGCGAGCGAACTGGTGCGCCGCGCCGAGACCGCGCTCTCCCGCGCCGGTGGGGTGCGCTCGACCTGCGTGCTGTACGACCATTCGATGGAGCCGGATCCGGATGACCTCGAGCTGGTGAGCGATTTCCGCCGCACCGGTGGGGAACAGATCTACGCCGTGTTTCAACCGCAGGTCCGCTTGAGCGACGGCGCCTGCGCGGGCTGTGAGGCGCTCGCGCGTTGGGACCATCCGCGCCTGGGCGCGATCCCGCCATCGCGTTTCGTGCCGCTGCTGGAGAATGCGGGTCTCAGCGAGACGCTGACCGCGCGCATGGTGGAACGCGCGCTGGCGCAGGCCAAGCAGCTGCGCGCCGCGAAGTTCGCGTGCCCGGTCGCGATCAACGTATCGATGTACGACCTGCTCGAAAGCACCGCAATACAGGCGTTTGAATCGACATTGGCGCGTCATGGTTGCCTGCCCGATGAACTCAAGGTGGAGCTGACCGAGACCACCTTCGCCGAGAACTTCGAGGTCCTGCGCCGCGGTCTCGAACAGCTGCACTCGCTGGGCATACGTTCCGCGATCGATGACTTCGGCACGGGGTATGCGTCGCTTGCCTACGTCAGCCGGTTCGCCGTGGACGAGGTCAAGATCGATCGTATGTTCGTCACCGACATGCTGCGCAACACCCGTCACCGGGCGATCGTCCGCGCCACCATTGGCCTCGGCAAGGATCTCAATCTCGCGGTGGTGGCGGAGGGCGCCGAGGACGACGCGACGCTGGATGCCTTACGCGAGGATGGTTGCGACCGTGTGCAGGGTTTCGCCGTCGCCAAGCCCATGCATTCGGCTGACTTGATGGCGTTCATCGAGGCGCACGCGCCCGCACGCAAATCGATCATGGGCCGCGAATAAACAGGAACGAGCACCGGTAGGGTGGCTGGCCACGCCTGGTCCTTGCAATCCTTAGGAAGAGTCATTGCGAGCGGAGCGAAGCAATCCAGTGGCTACCGCGAGCAGGGTGTAGGACCGAGCGTTCGGGCTCGACGGTGGATCGCTTCGTCGCCTCCGGCTCCTCGCGATGACTTCTTCCTAGTGGCGGGCGTCATTGCGAGCGGAGCGAAGCAATC
>JBBEEB010000058.1:0-3680 GCA_040880995.1 Halofilum sp. (in: g-proteobacteria)
TCGGGGAACAGCGGCACCAGGAAGCGGATCATGCCGTAGGCGCCGGTCTTCAGCAGGATCCCGGCGAGGATCACGCTGCCGGCCGTGGGCGCGTCGGTGTGCGCGTCCGGTAGCCAGGTATGGAACGGCACCGCCGGCAGCTTGACCGCGAACGCGAGGAAGAAGCCCAGCATCAGCAGCATGGCCGCGAGCGGGTTCACCGACAGCGTTTGCAGGTCGAAATAGCTGAAGCTCGGTGCACCCATCTGCTGCTGATGGATCAGCGCCAACGCAACGATCGCGGCGAGCATCAGCAGACTGCTCGCCTGGGTGAAGAGAAAGAACTTGAGCCCCGAGTAAGCGCGGTTGCCATGCCCCCAGATCACGATGAGCAGATACATCGGGATCAGCATGACTTCCCAGAAGAAAAAGAACAGGAACAGGTCCAGCGCCAGGAACACGCCCACGGCACCGGTCAGCGTCGCCATCACGTTGAAGTGGAAGAACCCGCTGCGCTCGGTCACCTCACTCCACGAACCGGCCACGGCCGCGAGCCCCAGCAGCGCGGTCAGCGCCACCAGCACCAGGCTCAGGCCATCGGCGGCCAGCAGGAAGGTGATGCCGAAGCGCGGCACCCAGGGCGCCTCGAACTGCGCCAGCCATGCCCCATCGGGGGCCACCGCGGCGCCGGTCCACAACCACCCCACGAGTCCGAGCTCGAGCACGAGCCCGGCCACGGCGATCCAGCGCGGCGCCGCCGGCCCCACGCGCCCGGCGATGCCCGCCAGGAGCGCAGCGATCAGCGGCACGGCGATGAGCACGACCAGGATCATCGCGGCGACCTCACGGCAGCACCACGATCGCGATCAGCACGATGGCGCCACCGGCGATGCCGGCCGCGTAGGCGCGCAACAGCCCACTCTGGCTCTCGCTCAGATGGCGATGCCCCCAGGTCGTCAGGCGGGCGATACCGCTATAGAGGCCATCGACAAAATCCCCCTTGTTGCCGCGAGCGATGGCGACGAAGGGGCGTACGAACAACCACCCGTAGACCGCGTCGAAGCCCCAGCCGCTGCGCCAGAAGCGCGTGAGCGCCCCACCCTCAGCTTCATCCGCTTCCCGGCGCCCATACAGCAGCCAGGCCACCGCGATACCGAGCAAGGCCGCGACCGTCGCGATGAGCATGGTCGCCCCTTCGCCCAGGGCCGCGCCCTCGCGATGCGCCACCTCCGGCAGGGCGTGATGCATGAACGCGGAGAACGGCTGAAAGCCGCCGATCACCTGTGGGATGTCGACGAAGCCGCCGATCACGGCGAGGATGGACAGCACGGCCAACACCACGCCCTCGGATCGGCTCGGCCCCCGATGGATGGGCGTCGCACCTTCGCGGCCGAGAAAGGCGACGAAGAACACGCGGAAGATGTACACCGAGGTGATGAACGCCGCGAGCACGCCCACGGCCCAGAGCACGGCGCCGCCGGCGGGGGACTCGTAGGTGGCCGCGAGGATCAGCTCCTTGCTGTAGAACCCGGCCGTGACCAGCGGCAACGCCGCGAGCGAGGCCGCGCCGATGCCGAACGCCAGCGTGGTGCCGGGCAGGCGCCGGCGCAGCCCGCCCATGCGGTAGATGTCGTGCTCGTCGTGCAACGCCACGATGACAACGCCAGCGGCGAGGAATAGCAGCGCCTTGAAGAAGGCGTGGGTCATGAAGTGGAACATGGCAGCCGTGTAGGCGCCCACGCCGAGCGCCAGCACCATGTAGCCAATCTGACTGATGGTCGAATAGGCCAGCACGCGCTTGATGTCGCGCTGCACCAGCGCGCTGCAGGCGGCGAGCAGCAAGGTGACGGCGCCGATGACGGCGACGGCCGTCTGCACCGGCGGCGCCAGCTCGAACAGCACGTGCGTGCGGGCGATGAGGTACACGCCGGCGGTGACCATGGTCGCCGCGTGGATCAGCGCGCTGACCGGCGACGGGCCGGCCATCGCATCCGGCAGCCAGATCTGCAGCGGCACCTGGGCGGACTTGCCCACGGCGCCCGCGAGCAGCAGCGCGGCCGCGGCGATCGCCAGCGGATCACCCGCGTTCCACACCTGCGGCGCGCGCTCGAGCAATGTCGGCAGGTGCAGCGTGCCGAACTCGGTGAACAGCAGAAACAGGCCCACGGCCATGGCCGCGTCGCCGATGCGGGTGACGACGAAGGCCTTGCGCGCCGCCCGGCCGTTGTCCAGCTCCTCGTAGTACAGGCCGATCAACAGATAGCTGCACAGGCCGACCATCTCCCAGCCGAGATACAGCAGCAGGAGGTTGTCGGCCAGCACCAGCGTGAGCATGCCGAACACGAACAGGTTCAGATAGGCGAAGTAGCGCCGGTAGCCGGGCTCGGCCGCCATGTACGTGGCCGAGTACAGATGGATGAGGAAACCGACCCCAGTGATGACCGCCACCATCACCAGCGAGAGCGGGTCGAGCAGCAGTCCCACGCTCGCGCTCAGCTCACCCACGCCGATCCACTGCCACAGGGTCTGCGAGATCGTGCCGCCGTACGGCGGGATGACGAGGTAAGGGCCGGCGATGGCCGCGAAGGCCAATGCGGAGGCGCCGATCGCACCCACGGCGATGGCCGCGATGCCACTTCGCCCCAGCCAAGCACCGAGTAGCGCGATCAGCACGAACCCCGCCAGCGGCAATGCGGGGATCAGCCAGAGCCACGCCTGCATCATCCGTGCATCCTCCGCGCGGCGTCGGCGTCGACGCTCTCGTAGCGGTGGAAGAGCTGCAACACCAGCGCCAGTCCCACCGCGACCTCGGCCGCGGCGACCGTGAGCACGAAGATGAACATCACCTGCCCGTCGGCTTCGCCCCAGCGCGCCCCGGCCATGACGAACGCCAGACCCGCGGCGTTGAGCATGATCTCGATGCCCAACAGGATGAAGACGATATTGCGCCGCACGAGCACGGTCAGCAGCCCCAGCGTGAACAGCGCCAGCGCGATCAGCAGCCCGTGCTCGAGCGGAACCTCAGCCATCGTCGGCTTCTTCCTGGTGCGCGCGCCGGCCCAGATGCAGCGCGCCGACCAGCGCCGCCAACAGCAGCATGCCGGCGATCTCCACGGCCAGCACATAAGGGCCAAAGAGCGCGGCGCCGACGGCGCTGGCGGGGACTTCGATGCGGGTGACATCGAGTCCGCCCGGCAAGGTCAGGACGTAGACGAGTTCGGCCAGCAGGATGGCCGATAGCACGCCCGGCATGACCCACATCTGCGGCGCCAGCCACCCGCGCTCCTGCGCGGCGGCCTCCTCGCCCAGGTTGAGCATCATGATGACGAAGATGAACAGCACCATGATGGCGCCGGCATAGATGATGATTTCGAGCGCCGCCGCCAGCGGCGCGCCGACGGTGTAGAACATCACCGCCACGGCGAACAATGAAACGACCAGCAGCAACAGCGCATGGACCGCGTTGCGCGAGATCACGACCGCGAGCGTGGCGGCCAGCGCGACCGCAGCGGCGATGTAGAACGCCGCGGTCACGGCCGCGCTCCGGCTCGTGAAAGAACCAAGGATGAACACGGATGAACACGGATGACGGCAGCGGTTTTAAGCGCCGCCGCTTCACCCACGTGGTCATTGCGAGCGAAGCGAAACAATCCAACCTCCGTTCCGCAAACACAATGCAGAATCGAGAGTCGGGCCTCGAC
>JBBEEB010000058.1:3780-26000 GCA_040880995.1 Halofilum sp. (in: g-proteobacteria)
CGTCGCCTGACGGCTCCTCGCGATGACGTCGGAACGGGACGAGGTGACATCACGTGGAACAGCGTCATTGCGAGCGGAGCGAAGCAATCCAGCCTCCGTTCCGCGAGCACGGTGCAGAACCGAGGTTCGGGCCTCGACGCTGGATCGCCGCGTCGCCTGACGGCTCCTCGCGATGACGTCGGAACGGGGCAAGTAGCGGTGCCGTGGAGCGACGTCATTGCGAGCGCAGCGAAGCAATCCAGCCTCCGTTCCGCGAGCACAGTGCAGAACCGAGGCTCGGGCCTCGACGGTTCGCGGGCGAAGCCCGCTCCTACATGGCTTCGGCGAGTGCTGTAGGGGCGGCCTTTGGCCGCGAATGAACCGGGCCAATCCAGTCCGTTTCGGATATCCGTGTTGGTCTGTGTTCATCCGTGGTACCTCCCCCGAGGTCTGCTACGGCAACAAGCCACGGACGTCGACGGGTTTTTCTTCGTTCTCGGCTTCGCCCTTGTCCTTGCCGCCGACGGCGAGGCCGGCCACGTGATAGAAGCTGTAGTCGTGGTACTTGCCCGGGCCGTCGATGTAAAGGTGCTGCTTCTCATACACCATGTTCTGGCGATCGTACTCGCTCATTTCGAAATCCGGGATGAGCTGGATCGCATAAGTCGGACAGGCCTCCTCGCAGTAACCGCAGTAAATGCAGCGCGAGAAGTTGATCTGGAACCACTCGGGGTACCAGCGGCCGGTCTCATCCTCGGTCTTCTGCAGGGCGATGCAGTCCACGGGACAGGCGACCGCGCACAGGTTGCAGGCGACGCAGCGCTCGGCGCCGTCCGGATCCAGCGTGAGCACGATGCGCCCGCGCGTGCGTGGCGGCAGGTACGGCTGCTCCTCCGGATACTGCACCGTCTCGCGCTTGCGAAACGCATGCAGGAAGACGTTACCGATGCTGCGGAATTGACTCAGCATGTGGCCCTCCGTGGGCAGCGCCCACCTAGGTGAACGCCAGTGCGACGGCGCCGGTCACGGCGACGTTGATCAGCGTCAAAGGCAGCATGACCTTCCAGCCGTAGGCCATGAGCTGATCGAAGCGTGGCCGCGGCAGCGAGGCACGCAGCAACACGTAGAACAGCGAGACAATGGTGACCTTGATCAGGAACCAGACCACCGGCGGTAGCCAGGGTCCGAGCCAGCCACCAAAGAACAGGGTCACGATGATCGCCGACGAGACGATGATGGCGACGTACTCGCCCACGAAGAACATGCCGAACTTCATCGCCGAGTATTCGGTGTGATAGCCGGCGACCAGCTCGTTCTCGGCCTCGGGCAGATCGAGCGGCAGCCGATGGGTCTCGGCCAGCGAGGCGACGAAGAACGTCACCAGGCCCAGGATCTGCGGGATGCAGAACCATAGATCCTGCTGGGCCATGACGATGCCCTTGAGGCTGAAGGTGCCCGCGAGCATGACCACACCCATGATCGACAGGCCCATGAAGACCTCGTAGCTGATCATCTGGGCCGACGCGCGCATGCCGCCGAGCAGGGCGTACTTGCTGTTCGAGGCCCAGCCGCCGAGCACGACGCTGTAGACCGAGATCGAAGTCATCGCCAGAAAGAACAGTAGACCGATCGGAAGATCGGCCACGACGATGTTCGGCGCCACGGGGATGACCGCGAACACGGCCAGCATGGTGACCATGATCACGGCGGGTGCGAGGACGAACAGCGTCCGGTCGGCGAACGGCGGGATCCAGTCCTCCTTGGTGACGATCTTCACCAGATCGGCCACCCACTGGAGGAAGCCGAAGGGCCCGGCTCGATTGGGCCCGTAGCGGTCCTGCCACAACCCCAGCATGCGCCGTTCGACCCAGGTCAGCACGCCAGCGCCGAGTAGCAGCGACGTCAGCGTCGCGCCGGCCAGCAGCACCGCGTCGGCGAGCGGCGAGCCAGTCACGAGCGCACCTCGCGGAACGTGCCGTACGCGGGCAAGACCGGCGGCGCGCCGGGCAGGCCCCGCGGTACGCCGGCGGTCCCGACAGCGAGTTCCGCGTCGCGGCGCACCGGCAGTCGGTACTCGCGCCGATCCACGATCAGCCCCGCCTCGGCGCCCTCGCCCAGTCCCAGGCGCTCGGCGTCGCCCGGATGGAGAGCGACGTACGGCGGCGGGACGCGCTCGGCGACCGGCGGCGAGCGCGCGCTCAGGTCCTCGCTACCGAAGATGTGGTGCAGCGGCACGAGCAGCCAGCGGCCTTCCACGGCCTCGAATGCTGGCGGCGGCGCGCCGACCGTGGACCCATCGTGACCAGCCCCGGCGAGCAGACGCACGCCCGAATCGCCGCCAACCAGCTCGCCGTTGATCTCGGCCTGGAACTTGCCGACGGCCTGCGGCGAGTTCCAGCGCGGCGCCCAGAAGAAGGGGGTGATCGCCGCGGCGCGGCGTGTGCCGGTGTTGTAGCCCTCCATGGTGAAGCTCAGCGGGCTGTCGGGGTCGCTCGCCGGCTTGGGCTCGGAGACGTCCACGTGGGCGTGCATGGCCGTGCGCCCGCTGTAGCGATGCGGCTCGCGGGCGATCTTCATGCCCGCGATCCGGTAATCGGCGTCCGGGGCCGCCTCGGTGATCCCCGCGAGTGCGGGCACGGCCTCCGCCAGCGAAGCGATCAGGTCATCCAGCCGGGGCGAGACGCCCGTACGCGCCTGTTCCAGCCAGCGCCAGGCCTCGCGGATGTCGGCCTCCGGCGGGTAGACCTGGAAGAAGCGCTGCGCTCGGCCCTCGTAGTTGACCACCGTTCCATCCGCCTCGGCGAACGTGCCGGCGGGCAGCGTCAGCTCGGCCTGCGCCACGGTGGCGTGTTCGAGCGCGTCGACGCAGACCACGTGGCGTGCCTGGGCGAGCGCTGCGTCGACCCGCTCGGGCTCGCAGCGCCGGTAGAGATCGTTCTCGGCAACGATGAGCGTCTCGGCCTGGCCGCGCTCGACGCGTTCCAGGGCAGATTCGACGTCGAGACCCCCCATCAGCGCGGTGCCCAGACTGTTCGCCTCGGGGACCGTCAGGCACAGGCCGACCTTTTTCCCCTCGCCGGCCAGGGCCGCGGCGACATCGGCGGCGGCCTCGATTACGGCCCCGCTGGCGGCGCCGCAGCCGGAGACGATCAGCGGCCGCTGGGCGTCGCGCAGATCCTGTGCGATCGCCTCTGCCCACGCGCGCGCCTCGCGATCCAGTCCGGCCACCTCCGGCCGCGACGGGGCGATCCCCTGGGCAACCGCGTAGCCGAGTCGGGCGAGGTCGTCGGGCGCGCCGTGACGCACACCGGTCGCCACGTCATCGAGCCGGGTCGCCGTGGGACTGAGCAGGTGGAACGGCGTGCGCGTCCACGGCATGGTTTCGTGCACCGCCTTGTCCTTCCAGGCCTGCACGCCCAGGGACTCGACGCCGGCCTTGGCCTGGGTACGCGCCGCCTGACGCAAGGCCAGCGCGATCCGCGGGGCGGTGTTGGTGACATCCTCGCCCAACACGAGCACCGCGTCGGCCTGCTCCATCTCGGTCAGCGTGGGCACACGCACCGGACCGTGCTGAGCGATTTGCAGAATTCGAGCGACCAGCCGCTGGTCGGCCGCCGACATCCCGGTGGAGAAGTTCTCCGCGCCGACGAGCTGGCGCAGGGCGTGGTTCGTCTCCAGGGAAGCGCGCGGTGAGCCGATGCCGACCGCCGGTGCCTCGGCGACCATCGCCCGCAGGCGCTCGAGTGCCTCGTCGGCGCCGATCGTGCGCGGGGTGCCTTCGCCGTCGACGAGCCGCGGCGCATCCAGGCGCGCGGCGTCATGCACGAACCCGTGGCCGAAGCGGCCGCGATCGCACAGGAAGTAGCCGTTGATGTCGTGGTGATAGCGGTTCTGGACGCGCTTGACGCGCCCGTAGCGCTCGCCCGGGCTGGTATTGCAGCCGACGCCGCAGTGCAGGCAGATCGACGGCGCCGCGCGCAGATCCCATTTGCGCGTATAGCTATCGGACAGCGGCTTGTCCGTGAACACGCCGGTCGGACAGACCTCGACCAGATTACCGGAGAACTCGTTCTCCAGCGTGCCCTCCTCGTGGCGGCCGAAGTAGACGTGGTGATGCATCGCCTGCGCGGCGAGATCGAGCCCGCCGGCGTACTCCTGGTAGAAGCGCACGCAGCGATAGCAGGCGATGCAGCGGTTCATCTCGTGGTTGATGAACGGGCCCAGGTACTGATTGCGGTGCGTGCGCTTGCGGAAGCGAAAGCGCCGGTAGGTATGACCGGTCATCACGGTCATGTCCTGCAGGTGACATTCCCCGCCCTCCTCGCACACCGGGCAGTCGTGCGGGTGGTTGGCCATCAGCCATTCGACCACCCGCCCGCGCATGTCGCTCGCCTCGGCATCGGCGATCGACAGCCGGACGCCATCGGTCGCAGGCGACATGCAGGACATCGCCAACATGCCCTGGTCGTCGTCTTCATCCTTGTACAGGCGCACCGCGCACTGGCGGCAGGCGCCCACCGAGCCGAGCGCCGGATGCCAGCAGAAGTACGGCAGGTCGTAGCCAAGTTCGAGGCAGGCCTCGAGCAGGTTCTTGCCCTCGCCGATCTCGTGGGTCTGGCCGTCGACGTGGATGGTCGGCATCAGGACGCCTCCGCTGCATCGGCCGGCGAGGACGACGGAGCGGCCGCCACGCCGCGCCGGAAATCGTCCGGGAAATGCTCGAGCGCGCTCTCGAGCGGGCCCATCGCGCCCGGCGCGTGGGCGCAGAAGGTGCGTCCCGGGCCGAGGAACTGGGTATGCATCCGCAGCAGATCGATGTCGCCCTCATCGCCGCGACCGGCCTCCAGATCGCCCAGGATCTTGGCCACCCACGGCAGCCCGTCGCGGCAGGGCGTGCACCAGCCGCAGGACTCGCGCGCATAGAACGCCTCGAGATTGCGCAGAAAGCCCATCAGGGAGGTCTGGTCGTCGAGGACGATGATCGTGCCCGTGCCCAGGCGGCTGCCGACCTCGGACACGCTGTCGAAGTCCAGCGGCAGGTCGAGGTGCTCGGTGGTCAGAAACGGGGTCGAACCGCCGCCGGGCAGGCATCCGCGGAAGGCGTAGCCGGCGCGCATGCCGCCGGCGTGCTCATCGAGCAGTTCGCGAACCGTCGCCCCCATCGGCAGCTCCCAGCAGCCCGGGTTTCGCACATGCCCGCTGGCACCATAAAGCTTGGTTCCGCCGTTCTCGGTGCGGCTTAGGCCATGAAACCACTCGGAGCCGTGGTTCACGATGTGCGGGACGTTGCAAAGCGTCTCGACGTTGTTGACCACGGTCGGCCGACCCCACAAGCCGGCTTGCTGCGGGAACGGGGGCTTATCGCGCGGCACCGCGCGCTTGCCCTCAAGCGCATTGATCAGCGCCGTCTCCTCGCCGCAGATGTAGCGCCCCGCGCTGGTGTGGATGTGCACCTCGACGTCGATCCCGCTGCCCAGGATGTCGTGGCCGATGTAGCCCACCGCGCGTGCCTCGTCGATGGCGCGTTGCAGTAAGCGCGCCGAGGGGCGGTATTCGTCGCGCAGGAAGATGTAGGCCGTCTGCGCGCCGACGGCGAAGGCGGAGACGACCAGCGCCTCGACGAACTGGTGCGGGTCGCCCTCCATCAGCAGCCGGTCCTTGAACGTGCCCGGTTCCATCTCGTCGGCGTTGGCCAGCAGGTAGCTCTTCACAGGCGGGTCTGCGTCGCCCGGCATGAAGCCCCACTTCATGCCGGTGGGGAAGCCACCGCCGCCGCGGCCGCGGAGGTTGCTGTCCTTGATCTCCTGCTGGATCGCCGACGGATCCATCTCCGTGAGCGCCTTGCGCAACGCGCGATACCCCCCGGCCCGCTCGTAAGCCTTGCGATCGAGCGGCGCCTCACCGGGGCGAATGTTCTGCGTTAGGGGAGTCTCGGACATCTCGGGCTTCCCTGCCCCTGCGGTAGCAATGCCGGCGCGGCCTTGGCCGCGCGCCGACGGCGTCTGACGTAACTGCCGGATTCGTTCGCGGCCAAGGCCGCTCCTACATGGCTTCGTTCAGGTCTAGGCGCGGGCTTCGTCCGCGTACCGATGACCATCGTGTCTGCCCGGTTCGTTCGCGGGCGGTGCCCGCTCCTACAACGCGATTCATACCGCCGTAGCCCGTATGAAGCGCAACAAACCATTCCACCGGGAGCGGATTCCCGACATCCGAGTCATCGCGAGCGTAGCGACGCGATCCAGCGCATGCCGCGGACTGGAGCTTATACATCACGCCAACCTCGACGCTGGATTGCTTCGTCGCTTCGCTCCTCGCAATGACGGGGTGCGATCTACATGCGGCGATCCGTGTACATCCGTGTTCATCCGTGGTTCCTTCATTCGTAACGCCCCAAAATGGCGTCGATGCGCTCGGGCGTGAGATCGCGGTGCAGTTCGCCGTCGATCATCATCGCCGGTGCGCTGTCGCAGGCGCCCAGGCAATTGACCGGCAGCAAGGTGAAGCGATCATCGTCCGTGGTCTCGCCGAGCTCGATGCCGAGCTTGTGCTGCAGGTGCTCGCGCATGCAGTCGTAGCCACAGATCCAGCAGCTAATGCTGTCGCAGACGAGCACTACATGGCGCCCCACGGGCTGGCGGAAGACCAGGTTGTAGAAGGTCGCCACGCCCTCCATCTCGGCCACCGACATGCCGAGCGCCTCGGCGCAGTCGGCCAGCGCCTGGTCGTCGACCCAGCCGCGCCGGCGCTGTACGGCCTTGAGCGCGTCCAGCGACAAGGCACGCGCGTCCTCGTAGTGCGGCAATTCCGAGGCGACCTCCTGCCATTCTTCTTCATGCAGCATCGCTAACGGTCCACGTCGGCCATGACGAAATCGATCGCACCGAGTACGGCGATCAGATCGGCGACCAGCAGACCGCGGCTGATTTCCGGGATCTGCTGCAGATGCGGGAACGACGGCGTGCGAATGCGCGTGCGATACGACATCGTGCTGCCGTCGGAAATCAGGTAGTAGCTGTTGAGGCCCTTGGTCGCCTCCACCGCCTGCGAGGCCTCGCCGGGCGGGATTACCGGGCCCCAGGAGACGCCGAGGAAATGATTAATCAGCGTCTCGATGTCGTGCATCGTGCGATCCTTGATCGGCGGCGTCGTCAGCGGATGGCGCGCCTTGTGCTCACCCGGCGGCATGCTGTCCACGCACTGCTGGATGATGCGCAGGCTCTGGCGCATCTCCTCGACGCGGACCATGCAGCGGTCGTAGCAATCGCCGTTGGCGCCGACGGGGATATCGAACTCGAATTGGTCGTAACCGCTGTAGGGCCGCTTCTTGCGCAGATCCCATTCCATTCCGGTCGCGCGCAGTTGCGGACCGGTGATGCCCCACTCGATCGCCTCGGCGCTGTCGTAGGCGGCGATGCCCTTGGTGCGCGCCTTCACGGTGCGGTTCTGCAGCGCGATGCGGTCGTACTCGTCCAGACGCGGCGGCAGCCATTCGAGCAACTCGCGCACCGGCTTGTCCCACCCCTTGGGCAGGTCGGCCGCCAGGCCGCCAATGCGGAACCAGGCCGGGTGCATGCGAAAGCCGCAGATCGGTTCGATGATGTCGTAGATCTTCTGCCGGTCGGTGAACATGTAGAACACCGGCGACATCGCCCCGACGTCCTGCACGAAGGTCCCGTAGAACAGCAGATGGCTCTGGATGCGGAACAGCTCGCAGAGCATGATCCGCACGACCTTGACCCGGTCGGGCACCTCGATTCCGGCCAGTTGCTCGACCGTCATCACGTACGGCAGGTTGTTCATCACCCCGCCAAGATAATCCACGCGGTCGGTGTACGGGATGTAGGTGTGCCAGCTCTGCCGCTCCCCCATCTTCTCGGCGGCGCGATGGTGATAGCCAATGTCGGGGACCGCGTCGATGATTTCCTCGCCGTCGAGCTGTAGCACGACGCGGAAGACCCCGTGCGAGCTGGGGTGATTGGGGCCGAGATTGAGGAACATGAAGTCGGTCGCGCCATGGTGGCGCTGCATGCCCCAGGACTCGGGATCGAACTGGAGTGCGGCCTGCTCGCGATCCTCGGTCTCGTCGTCGAGTTCGTACGGACCGATCTCGGTGGCGCGCGCCGCGTGATCCTTGCGCAGCGGATGACCCTCCCAGGTCGGCGGCATCAGGATGCGTGTGAGGTGGGGATGCCCGTCGAAGCGCACCCCGAACATGTCGAAGATCTCGCGCTCGTACCAGTTCGCCGCCGGCCAGACGTCGGTGATCGTCGGCATCGCGAGATCGTCCTCGATCAGCGCGACCTTGAGCCGGAAGTCGGCGTTACGCTCGAACGAGATCAGGTGGTAGACGAGGGTGAAATCGGACGCCGGCTGCCCCTCCCGATGCTCACGGATGCGCTCGTCGATTGCGGTGAGGTCATAGAGCATCCGGTAGGGTCGGTCGACGCCATATTTGAGATGACGCAGGGCGTCGTGAAGACGCGCACGCGCGAGCCAGAATGTCGGAATACGATCCGCCGTCTCTTGCTCGCGAACCTCGCTACCGAAGCGCTCGCGGAACTCGCTGGCCGGGTGTGCCGTGTCGAGCATCGCCCTTCCCTGGCGTCGCCCCTGAGTAGTCTCCGATCGAAGGCCCTCCAGGCCCTGACCAGAAACAGGATCGCGAATCCCGTCATGGTCCGCGAGTTACCTTCGCTGAAGGTGGCGCCACATCCATGTGCCTCGGGGACGCCCGATCAGATCGGACGTTCCCAAGATCAAATGAGCCGCGCGTGACGCGCCCACGCCGTGGCTCCGCGCTCAGACCTCGTCCGGCGGACGCAGCCGCTGCATACGCCGACGCTCGTCGCACTTGCGGTCACGCTGACTCGGAGGCTCCGGCCGCTCGACGCCCTGGGGTCCGATGCGCCAGGACAATGGGCGATGCTCCGTCTGCACCCGCTCCTGCAGCATCACCAAGCCCTCGAGCAGTGCCTCCGGGCGCGGTGGACAGCCGGGCACGTAGACATCGACCGGCAGGAACTTGTCGACGCCCTGGACCACGCTGTAGACGTCGTACATCCCGCCCGAATTGGCGCACGACCCCATCGAGATCACCCAGCGCGGCTCCATCATCTGCTCGTACAGGCGCTTGATCACTGGCGCCATCTTGCGAAACACCGTGCCCGAGATGATGATCACGTCCGCCTGCCGCGGAGAGGCGCGGAACACCTCCGAGCCGAAGCGCGCGATGTCATGCGGTGTGGTGAACGCCGTGGCCATCTCCACGTAGCAGCAGGAAAGGCCGAAGTTGAACGGCCAGAGCGAGTACTTGCGACACCACCCCACGAGGTTGTCCAGGCTCGCCGTGAGCACGTTGCGCTCAACCGCCTGGCGCGTGCTGTCGTCGGCCGGGGACCGCGTGGGCGCACCTTCGGCGGGGGTGAGATTCCAGCTCATTACAGGTGATCTCCGCTGGCGGAGGACGGTTCGGGATAGTCGGCGCGGTGACGCGGCCTGCGCTGCTTCGTACCCCAGTCCAGTGCGCCCATGCGCCACTCGTAGATCAGCGCCACGGTAAGAATGGACAAGAACACCATCGCCGCGCCGTAGCCGAACCAGCCGACCTCGCGAAAGGCGATGGCCCAGGCAATGATGAACACGACCTCCATGTCGAACAGCACGAACAGCATCGCCACCACGTAGAACTGCGCGCTAATCCGAAAGCGGCCAAAGCCCAGCGGCACGATGCCCGACTCGAACGGCTCGAGCCGTCCACGTCCACTTCGGCGCTCGCCGAGGAAATGCGAGGCCAATAGCAGCGCGGCGACGAGGGCACCCACTGCCGCGAGGTAAACCAGCAAGGCGAGGTGATCGACATCCGGTGCGAACGGAGCTTCCATTCCCTCGCTCCCTGGGCGAGACGCAGCGGGTGGCGCTACGCCGCTTCAGTCAGACTCCCTGAAGATAGGTGGATTCGCCACCGAACCCCAAGTCGATCCGGCGAGGGCTAGCCCTGATGAACGCCTCGTAATGAACCGGACAGGACGTCGTAACGGATGGGCAGTCATGGTTTGGCCCGCGGAGCGCATTGCGCACGCGACGACACTCAATGCTCGAGGGAGAACCGGAATGCATATGACGAAGAACTTCGCGGTCGCAGGACTGTTGGCCTCCGTTTTCGCGCTTGCCGCGTGCGACATGTCCACCAGCCAGGACGAGATGGATAGCGGCGAGATGGAAGGTGGCGGCATGGAAGGCGGCGGCGGCATGGAAGGTGGCGGCCAGCAAGGTGGCGGTATGGAAGGCGGTGGCCAGCAGGGCGGCGGCTACTAACGTTCGTCCTGTCCGCGGGCCGGGCGGGGCCGCCCGGCCCAGCGGACTACCAGAAGTAGACGATCGAAACGATGATCAGGAAGAGCAGGATCATCGAGGTGAAGCGGTAGTCGCTCCACAGCGGCTCCGCCGTCTTGCGCAGCTCGCGTCGCGTATCCGCGCGGGACCACACCAGCTTCTCACCGGCCTCGTCACGCTTGTCCGCAGTCACCAGCGACAGGCCAACGTAGATGACGATGCCCGCGAGCATCATCAGGCTCGACATGACGGTGAAATGGATCTCGGGCAGCCCCAGGCTTTCCCAGTAGCCGGTCGCCTCCTTGGCGATGAACAGCGGCACGCCGATCACCAATCCGAGAATGATCGTCCAAAAGGCACCGCCCGCCGTGCCGCCACGCCAGAACAGCCCGCCCAGATACACCACGACGATGGGCGGCACCACGTAGGAAAGTGACGACTGGAAGTACTCGAACAGGCTTTCGAAGCTCGAGATCGCCGGTGCGTAGACCGCGCCGATGACCATTGCGATACCCGTGACGACGCGCCCGATCGCGACCAGCGCGCGCTCGGATGTTTGCGGTCGCGCCGGCTTGACGAAATCCATCGTGACCAGCGTGCTCGCGGCATTGAGCGCACTGTCGAGGCTGGACATGATGGCCGCGATCAGCGCCGCCGCGATCAGACCGCGGAGCCCGATCGGCAGTAGGTCGAAGGCCAACGAAGGAAACGCCAGGTCCGGCGTCTCGAGGTTGGGGTACAGGACAAATGCGATGAGCCCGGGCATGACCATCAGGAACAGGTTCGGCAGCTTGAGGAAGCCGGCAAACACCGCCCCCTTGCGCCCCTCCGACAGATTGCGCGAGCCGAGTGTGCGCTGCACCACGAACTGATTGATGGTCCAGTAATAGAACCCGAGCAGCATCACGCCCCACAGCCCGGTCCAGGGGAGAAAGTCGTCGTCCGCGGGCTGGATCAGCCGCATCTGTTCCGGTTCGAGTTGGCGCGTGAGCTCATTCCAACCGCCGATCTCGATCATCCCCAGCACGAAGATGATCGACGCACCGATAATCAGCAGGATCGCCTGCACGGTGTCGGTAACGACCACGGCGCTGAGGCCGCCCAGGATGGTGTAGATCCCGGCGAGCAGCGCGAGCACGGCCACCGCCTGCCAAAGGGCGAGAAAGGGCATCGCCTGCACGATCACCAGCCCGCCGGCATAGAGCGCGCCCGCCGTGTCGATGAACATGATCGCCAGCAGTGTGAAGATCGAGAATGCCTGCTTTGAGCGGAAGCTATAGCGGTGTTCGAGGAATTCCGGGACCGTGTAGATGCCCGCACGCAGGTAGGCCGGCAGGATGAAGATGGCGAAAAAGATCAGGATCAGCGCGGCGGTCCACTCGTAGTTGAAGATCGCCATGCCGTTATCGTAGGCGCCGCCCATGAGGCCGACGAAGCTCGAACCGGACATGTTCGAGGCATAGAGGGAGAAGCCGATCAGATACCAGGGCAGCGCCCCGCCGGCCAGGAAGTAACTACTGGCGGTCTCGTGCCCCTTGCGAGCGACATACACGCCGTGCGCGACAACGCCAATGAAATACACGACGACGATCGTGTAGTCGATCCAATGCAAATCGAACTGGGGTCCATCCATGAGCCACCTCGCGGTCGTTCCCTGACCTCGCCCATCGTGACCTTTCGCACGAAGGCCAGATGGCGGATGCGGCCGAACCAGGTGGCCTCGCTGAGCGCAAGCGGCGAAACCGCGGGGGCCCGCTCGTCCGAATCAGTGGGGACAGCGAAGCTACGGATAAAGGAGGGAGTGCAATGAAGCTACGTGGGTTGCCATATGGCCGAGCCTGTCTGCTCAGCGCGGTGCTGATGATTGCCGCCTGCGACGAGGGCCCCGCCGAAGAAGCGGGCGAACAGGTCGACGAGGGCGCCGAAGAGGCACAGGAGCAGGGCGAGGAAGCCGCGGAGCAGATCCAGGAGGGGGCAGAGGAAGCCACCGGCGACTAAGGGGCCAAGGATGCCCCCTAAGCCGCGGCGATAGTGCCCGGAGGCCACGTGGCCGGACTTTTTTCGAGCCGCCGGGGAGGCCGACCCCCGGAGCGTGGGGCCGCGCGGCTCGGGTTAGTCGTTCCGTCCCGACCAGTACTGGTCGCGCAGCTCGGTGGCACGCGCGCGGACCCGATTCAGCAGCGTGCGCGCCCAGGCGAACTCCACCGCCAGGATCGCAAGCCCGATGGGAATGACAACCAGGGCCGGGCCCGGCGTGATGATCATGACCACCCCGAGCAGCAACACCGTGCCGCCGACGATCAGGATGATCAGTCGCCACACCTGGCGCAGCCCCTGGCGCACCCACCAGTCGATCTGCCACGGGCTACTCGCCCGCGACTGGCTCACTTCCGGCCGATCGCGGCCGTGACGGTCATCCGTCATATTGGCTTAGCCACCGAGTGCGGGTGCTCGCGCCGCTGCGATGCTTGCGGACCCCGCAATCCGCTCCATGACGCTCAGGTGTTGCGCCCGCGCTGGATCCGCGCCGCCGTGCGCAGGCGCAGCGCGTTGAGCCGGATGAAGCCTTCGGCGTCCTGCTGGTCGTAGGCACCCTGGTCGTCCTCGAAACTGGCGACCGCCGCATCGAACAGGCTGTCGGTGGCGGATTCGCGGCCGACCACGGTCACATTGCCCTTGTACAGCTTGAGCCGCACCGAGGCGTTGACGTGCCACTGCGAGCGGTCGATCGCCGCCTGCAGCATCTCGCGTTCCGGGCTCCACCAGTAACCGTTGTAGATCAGCTCGGCATAGCGCGGCATCAGCTCGTCCTTGAGGTGCGCCACCTCGCGGTCGAGCGTGAGCGATTCGGCCGCCCGGCGCGCCTTGAGCAGGATCGTGCCGCCGGGAGTCTCGTAGCAGCCGCGCGACTTCATGCCCACGTAGCGATTCTCGACCAGGTCGAGCCGTCCGATCCCATGGGCGCCGCCGATGGCGTTGAGCTGCGACAGCATTCGTGCCGGCGACAGGCGCTCGTCGTCGAGCGCGACCGGATCGCCGCCCTCGAAGGTCAGGTTGATGTAGACCGGCTCGTCGGGCGCGCGCTCGGGGGCGAGCGACCACTCCCACATCGCCTCCTCCGGCTCCGCCGCCGGGTCCTCCAGCACACCGCCCTCGTAGGAGATGTGCAGCAGGTTGGCGTCGGTGGAGTACGGCGAGCCGCCGTCGGCCTTCTTCTCGATGGCGATGCCGTGGGACTCCGCGTAAGCCAACAGGCTTTCGCGCGAGTTCAGGTCCCACTCGCGCCAAGGCGCGATCACGCGGATATCGGGCGCCAGCGCGTAGGCGCCGAGCTCGAAACGCACCTGGTCATTGCCCTTGCCGGTGGCACCGTGGGAGATCGCGTCGGCGCCGGTCTCGCGCGCGATCTCGACCAGACGCTTGGCGATCAGCGGCCGCGCGATGGAGGTACCCAGCAGGTACTCGCCCTCATAGATCGCGTTGGCCCGGAACATGGGAAAGACGAAATCGCGCGCGAACTCCTCGCGCACGTCCTCGATGTGGATCTGCTTGACCCCGAGCGCTCGCGCCTTCTCGCGCGCGGGCTCGAGCTCCTCGCCCTGCCCCAGATCGGCGGTGTAGGTGATGACCTCGCAGCCGTAGGTCTCCTGCAGCCACTTCAGGATCACGGAGGTGTCGAGGCCGCCGGAGTAAGCCAGCACGGCTTTGCGGATCTGTGCCATTACGCGTCTCCCACCGTCGGTATGCCGCAAACGGCGGCATTCTACAGCAACGTGGCGGCGGCGGGATTGCCGCTGAATGGCCAAGTGGCGCGTCTCGCGGCCTCCGTGGCACAATCGCGCCGTTTAATCGCGACCGAATGGGTCGGGCCCGACCTACCTCGGAGGCCGTCCGAAGCGAAACATGAGCGCTGCCCGCGCCACGCGGCCGGAGGCGCCCCGCACTGGGCTACGCCCGGTTCTTGGGGCGCCCGCCGGCCTCACGGCGCGCTCGCGAGCGTCCCGCTGATCGGCACGCCCTCCCGGCACCACCTCGACGAGGCACGTCATGGCTGACGAACACGAGATCGACGCGCTGGAAACCCAGGAGTGGCTGGACTCGCTGGACACGGTCCTCGAGGCCGATGGCTCGGAGCGCGCGCACTACCTGCTCGAGCGGCTGATCGACGAGTCGCGGCGCTCCGGGATCAACATCCCGTTCTCGCCCGAGACCGGCTACGTCAACACGATCCCGCCGCACCTCGAGACGCGTAGCCCAGGCGACCACGACCTGGAATGGAAGCTGCGCTCCATCATCCGCTGGAATTCCACGGCAATGGTCGTGCGCGCCAACAAGCGCAACCCGAGCCTCGGCGGCCACATCGCCAGCTTCGCTTCGGCTGCGACGTTGTACGACGTCGGCTTCAACCATTTCTTCCGCGCGCCCTCGCACGAGCACGGCGGCGACATGGTCTACATCCAGGGTCACTCGGCGCCGGGCATCTATGCCCGCGCGAATCTCGAGGGCCGGCTGACCACGGACCAGCTCGACCGGTTCCGGCAGGAGGTCGACGGCAAGGGCCTGTCGTCCTACCCGCACCCGTGGCTGATGCAGGACTTCTGGCAGTTCCCGACGGTGTCGATGGGGCTGGCGCCGATGATGGGTGCCTACCAGGCGCGCTTCATGAAATACATGAACGACCGCGAGCTCGCGGCCGGACGCGACCGCAAGGTCTGGGTGTTCATGGGCGACGGCGAGGTCGACGAGCCCGAGTCGCTCGGCGCGATCTCGCTGGCCGCGCGCGAGAAGCTCGACAACCTGATCTACGTGGTCAACTGCAACCTGCAGCGCCTGGACGGGCCGGTCCGCGGCAACGGCAAGATCATCCAGGAACTCGAGGCGCAGTTCCGTGGCGCCGGCTGGAACGTCATCAAGGTGGTCTGGGGCTCCTACTGGGATCCGCTGCTGGCGCGCGACCACGACGGGCTGCTGCGCAAGCGCATGCAGGAGGTGGTCGACGGCGAGTACCAGACGATCAAGTCGCGCGACGGCGCCTTCGTGCGCGATCACTTCTTCGGCGCGTATGACCGGCTCAAGGCCATGGTCTCGAACATGTCCGACGAGGATATCTGGCGCCTCAACCGTGGCGGCCACGATCCGCACAAGATCTACGCGGCCTATGCCGCGGCGATGGCGCACAAGGGTCAGCCCACGGTGATTCTCGCCAAGACCGTCAAGGGCTATGGCATGGGCGCGGCCGGCGAAGGTCAGATGATCGCCCACCAGCAGAAGAAGATGGACGGCGACGAGCTGGTCAAGTTGCGCGACCGCTTCTGCATCCCACTGGACGACGACGCCGCGCGCAACGCCGAGTACTACCACCCCGGCGAAGACAGCGAGGAAATCCAGTACCTGCACGAGCGCCGGCGCGAACTCGGCGGCTATCTGCCGCAGCGCAAGACGCTGGCGGCGCCGCTCAACGTGCCCACGCTGGACCTGTTCAAGCCGCTGCTCGACTCCAGCGGCGATCGCGAGATGTCGACCACCATGGGCTTCGTCCGCGGCCTCACGCTGCTGACGCGGGACAAGAAGGTGGGCCAGAACATCGTGCCGATCGTGCCCGACGAGGCACGCACCTTCGGCATCGACGGCATGTTCCGCCAGCTCGGTATCTACTCGCCGGTGGGCCAGCTGTACACGCCGGCCGACGCTGAGACGGTGATGTACTACCGCGAGTCGAAGAAGGGCCAGATTCTCGAGGAGGGTATCTGCGAGGCCGGCGCTTATTGCGACTGGCTGGCCGCGGCGACCTCGTACTCGAATTACGGGGTCAACATGATCCCGTTCTTCATCTACTACTCGATGTTCGGCTATCAGCGCATCGGCGACTTCATGTGGGCCGGCGGCGACAGCCAGGCGCGCGGCTTCCTGATCGGCGGCACGGCGGGACGGACCACGCTCAATGGCGAAGGCCTGCAGCACGAGGACGGTCACAGTCACCTGACGATGACGGTGATACCGAACTGTGTGTCCTACGACCCGACATTCAACTACGAACTGGCCGTGATCATCCACGATGGCCTGCGCCGGATGTATCAGGAGCAGGAGAGCGTCTTTTATTACATCACGGTGATGAACGAGAACTATCATCACCCCGCGATGCCCGACGGTGCCGAGGAAGGCATCCGCAAGGGCCTGTACAAGTTCGAGACGATCAAGCCGGCGAAGGCGACCAAGAGCACGCCCGAGGTCAATCTGCTCGGCAATGGCACCATCTTCCACGAGGTGCGCGCGGCCGCCGATCTGCTGCGCGACGACTGGGGTGTGACCAGCACCGTGTGGAGCGCGCCGAGCTTCTCGGAGCTGCGCCGCGATGGACTCGACTGTGACCGCTGGAACATGCTGCACCCGACGCGCAAGCGTCGTGTCAGCTGGGTCGAGCAGTGCCTGGGCGACTCCGAGGCGCCGGTGATCGCCTCGACCGACTACATGAAGACCGTAGCCGATCAGATCCGGCCGTTCCTGCGCCAGCGCTACCGCGTGCTCGGCACCGACGGCTACGGCCGCAGCGACACGCGCGAAGCCCTGCGTAATTTCTTCGAGGTCGACCGCTACTGGGTGACCCTAGCCGCGCTGACGGCGCTGGCCGAGGAAGGCACGATCGAACACAAGCGCATCGGCGAAGCGATCAAGAAATACGGCATCGATCCGGAAAAGCCGAATCCGTTGACGATGTGAGCATGGACTAGCGGCACCGCCGCTTCGGACCATCACAGATGAACACAGATGGACACAGATAAGAACGAACCATTCAGCAACCCCATTGCGCGATACAGCTGAGGCGGAGCTTGCATGCCGTCCTGGTGATGAGCCGGTCGCTAGCGCACAGGCGGCCGGCGCATGAGCACTTCGTGTTGCTCCATCTGTGTTTATCTGTGTTTATCTGTGTAGGTCTTTTTGAACCTACATAATCCAGGCCCAATTGCCGGAAACCGATCATGAGTGAGACCAAGGACATCCCCGTACCGGACATCGGCGATTTCGATCAGGTGGAGGTCATCGAGGTCCTGGTCTCCCCGGGCGACACCATCGCCGCCGAGGACTCGCTGATCACGCTCGAGTCCGACAAGGCCAGCATGGAGATCCCGGCGCCCTTCGGCGGCAAGATCCAGGAGGTCCGGGTCGAAGTCGGCGGCAAGATCGCCCAAGGCGATGTCATCTGCACGGTCGAGGCGACCGAAGCCGCGACCGAGCCGGAGCCGGAGCCGGCGCCCACCGATGGCGATGCGCCCAGCGAGCAGGCCGATCAGCAGGAGGAACCTGCCGAGGCCGCTGCCCAGCAACCTGGCGCAGACGAGGCCGCTCGCGCTCCGGTCGATGCCGAACCGGACCGCCGCCCGGAAGAGATGGCACCGCCGACGCCCGGGCCGCGGCCCTCACCGACCGCTCACATCGATCATGAGCAGCACAAGAAGGCGCACGCCTCGCCCGGCGTGCGGCGCTTCGCGCGCGAGCTCGGCCTAGATCTAACTCAGGTCAGCGGATCGGGTCGTAAAGGCCGCATCCTGTACGAAGACGTCAAATCGCACGTCAAGCGCGTCATGAATCAGCCCGCGGCGAGCGGAGGACTGGGCGTGGCCGCGATGCCGGAGTTCGACTTCTCTGCTTATGGTGAGATCGAGACCGCCGAACTCAGCCGCATCAACAAGCTCACCGGGCAGAACCTGCATCGCAACTGGGTGACGATTCCCCACGTCACCCAGTTCGACAAGGCCGATATCACGGACCTGGAACGCTTCCGCAAGGAACTCAATGCCGAACAGAACGGCGAGACCAAGGTGACGCTAGTCGCCTTCCTGATGAAGGCGCTAGTCTCCGGGCTGCGCGAGTTCCCGCGCTTCAACAGCTCGCTCGATCCCTCGGGTGAGCAACTGATCTTCAAGAAGTACTTTCACATCGGCGTGGCGGTCGATACCCAGAACGGCCTCGTGGTTCCGGTGATTCGCGACGTCGACCGCAAGAGCCTCACCGACCTGGCGCGCGAACTGGTCGAGGTGAGCCAGGCGGCGCGCGACAAGAAGCTATCGCGCGACCGCATGCAGGGCGGCTGCATCTCGATCTCGAGCCTGGGCGGCGTCGGCGGCACGGCCTTCACGCCCATCGTAAACGCGCCCGAAGTCGCCATCCTGGGCGCGTCCAAGGCAGTCACCGAGCCGGTCTGGGATGGCGAACAGTTCGCGCCGCGGCTGATACTGCCGCTGTCGCTGTCCTACGACCACCGCGTCATCGACGGCGCCGACGCCGCCCGCTTCACCACCCATCTCGGCCGCCTCCTCTCGGACACGCGCCGGATGCTGCTGTAGGCATCACAGGAACCACGGATGAACACGGATAGGGCGGCACGAGCTGCCGCGGTTACCGGGCCCTAAGGGGCCGACGTCCGCTACTTGGATGTAGGAGCGGGCTTCGCCCGCGAAGTCGAGGGTTGGCATCGCTGCTCGAGCCTTTCGCGGCCAATGGCCACTCCTACATGCCGGCGAGGAAACGACCTTGCGTGCTCCTGGCGGGCACGGGCGCATCGACTACACAATCCGTGTTCATCTGTGTTCATCCGTGGTTCTCTTTCTTCTTGATCCCGCGACCTGAGCGTCGCGTTTGAGCACCAGGAACCGACCATGAGCCAGACCAAGGACATTCCCGTACCGGACATCGGTGACTTCGACAAGGTCGAGGTGATCGAGGTGCTGGTTTCGCCCGGCGATACCATTGCGCCGGAGGATTCGTTGATCACGCTCGAGTCCGACAAGGCGAGCATGGAAATCCCCTCGCCCGCGGGCGGGACAGTCAAGGAGGTCCGGGTCCAGGTCGGGGACAAGGTGGCCCAGGGCGACACCATCGTGACGGTGGAGACGGCGGACAAAGGCGCCGCCGCCTCGTCCGAGGCGCCGCAGGAGCCCGCGCCGGAATCCACGGCTGAAGCAGCGACCGGCAGCGACGAGCCCGCGGGCACCTCGGTCGCCGGCGCCGACCAGCCTGCGCATCGTGAGTCCGCCGGCGATCAGCAGCCGGTGCAGGCCTCGCCGGCGGCACCGAGCGACACCGATATTCAGTGCCAGGTGCTGGTGCTCGGCTCTGGCCCCGGCGGTTATACGGCGGCATTCCGCGCGGCCGATCTGGGCCTGAACGTCGTGCTGGTCGAGCGCTACGACAGCCTCGGCGGCGTATGCCTCAACGTCGGTTGTATCCCCTCGAAGGCCTATCTGCACACGGCCGAGATCATCACCGGCGCGGAGCGTGCCGCGGAACACGGCGTCGAGTTCGGTTCGCCGACGATCGACACCGACAAGCTGCGCGGCTTCAAGGACGGCGTGGTGGACAAGCTCACCGGCGGGCTCAAGTCGATGGCCAAGCAGCGCGGCGTGACCGTGGTCCACGGCGACGGTCACTTCGTCTCGCCGAACAGCGTCGCGGTCGAGTCCAACGAGGCCACGCAGACCGTCGGCTTCGAGCGAGCGATCATCGCCGCCGGATCGGAATCGGCGAAGATCCCCGCCCTACCCTGGGACGACGAGCGCGTGATGACCTCGACCGGCGCGCTCGAGGTCGACGAGATTCCCAAGCGCCTGCTGGTGATCGGCGGCGGCATCATCGGGCTGGAGATGGCCTGCGTGTACGACGCCCTCGGCTCCAAGGTGACCGTGTGCGAACTGGCCGACGGCCTGATGCCGGGCACCGACCGAGATCTGGTCAAGATCCTGGAGAAGCGCATCAAATCGCGCTACGAGGCCATCTACACCCAGACCAAGGTGACCCAGGCGGATGCGCAGAAACAGGGCATCAAGGTCCGCTTCGAGGGCGACAAGGCACCCGAGACCGATGTTTTCGATCGTGTCCTGGTCTCCGTGGGCCGCGCGCCCAACGGGCACAACATCGGCGCCGACGCGGCGGGCGTGACCGTCGACGAGCGCGGCTTCATCGCGGTCGACGAGTTCCAGCGCACCAATGTCGGCCACATCCACGCCATCGGCGACATCGTCGGCCAGCCCATGCTCGCCCATAAGGCAACGCATGAGGGCAAGGTCGCGGCCGAGGTCTGCGCCGGCCACAAGTCGGCCTTCGATGCGCGCACGATCCCCTCGGTGGCCTACACCGATCCCGAGGTTGCCTGGACGGGCCTGACCGAGACCGAGGCCAAGGAGCGTGGCATCGCCTACGAGAAGGCGAGCTTTCCCTGGGCTGCGTCCGGCCGCGCGCTGGGTATGGGGCGCGACGACGGCGCCACCAAATTGCTCTACGATCCAGAGACGCAG
The DNA here is from genome assembly GCA_040880995.1 of Halofilum sp. (in: g-proteobacteria). Classification (GTDB taxonomy): domain Bacteria; phylum Pseudomonadota; class Gammaproteobacteria; order XJ16; family Halofilaceae; genus Halofilum. The sequence goes on from JBBEEB010000058.1 coordinate 24,381, forward strand.
CAAGTGCTCGGTGCCGGCATCGTCGGCCCGCACGCTGGTGACCTGATCGCCGAGGCGACGCTCGCCATCGAGATGGGCGCGGACGTTCAGGATGTTGGATTGACCATCCATCCTCATCCCACGCTGTCGGAGTCCGTGGCGTTCGCGGCCGAGATCGCCGAGGGCACGATTACCGACTTGTACCTGCCAAAGCAGCGCAAGCGCAGCCGATAACGGGCGATCCGAACACGGGGGCCACCCCGGCAGCGTAAGCGCGACACTCCCCTTCGAGGGCGAGCGATGGCAGGATAGTTGTCGCTTGCCCGAGAACCAGAAGCGGTCTCGTACATGCGAGGCCAGCAAAGGGAGTGTGGCACATGCTGACCGGTTCCCTCCTGCGGCGCGGTTTCGCGCCCTTCATCGCGCGCGCGGGCGTCGGTATGCGCGCGGTCCTCGCCGACGGCTCCACGCTGAGCAACGAAGACACCACCGGTCCGCCCAGGGTCACGATCCGCTTCAATACGGCCCGCGCCGAGCGCAAGACGGTGATGTTCGGTCATATCGGTCTGCTCGAGTCCTACTTCGAGCAGGAGATCGACATCGAGGGCGATTTCAACGCCCTGTTCCGTGCCAGCTACACCAGCGACTTCTCCCAACCCAATCCCCTGGTGCGCCTGCGCAACACCTGGCACGAGCGCCGCTTTTCCAATCGCAGCTTCCGCCAGTCCAAGGCCAACGCGCGCGCCCACTATGGGCTACCGCGCGAGTTCTTCGCCTACTGGCTCGACGACCCGACGATGACCTACACCTGCGCCTACTGGAAGGAAGGCACGCAGACCATCGAGGAGGCGCAGCGCAACAAGCTCGAACATGTCTGCCGCAAACTGAGACTACAGCCGGGCGAGCGCATGGCCGACATCGGCTGCGGCTGGGGCGGGCTCATGTATCACGCCCAGCGCGAGTACCGCGTCGACGTCACCGGCTACAACGCCACCACCGAACAGGTCCACGACCTGGAGGCCGACATCGAGCGCGACGGCCTGGGGATACATCTGCGCGTGCTCGAGGCCGATCACCGCGAGGTCGAGACGGAGTACGACAAGGTGGCCCACATCGGCGTGCTCGAGCACGCCGGGCGCGACCAGATGAAGGAGTCCATAGAAGCCCTGGCTCGGGCCACCAAGCCGGGCGGACTGGGCGTGCTGCACTTCATCGGCCACGTCGGCCACTACGAAACCGAGTTCTACATCCGCAAGCACGTGTTTCCCGGCGGCTGGATCCCCAGCCTGACCGAGACACTCAACTTGATGGACCAGTGCGGGCTGGAGGTGCATGACATCGAGAACTTGCGGCGCCACTACGCCCTCACGCTCGATGCCTGGGCGGAGCGCTTCGACCGGCACTGGGACGAGTTCAAACAGATCGACCCGCAGCGCTTCGACGAGCATTTCCGGCGCAACTGGCGGGTCTACCTGCACGGCTGCGCCGAGATGTTCCGCGCGCCCAATGGCTATACGAACCTCTTCCAGATCGTCTACAGCCGCGGCAATGTCGGCTATGACTATCCCATGAGCCGACGCTACATGTACGCGCCCGACTTCGGCGTCGACCCGAACTCGGTCCAACCCGCCGCCGAGGAAA
>JBBEEB010000058.1:26100-29949 GCA_040880995.1 Halofilum sp. (in: g-proteobacteria)
ATGACGCCCTACCACGTGCTCGTCGATGCGTGCCTGGAACACGGCGTCATGCCGGCGGTCGTGCCCGAGCTACGTTCGATCACCATCGGCGGCGCCGTGTCCGGCGTCGGCATCGAATCCTCCTCGTTCCGCTACGGCCTCGTCCACGCGACCATGCAGGAGGCCGAGGTGCTGACCGGCGACGGCTCGATCGTCACCGCGCGCGCCGACAACGAGCACGCCGACCTCTTCCTCGGCCTGCCCAATTCTTACGGCACCCTCGGCTACGCCTTGCGCCTGCAGGTCGCGGTCGTGCCGGTCCGGCCCTACGTGCATCTGCATCATGAGCGCTTCGAGGACGCGGAATCGTTCTTCCGGGCGCTGGAAGCTGGCTGTGAGGCGGGCGAGGCCGATTTCATCGACGGCACGGCCTTCGCCCCCGACCGCATGTACCTGACGCGCGGCCGCTTCGTCGACGCCGCACCCTATACCAGTGACTATGGCTTCGAGCACATCTACTACCGCTCGATCGCTGCGCGCGAAGAGGATTATCTGCGCGTGCGCGATTACATCTGGCGCTGGGACACCGACTGGTTCTGGTGCTCGAAGAACGTCTACGCACAGAACCCGGTCGTGCGCAGGCTACTCGGGCGCAAGCGCCTCAACTCGGTCACCTATCAGAAGATCATGCGCTGGAACGCGCGCTGGGGCGTGACGACCCGGCTCAACCGCGTGCGGGGCGTTCATGCCGAGTCGGTCATCCAGGACGTCGATATTCCCCTCGAGCGCGCGGCCGAGTTCCTCGAGTTTTTCGACCGCGAGATCGGCATCCGGCCGGTCTGGATCTGCCCACTGCGCGAGCCGGATCCGAATCGACGATTCACGCTCTACTCCGTGGAACCAGGGCGCTGGTACGTCAATTTCGGCTTCTGGGACGTGATCCGCACCCAGGACCCCAAACCGAAGGGACACTTCAACCGCAAGGTGGAGCGCAAGGTCGCCGAACTCGGTGGCGTCAAGTCGCTGTACTCGAGCTCCTACTACAGCGAGGACGAGTTCTGGACCATGCTCGACCGCCCGGCCTACGCCGCGCTCAAGGCCCGCTACGACCCGGGCGGTCAACTCAAGGATCTCTACCGCAAGGCCGTCGCCGGCGACTGAGACCGGGGCGCTCAGCCGCCGGACGGGCGGGTGCCCCGCCCCGGCTCGGCGATGACCTGCCCCGGCTCCAGCTCCGGTCCCGCCTCCAGCTGGGCACGCATGAGATAGACGTTGTAGGTGTCCCAACGCGACATGGTGAAGTACACCTCCTCGCCCGGGGCGACGGTGGGCACGATGTACGGTGAATACAGGCCCGGGTGCTCCTGGGCGGTCACGACCGTCTGTGCCTCGCCCCAGGGGCCGGTCAGGCTCGGTGCCGTGCGCAGTACGATCTCCTGGCGGGCGGGATGTAAGTACATCATCAGCCAGCGCTGATGGGCCTCGGACCAGGCGACCGACAGCTCGCCCGCTGGCGCGGGGACCACCTCGCGCGCCGCGGAGGCGTCCTTCACCCACGCATCGCCGTCCCAATACTCATAGGCACCGCGATCGAGTAGGCGCTCGGGCCCGACCCGGCGCAGGCGCACGCTGCCATGACGGCCTTCGGGGATGCCGAAGCTGTAGACGTAGTCCCCCTGCTCCACCAGCGCGACCTGCTCGAAACCCGTACCCCCCGGCCATATCGCCTCGTCCGGGGTATGCCAGCTCTGACCGTCGTCGTCGGAGTAGGCGAAGCCGGAATAGCGGACGTTCCAATGACCGGGGGCGCCCCAGTAGCGGACCGACATGTAGTGGAGGTACATGCGCCCGTCGAGCGAAATTCCATAGGTGGGAATAACGGTCTTCTCGATGCCGACGAGCTTCTGCGAGGGTATGAGCTCCTTGGCGAGCCCATCGTCGGCCGAGATCATCGACGCGAACTTCAGGCCATCGCGCGGGTCCCCGTCGGCGACCCGTGCCATGGTGTTGCTGCGCCAATTGTCGCCGCCGAGGCCGCCCTCACCGAAGGTGTCGCCGAACACCATGTAGAGCGCGTCGTCGTGACGAAACATGTGGCCGAGATCGGTCCCGTGGATGTCCCACCGGTCCGCCGTCTCGTTGGGCGAGTCCGCGCCCGTGACGGGGGCAACGACCTCAACCCCGCTCACCCGCAAATCCACCGCTTGCCCCGCGGGCGGCGCCGCAGCCGCCGAATTGATTCCAAAAGCTAAAGCGTAGGCAATGGAACACCCAAGCGCGAATGATCGTGCCATGTGACGTCTCCGGATACAGCGGGGACGTCGCATGCCATTGCGCTCGGGCCCGACAGCCTGACCGAGGGGCGCCCGCGTATGCGCCAAGTCTCTCGGACAGGCCGCGAGTCCAGCTCACAGCCCCCTATCGATTGAGGGCTGAATGCTATGGATCCCGGCCCAGCGGCGCTATGAAGCCCATCACGCTGCGCGCAAGTGGGATCGTCACTTGCGTCGCGCCGAGCGACTGGACTATAGGGACTGACACCGACCGCTGCCCGACGCCTCCCCCGCCGGCGTCGGCAAGGCCCGACACAGAAGGTGTGATACGTGAGGACCCCCAGCCTCGGCGCGCTGACGTGGCTCGCCGCCGTGCTACTGCTCGCCATCCTGTTGACCACGCTGCATTTCGTCATGGCCGAGCCCTGGCGCCTGGCGAGTTTTTCCAAGCTGCTCGCGTTCGAGGCGGCCGAGCCGTTCCAGCATCGGGTACTGCTCCCGGCGATCGCGGCGACGCTGCGCGGCTTTCTCCCAATCGGCGAGGAACTGGTGTTCGCGTTGCTGGAGGTCGTGGCCTGGGCGGCATTGATCGGGGTGGCCTACAAGGGCCTGGAATGGCTCGAGATCGGTTCGTCCACGCTCGTCCGTCGCATCCTCGCGCTGACGTTCACCGTTCCCATGGCCTTGCACTTGATCGTGCCGAATCTGCAGTTCAAGCCCGCCTACGTGTTCCAGGACGATTTGTTCGAGCTCGGCAGTTGGCACGCCGAGGCGTTGTTCTACTACCCCTACGACCTGCCCGCGGCGGCCTTCACGCTCGCGCTAGTGCTGCTGATGCTGCGGCTCGCGCGCGAGCCCAGCGCGAGCTGGCTCCTCGCCTATCTCGCGCTGTTCGCCATCGCCACGGTCAATCGCGAGACGACGCTGTTCCTGATCCCCGCGTTCGCCGTGGTCTGCTTCCGCGTACTCTCCCCCGAGTTACTGACCCGAGCGCTGCTGGCGCAGGTGGTACTGTTCGGCGTCATCCAGGGTGCGTTGCAGTGGACCTTCTCGGACCACCTGAACCCGAGTGCGGTGGTGCCGGGCACGGCGTATGAATACCACTTGATCCGCAACCTATGGGAGCTCGCGAACCCGCTGTACTTGCTCACCTTTCTTGCGCGCTTCGCGGGGGGCGCCTACATCCCCCTGTTGGTCCTGCGCGCGCGATTGGACCCGCAACTCGGGCGCGCGCTCGTTTGTTTCTCACTCCCGTTGCTGGCCTTCGCGCTGACCATGGGCCGCATCCAGGAACTCCGCATCGTCATCGAGATGGTGCCCTTGCTTTGGCTGGGTGCCTTGCAAGTCGTCGCCGCGCGTCCCACCGAGGCTCTCGCCACACATGCGGCACGGCGTACAGCCGCGGAGTCGAACACGACTTAACGGCACGTGACCGGGCAAAGCGCGGCCGCGACTGCTAAGGAAGGTCTGATCCATCCATTGCGGCCGCGTTGCGCTTGCAAGGGCGGCATTGCAAGGCGCGAAGCGCAGCGCCGTATCCGAGAATACGGTCGAGCTTCGCAACGCCGCAAGGTCGCCCTTGCAAGCGTAACCCCTT
>JBBEEB010000059.1:0-3000 GCA_040880995.1 Halofilum sp. (in: g-proteobacteria)
GCGTCGGCCTCCGTGGGCTCGATGCGTTCGAGCCCACCATCGACGCTGACGTGGATACCCGCTTCGGTGATGATGAAGTCAAAGGGAACGTCGTGCGGCTGGGAGTGGATGGTCTGCAGGCGCGCGATCTCGTAGCCGAGACCGATGCAGATGGGCTTACGCGGCAGCGCCGCGAGCGTGCGATCGAAGAAGCCGCCGCCGTAGCCCAGACGATAGGCGCCGCCGTCGAAGCCATTGACCGGCACCAGGGCGGCCTCGGGCTCGAGGACCTCGGTCCCCACCGGGTAGGGGATGTCGTAAACACCCTTCTGCGTGGGCGCGCCCGGCCACCATTCGCGAAACTCGAGCGGCGTGCGCGGCTTGACCACGGCCGGCAAGGCCGCGCGGCTGCCCTGTTCGCGCCAGCGGCGCACGGCGAACCGCGGCTCGGGTTCAGCCGCGATCGGCCAGCAGAAGCCGACGACGCTGCCGGAAAAGGCAGCAAATCCGGCGCCCAGAAGGGCATCGATGGCACCGTTACGCGCGCGGCGGTCGTCCTCGGTGAGGGCCTTGCGCGCGCCGATCAGGCGCCGGCGCTCCTCTTGGCGCCACGCCTTCCAGTCGAACTCCGAGTCGTTCAATGTCGCTCCCCGTGCCCTGCGATCAGCACCATGCCACAGTCGAGCCGACCGTGAGCCCGTACGCGCGGGCGGCATCGCCCTGGTTGACCACGACTTCGACCAGTCCCAGCGAATTCACCAGCCACAGCCCCTCTCCCGCCGCGACATCGGAGAAGGTGTGGCCACCGGCGAGTTCGCGCTGACCGACGCGCAGCGACGCGGTCGGATCCGCCGGCGCCCGCAGGCCGGTCATGGCGTTGCCGTAGCGGTCGATGTACACCACCTCTGCGAGCTCGACACCGACCTCCGGTCCGTGCGGCGCGTCGATAGGGTCGCCAGGGACGGACTCGCCGCGCGCCAGCGACGCCGCGACTGGCGCGAACAGGTCGCGGCCATGGAAGGTGGCCGACTGACGCTCAGGCTCGCGCGTGATGCGCCACCAGCTCGACTCCGTAGCACGCGCCGAGAGCACGTCGAACAGGCCGTTGCCCGGACCGACGAACCAATTGCCGTCGGCTTCCACAATGACCGGCATGCGCGCGCTGCCCACACCGGGATCGACGATGCCGACGAATACCGTACCCGCGGGAAACTCATCCGCCAGCGCGGCCAGCAGATGGCCCGCCGCCCGAGCGGAATACGCCGGGGCATCGTGCATCAGGTCGACCACCGGCGGTGCGCTCTCGTTGCGCGCCAGTACCGCACGCATCTGTCCGACATAAGGCCCCGCCCAGCCGAAGTCGGTGAACAGCGCGATCATGAGCGGATCCTCCTTGGCCAGTTCCGTCGGGCGCAGCATAACAAGGCCGCGCGCACGATCACCACGGCGCGCGCGAGTGCGCCGGGGCCACGGTCCGCGACGATTACGACCGACTGTTGTTCCCGCGGCTCGTTTGCCACCGTCGCCGCGCCTGCTATTGTCAATAGTGCGTACGTGTGACACGGGGCGGGGTGAACCCGGAAACCCCGGGCCTGCCCCTCGACGACGAGGGCAATAAAATGGCCAAACCAACGCAACACACCTCGACCAGCCGCCGCCGATTCCTCCAGACGACGGCCGCCGCCGGCGGCGTGCTGGCGCTCGGCCCAGCCGCCTCCTTCCGCGTGCTGGCCTCAGCACCACCCACGTTCCGTTTGGGGCAGATCGCCCCGATGACCGGCTCGGCCGCGGAGTTCGGCGAGTTCTACCGTGACGCCGCGCGCCTGGCGGTACAGCAGATCAACGCCGCAGCCGAAGAGGTGCTGGGCGGTCCGATCATCTCGCAGCACATCGCCGAGGACACCAACACCCTGCCAACGCCGGCCATCGAGTCGACCCGCAAGCTGGTCGAGGCGGACGGCGTATCGGCCGTGGTCGGTGCCTGGTCCAGCGGGGTCACCGTCGCCACGGCGACCTCCGTCAGCATTCCCAACGGCGTGCTGCAGATCTCCAATGGCTCCACGTCGCCCCTGATCTCGGTACTGCCCGAGGACTCGGATACCGACCTGCTGTTCCGCACCACGGCGCCGGACACCCTGCAGGGGGTGGTCGATGCTCAGCTCGCCGCCGGCGAGATCATGGACAACTACAACTTCAAGACGGCGTCCACGATCTTCGTCAACAACCCCTATGGGCAGGGCTTGTCGAACGCCTTCGCGCGCTCCTTCCAGTTGCGTGGCGGCACGGTCCATGCCCAGGTGCCGCACCCGGAGGAGGTCCAGCCGACCTACAACTCGCAGCTCGCGGTCGCGTTACAGAACGAGCCCGACCTGCTGTTCTGCGCCAGCTATCCGGGACACACGGCGTCCTTCCTGCAGGAATCGCGCGACGTCTTCAATCATACCAACTGGCTGTTCGTGGACGGCAACAAATCCAGCGAAGTCGTCGAGGCGGTCGGCGCCGAGACGCTCGCCGGCAGCCTGGGGACGGCACCCGGCTCCGACCCCTCGATCCCCGGCTACCAGAACTTCGAGCGGGCCTTCTCCGAGCAGTTCGGTCACGACCGCGTACCGCCGTTCACGGCAAGCGCCTACGATGCCGCGGCCAGCATCGGCCTCGCCGCTGTTCGGGCCATCGTCAACGGCCAGACCGACCTGACCGGCGAGGTGCTGCGCGACAATCTGCGTCCGGTCTCGAACCCGGACGGCCAGGAGGTCGTCGCCGGCTCGGTGGAAAACTTCCGCCAGGCCATGCGGGCCCTGCAGAACGGCGAGGAGATCAACTACGCCGGGGCGGCGGGTGCCTGCGACTACGACGACAACGGCGACGTCAAGACGCCGATCGAGATCTGGCGCTTCAATGAGGCCGGCGAAACCGAAACAGTGCAGTTGCGGAATCCGGAGCAGATTCCGAGCGAATAAGCGCCCGAAGCGGGCGTGGTCAAGCGGCGGGTACCACGCCGGCCCCCCCCGTTTATTTTGG
>JBBEEB010000059.1:3010-25239 GCA_040880995.1 Halofilum sp. (in: g-proteobacteria)
GGGGGGGGGGCCCGGGGGGGGGCCCGGCGGGGGCCCCCCGCTTTTCTTTGGGCGAGCTCAGACGGTCCCGGCGAATCCATCAGGGCGCGCGTGGTTCCTCCCGCTCGCTCTCTTGCCCGCCTTCCTTGCCTTCGCTGCGGGCGCGCAGGCGACGCCGACCGCGGGCCGGGGCACGGTCGAGCAGGTGGCGCGAGACGATGGTCTCTTCGCGCAGGATGCCCTGCGGCCGGAACAGGACGATGCCGGCCAGCAACAAGGCCACGAACAGCCAGCGCAGATAGGCGCTACGCTGCGGCAACTCGGACGAGATCGCGGCCAACACCGGCTCGAGGAAGGCCGTCAGGAAGGCCGTACCACTCCATACGCCCCAGATAATGAACGCGCCCAGCACGGCGCCGCGGTTATTGCCGCTGCCGCCCAGCATCAGCATGACCCAAACCAGGAAGGTGGCGAATAGCGGACGGAAATGACTGTAGTCGATGGTGATGACGTAGTGCGCGTAGAGGCCGCCGGCGATGCCCATGACGATGCCGCCGACGACGAACGACTGGATGCGGATCCAGGGCACGTTCTTGCCGCTCATCGAGGTGGCCTCTTCCTCGTCGCGGGCGCCGCGCAGCACGCGACCCCAGGGCGAGCGCAGGGCACGCTCGAGCAGCAGATAAGTGGCCATCAGAAAAAGCGCGACGATCACGAGAAAGACGAGGTTGTAATCGCGTTGAGCCAGGGGCGCCAAAAACTGCGCCAGCCATTGCGGCATCCAGGCACAGGCCGGCTCCTCGACCGCGCAATGCATCGGCTGCGGCACGCCGCGCAACGGCTGAGGTCCATTCGCCAGCCAACGTTCGTTCTGAAAGATCCGCCGGATGATCTCGGCGATACCCAGCGTCGCGATCGCGAGGAAATCCATGCGCAGACGCAACACGGGCACGGCAATTAGAAACGCGACGATCCCCGCGACCACGGCCGCGGCCAGGATCCCGACGAGGAAGGGCGCCTCCAGGCCGAAGGCCTGCTGCGTGTACTGCGCCATGACGCCCGTGGGCGCGCTGGTCGTGAAGAGCGCCGTGGTAAAGGCGCCCACGGCGAACATGCCGGCAATGCCGAAGTTCAGATGCCCGGTGTAGCCCCACTGGCAGTTGAGGCCGAGCGCCAGGATGGCGTAAATGCTGGCCATGCAGGCGAACGAGACGAGATAGCCCAGGTCGCCGCGCTCGAGTAGTGCCGGCAACACCAGAGCCAGCACGAGCGCAATGGCAGCCGCGATCGGCAGGCGCAGGCCCCAGCGGATGCGGATCACGCTACAGGTCAGAATCAGCAACGGGATGAATAGCAGGCCGCTTTTGGCGAGCGTCAGGGCGTTCATGATCCCTCCTCAGTGCGCGACGGGCTCAACGCGCGAACAGTCCTTGCGGCCGCAACAGCAGGGCGATGACCAACAGCACGAACGCCACGGCCGGGCCATAGGCCGGGTTGATAAAGGCACTCGACAACTGCTGCGCGATGCCGACGATCATGGCCCCGACCAGCGCGCCGCGCGGATTGCCGATCGTGCCCATGATCACCGCCGCGAACATCGGCAACAGCAGGAAGAAGCCCATCTCCGGGCGCAACTGAGACATGAGGCCGTACATGACGCCGCCGGCCGCGGCCAGCGCTCCGCTCATGATCCAGGTCCAGGCGATCACGCGCTCGGTGTTGATGCCGCGGATCTGCGCCAACTCGGGATTATTCGCCGTCGCCCGCATGGCCTTGCCCATCCGGGTGCGCTCGAGCAGCAGATAGGTGGCGATCACCAGCACGACGGCCAGACCGAGTATGAAGACCTGGTCGGCCTGCACGCGGATGCCGAGCGGCAGGTGCAGCGCCGGATTCGGCCGTCCCATGTAGTAGAAGTGGAAGTCCGAGCCCCAGATCAGGTAGATCATGCTGCGCAGGAAGAAGGCCATCGCCAGCGAGGCCATGGCGAACAGCACCAGCGGCGAGTGCTGCCGCCGGAGGCGGCGATACACCACTCGATCGAGCGCGAGTGCGACCAGACCCACCAGTGGCATTGCCACGAGCAGCCCGAGCACGAGGTCCCAGCCGAACGAAAACGGCCCGAGCCCGGCGGACTGGCCGGGCATCGCGGAGACGACCGCGAACGCGATGTACGCGCCCAGCGTGACCATCGCGCCATGCGAAAAATTGGGAAACTTGACCACGCCGTAGATCAACGTGAGCCCGATCGCGCCGAGCGCGATGATGCCCCCCAGCATGATCCCCCAGGCGGTCAGCGAGGCGATACGCTCGATACCGACGCCCTGCACCCAAGCCAGTATGAACAACAGCATCAGCACGATGGCGATCGCGACGACCATGGCCGCCCGGCTTTGCAGCGCGGCCCGGATGCGTTCGCCGGGGCGCAATTCGTCGCGATGCTCGCGGACCGCTTGCGTGGCCTCTTCGGACGCCTCGCTCATCGATCAGCCTCCCAGATAGAGCCGGCCTACTTCCGGGTCATTGAGCAGGGCCTCGCCCGTACCGTCGACCCGGTTCTCGCCGTTGGCCAGGACGTAGCCGCGGTGCGCCAGGCGCAGCGACTCGCGTGCGTTCTGCTCGACCATGAGAATCGCGATGCCGGCCTCGTTAACGCGCACGATGCGCTCGAAGATGACGTCCACCATCTTCGGGGATAGTCCGGCCGAGGGCTCATCGAGCAGAATCAGCGACGGGTTGAGCATCAGGGCGCTGCCCATGGCGACCATCTGACGCTCGCCACCGGACATCTTGCCCGCGTCCTGGCCCCGGCGCTCCTTGAGCCGTGGGAACAGCTCGAACACGAGATCCCTACGTTCGGCGACATCGCGCTCCGGAAGCGTGTACGCGCCCATCTCCAGGTTTTCGTCGACGGTGAGCTCGGTGAAGACGTTATCGACCTGCGGCACATAGCACATGCCCTGCTTGACGATGTCGTAGGGTTCGAGCTGGGAGATCTCGCGGCCGTGGAAGGTGATTGAGCCTTGCCAGGGACGCAGCAGGCCGAACACCGCCTTCATCAGGGTGGACTTACCGGCGCCGTTCGGCCCGATGACGGAGACAATCTCGGACTGATCGACCGTGGCGGAAACCTCCGAGAGCACCTCCATGTCGCCGTAGCCGCAGGTGATCGCGTCAACCGTCAGCAGCGGCATACTGCCCTCCGAGGTAGGCGTCGAGGACGCGGGGGTCGCTTCGAACCTGCTCGGGCGCGCCCTCCATGAGATAGCGGCCCTCGCTCATCACGATCACGGGATCGCACAGCCGCATCACCAGATCCATGTCATGTTCGATCAGCAGGAAGGTGATGCCCCGCTCGCGCGCGAGCGTCTCGACGTTCTGCGCCAACCGCTGCATTAACGTACGATTGATCCCCGCTCCCGGCTCATCGAGCAATACCATCTCGGGGTCGGTCATCAGCGTGCGTGCGAGCTCGAGCAGCTTCTTCTGCCCACCGGACAGCGAACCCGCCGGCTCGTCAGCCATGTGGGTCAGGTCGACGAACTCGAGCACCTCCAGCGCCTTGTCGCGGTTCTGCTGCTCCTGCCGCCGGACCAGTCCGGGACGGAACCAGTTGTTCCACAGATGCTCGCCGGCCTGCGCGACCGGCACGAGCATGAGGTTCTCGAGCACCGTCATGCTGTCGTGCTCACGGGGGATCTGAAAGGTGCGCGCCAGGCCGCGGCGGAAGATTCGGTGTGGCGGGAAATTGGTGATATCGCGGCCGCGGAAATAGACCCGGCCGGAATTCGGCGTGATGAAGCCGGTGATGATATTGAACAGGGTGGTCTTGCCGGCGCCGTTGGGGCCGATCAGGCCGGTGACGGTCCCGCGCTGTACGTTGAGCGAACAACCGTCGATGGCACGCAAACCACCGAAACTACAGGCCAGATCGTGAATTGCCAGCAAAGGCTCGCCTGCGTCGCGAGGTCCATCCTCATTTTTATCGTCGCTCGCCATAACGACGCCGTCCATTGAACGGGGAACTGGGACGTTCCGCCTTTATTACGTCACCGCATGCGCGTGGCTGCCATGCGGCGGCCTCTCGTTCTGCGGCGCATCCCCGCGCGCTGGGACGAGCCATTGTTCGACCGTCTCGACGACGACCGTTTACAGAACTATAGCAACACGTGCCGACTCGCGCCGCAAGCGTGCGACCCGTCGGTTGATCTGATCCCTTGTGAGCCCCGGGGCGCTGCGGCAGACTCGGAAGAACGCGGCGTCGACGTTCGACCTGGCACCAGCGGGGGTCGCCCCCGGAAGGAGACGTGACCGTGGAACGCGAAGCGATGGAATACGACGTCGTGATCGTGGGCGCCGGGCCAGCCGGTCTCGCGGCCGCGATTCGCCTCGGCCAGCTCGCCGAGCAGAGCGGCAATCCGATCAGCATCTGCGTGCTCGAGAAGGGCTCGGAAGTCGGCGCGCACATCCTCTCCGGTGCGGTGCTCGAGCCACGCGCCCTCGACGAATTGATTCCTGACTGGCGCGAGCGTGGGGCGCCACTCAACACCCCGGTGACGGACGAGCGTTTTCTGATACTCGGTCGTGAACGCGCGGTCCGCGTTCCCATCGGCCTCGCACCCCCGCAGATGCACAACCGTGGTAACTACATCGTTTCCATGGGGAACGTCTGCCGCTGGATGGCCGAGCAGGCCGAGGCCCTGGGGGCGGAGATCTACCCGGGTTTTGCCGCCGCCGAAGTACTCTACGACGCCGAAGGAGCCGTGCGCGGAGTGGCCACGGGCGACATGGGCGTCGCCCGTGACGGTTCGCGCAAGCCGGCCTACGAGCCCGGCATCGAGCTCCACGCGCGCTACACCCTGTTTGCCGAGGGCTGCCGCGGGCATCTGACCAAGGAACTGGAGCAGCGCTTCGATCTGCGTGCCGGGGCGGATCCGCAGACCTACGGCATCGGCCTCAAGGAGTTATGGGAGGTCGAGCCGGCGAAGCACGCGCCCGGCACCGTCATCCATACCACCGGCTGGCCGATGGACCGCACGACCTGGGGTGGCTCGTTCGTCTATCACCTGGAGGATCGCCAGGTGTACGTCGGCTACGTCGTCGGCCTGGACTACCGCAATCCCCACCTGGATCCGTTTCGCGAGTTCCAGCGCTTCAAGACACACCCGGCCATCCGACCGACATTCGAGGGTGGACGCCGCATCTCCTACGGCGCGCGCGCACTCAACGAAGGGGGATTACAATCGCTGCCCACGCTTAGCTTCCCCGGCGGCGCGCTGATCGGCTGCACCGCTGGGTTTCTCAACGTGCCCAAGATCAAGGGCAATCATACGGCCATGAAAAGCGGCATGCTCGCCGCCGAGACGATCGCCGATGCCCTCGCCACGGCATCCGAGGATGATGCACTGCGAGGCAGCTTGGAAGACTACTCCGCGCGCTTCCACCGGTCCTGGGCCTACGAGGAACTACACAGAGCGCGCAACTTCCGACCCGCCACCGCACGCTGGGGCATGATGGCCGGCGCGCTCTACGGCGGTCTCGACCTCAAGGTCTTGCGCGGGCGCGCGCCGTGGACGCTGCACCACAAGCACGGCGACAACGAGACCCTGCGTCCGGCCGATCAGATGCCTCGCATCGAGTACCCCAAACCCGACGGCGTGGTCAGCTTCGATCGCAACTCGAGTGTCTTCCTCTCGAACGTCTATCACGAGGAAGACCAACCGGTTCATCTGACGTTGCGCGACGACACGATTCCGATCAACTACAACCTCGCCTATTACGACGCACCGGAGCAGCGCTACTGCCCCGCGGGCGTCTACGAGATCGTGCAGGACGACGAAGGCAACGCGCGGCTCCAGATCAACGCGCAGAACTGCGTGCACTGCAAGAGCTGCGACATCAAGGACCCGTCGCAGAACATCCACTGGGTCGTGCCCGAAGGCGGCGGGGGGCCGAATTACCCGAACATGTGAGTGCGGCGCCGAGCCACACCGTGAGCGGATTACTCCAACTCGCGCTGGACGCGCGCACGCACGCGCTGCAGATAGGCCTCCTGCGTTACCAGTGACCCGGACCGCGTGTCGCCGAGGCGATTGAGCAACAGGCGCAGGCGCGCACCGGCGGTGGCCCGCTCCTCCTCGGTCCGAGCCATGCGCAACAGCGCCTCGGCGTCGTGGATCTCGCGCCGCGTTGCCATCTCCTCCGGCAGGTAACCGGCATTCCTGAGTACGCGATAGGCGGCACGCAGCGTCGGCGGCACCATCGAGTCATCGTCCAATTCGAGTCGCTGACCGGCGTTAGGCAATCCATCAAGGTCACCGCGATCGCGTGCCTCGGCGATGCGTTGTTCGGCCAACTGATCCAGTAGCGTGAGTGCCATGCGCCTCCTCCCGCGAACGCCGTATACGATACGCCCGCGGCACCCGCCTGCAAGCCGGTAACCCCGGGACCTTACCGTGCGCGATACGGTTGGTGAATCAGGCAGAGGAGCTGCTTGTAGGAAAGGTGGGGACCTGCGGTCAGCGACTCATCAATGGACGGAGCTGTGGCCGGACGGCCTGGCGTTCGGATGCGGGGACCCTGCAATGCGCGCCAGCGCATCGGGATCGGCGATATGGACACGGCGCCGTTCAACGCGGATCACGCCGTCCTCTGAGAGCTTGGTGAGCAGACGGCTCACTGTTTCGAGGGCCAGACCGAGATAGTTGGCGATGTCCTCGCGAGACATGCTCAAAGAGAAGTCCGTACCAGAATAGCCACCGCTTTCGAGCCGTTCCGACAGCCCGTGTAAGAACAGCGCCAGGCGCTCTCGTGCCGTGCGCCGGCCCACCGCGACCAGATGGCGGTGATCGTGGGTAATCTGGCGGCTGATCATGCGATGGAACTGGCGCTGCAGCGCGGGGATCTCGGCCGCGAGGCGCTCCAGCCGGGCCAGCTGGACTGCACACACGCTGGTGCGCTCGAGCGCGACCGCATCGCACTGGTGCGTGTTCTCGTGGATGGCATCGAGCCCCACCAGCTCGCCGGGCAGGTGGAAGCCGATGACTTGGTCGTCGCCCTCGCTGCCGGGATGGACCGTACGCACGGACCCGGTGCGTACCATGTAAATGTGCTCGAAGGCATCGCCGGCACGGAAGATCGCGTCGCCTCGGTCGAGCGGCACACGGGCCTGCACCACCTGATCGAGCTGTTGCAGCTCGCGCCGGTTCAGACCGGCTGGCAGGCACTGGCTCCGCAGGGAGCAATCGGCGCAGGAACGCCGCGACCGAAGATCCAACACCCGCTCACGAGAAGCACCGCCCATGTTCGCAATCCCTTTGCTAAAAAGCCCGCGATCCAGCGAGCGCTCGATGGCGACGATTAAGGCATACGCACCCGGGTTCTGCAAACCATCGCACCCAGCGCGCCGGTCCCCTGGCTGTTCGCGTCTGAGCTCACCCCACCAGCCGCCGCACGATATGAATCACCGCACTCACCACCACTGAGACGACCAGCATCGAGGTGATCGGAATGAATACATGGATATGCCCTCGCTCGATGCGAACGTCACCCGGCAACTGACCGAACCACGCCAGCGCACCGATATGCACCAATAAGCCCACCGCCGCGAGAGCCAATCCCAGGACAATCAATAACGTGCCCGTGCTCATCCGGCCCATCGCGGCGTGTCTCGGGTGCGGGGATCATCCACGCGAGACCTTACGGCAAAGCAACAGCGTATCCCCGAGCTCTGCATCGAGCGGGTACTCCTGCATCGGGCGACGATCCATGAGCGCAAAGCCCCGATGGCGGTACAGTGCCAGCGCCGGTCGGTTGTGCTCGAAGACCTGCACGCACACTCGCGAGAGGCCGTTCTCCGCCGCGCGCTGGATCGCCGCCGCTACCAGCCGTTTTCCGATGCCCCGACCGCGACAGTTTTCGAACACGGCCAAGGCATTGATGTAATAGCTGCGAGGCGCCTCGAACTCGAGCTCGATCAGCGGCTGCACCATCGCCGGCACGCGCGGTAACAGCAAGCGGCCTTCCGGTGTAGGGTCGCCGGTCGGGTAACCGAGCATCAGCCCCGCCACCCGCCCATCGAGTTCGGCCACATCGGCATTACGCCAACTGAAACTCGCCTGGTCGCGCATCGCGCGGCGAGCGCCGACGTCGATCGGCGTTTCTCCCGTAGTGGATTCCTGCGCCCACAGATACTCGGGCATCCCGGATCCCGCGAGGGCGAACAGACGTGCCACGACGCGCGCGTCCTCGCGTCGCGCCGCGCGGATCCGAAGCGCGCATAGATTTCCTGACATGGGCGTCCTTGCGATGCACCGTAACGGGAGCGTCAACCGTGCAACGAGTGTAGCCGAGCGTGCTCACCCGCGACGTCACGCTCGAGCACTCAGCCGGAGCGGGCCAACGCCTCCTCGAGCGCCGGCACGGCCTCGAACAAATCGGCCACCAAGCCGTAATCCGCCACCTCGAAGATCGGTGCCTCCGCATCCTTGTTGATGGCTACGATGACTCTCGATTCCTTCATCCCCGCCAGATGCTGAATGGCTCCGGAGATACCGACGGCCACGTACAGTTCCGGAGCGACCACCTTGCCGGTCTGCCCCACCTGGTATTCATTGGGCACGAAACCGGAGTCCACGGCCGCCCGGCTGGCGCCGACGGCCGCCCCGAGGCGCTCGGCGAGACGCTCGATCAGCGCGAAGTTTTCCGCCGAGCCCATGCCGCGGCCCCCGGAGACCACGATGCGCGCGCTGGTCAACTCGGGACCGGCGGACGCCGAGAGTTCCTCGCCGACGAAGACCGATAGCCCGGCATCCGCCCCCGCGTCGACCGAACGCAGCTCCGCGCTACCGCCGTCCGACGGCACGGGCTCGAACGCGGTCACGCGGGCGGTAATCACCTTGGTGGCATCGGACGATTGCACGGTGGCCAGCGCGTTGCCCGCGTAGATGGGGCGCACGAAGGTATCCTCGGAGATGACCGCGGAGATGTCAGAGAGCTGCTGACTATCCAGGCGGGCGGCCACCCGCGGCAGGATGTTCTTACCGCTCGCCGTGGCCGCCGCGACGATGTGCCCGTAGTCGCTCGCCAGCGCCTCGATCACGGGTGCGACGTTCTCGGCAACCTGGTGCGCGAGGTGCTCGCCATCCGCCCGCAGCACCTGGCGCACGCCCGGAAGCTTGGCGGCCTGCTGGGCCACGGCGTCGGCCTCGTGGCCGGCCACCAGCACATCGATGACGTCGCCGATCTGGCCGGCGCAGGCGACCGCCGAACGCGTAGCCGACTTGATCTCGCGGTTGTCGTGCTCGGCCAGAACCAGAATGCTCATCCGATCACCTTTGCCTCATTACGCAGTTTGTCGACCAGCTCATCCACGCTCGCGACCTTCACCCCACCCTGGCGCTCGGCCGGCTCGGCGACCTGCAACACCTGCAAGCGCGGTGCGGTATCGACGCCCAGATCCGCCAACGCCTGCTGCTCGATGGGCTTTTTCTTGGCCTTCATGATGTTCGGCAGCTTGGGGTAGCGCGGCTCGTTCAGGCGCAGGTCGCTCGTAACGACCGCCGGCAGGGGCATGCGCAACTTCTCGAGGCCGCCATCGACCTCGCGCGTGACCGTGACCTCGCCGTCGCCAGGTTCGATACGCGAGGCGAAGGTGCCCTGCGCGCAGCCGATCAGCGCCGCCAGCATCTGTCCGGTCTGGTTGGCGTCGTCGTCAATCGCCTGCTTACCCATGAGGACCAAGTCGGGCTGCTGCTGGTCGTAGACGGCCTTGAGCACCTTGGCGACACCGAGCGGCTCGAGCGCCTCATCGGTCTCGATGTGCAGCGCGCGCTCGACGCCCATGGCCATGGCGGTACGCAACTGCTCTTGCGCCGCCGCCGGCCCGATCGTAACCGCGACGAGTTCGGTCGCGACACCGGCTTCCTGCAGGCGCACGGCCTCCTCGACGGCGATCTCGTCGAACGGATTCATGGCCATCTTTTGATTCGCGGTCTCGACGCCCGAACCATCGCTCTTCACACGCACCTTCACGTAGGCGTCGATTACGCGCTTTACCGGTATCAGTATCTTCATCGCTCACCCGAGTTCGGCATGCAATATCACCCGCCGCAACGCAGCCGTGCATGGCATCGGCTGCGGCACCGCGGCCCTCGCCTCACGACTTGGGCCGCTCATTCTCCGGATCGTACAGCGCCCGATAGCCGACCACCTCGACCTGAACCGGGTAGTGCTCGTGGAAGTACTCGACGAGCAGGCGCTGGCCCTCACGGCAGTAGGCATGCGGCAGGTACGCCAAGGCGATGTTCTTGCCGATGGACGGTCCGTAGGCAATGCTGCTGACGAACGAGCGCCGTCCCATTTCGTCCACCAGTACCTCCCGCGTGTCCGCGTCGAGCACGGGCAGGTTCCCCACCGGATAGCGCGCGACGCCGTTGGCATCGACATTGTCGATCATCGTCAGCGTGCACAGATAGGCCGGCTGATGATCGCGCTCACGCTGCGCCAGATACGCCGCCTTACCGCGAAAGTCCGCCGCTTTGACCTTGGGCCGCTCCAGGCCCGCCTCATAGAGGTTGTACTCGGCCCGCAGATCGGTGTTCTGCAGGCGCATGCTCTTCTCGAGGCGGCGGCTGTTGGCGTAGGTCTCGACCCCGATCGGCGTGATCCCCTGATCGTTGAGCACGTCCCATAGTGAATGGCCGTAGCTCAGCGGGAAATGCAACTCCCAGCCCTGCTCGCCCACGTAGGAGATGCGGAAGGCCATCACGGGGATGCTGCGCAGCGTAATCTCGCGCACGCCCGTGAACGGGAAGTTCTCGAGCTCGAGCTCCTCCGGATGGTCGGCCGCCGCCTGCAGGGCCTTGCGGGCGTTCGGTCCCCAGACACCGATGCAGCCGTAGTGGTCGGTGCGATCCTCGACGATCGCATCGAAGCCGTGGTCGTCGGCCATGTGGCGCAGCCACACCTGGTCGCGATTGCCCGTGTTGCCGCCGTCGATCAGCCGGAAGTGATTGGAGCCCATGCGGACAATGGTCAGATCGGCGCGGACACCACCGGCATCATCGAGGAACTGGGTGTAAATCCCCCGGCCCTCGTTCGCGCTGCCACCGATCTTCGCCACGCTGGCGTATTCGAGCAGCGCCTCCGCGCCCGAATCGACCACGTCGTACACCGAGAAATGCGACAGGTTGATCATCGCCACGTTCTCGGACATCTCGAGATGCTCGGCATTGGACACGCGCCAGAAATGGCGCGCATCCCAATCGTGCTCGCGCTCGGGCACGTCATATTTCTCGAGCAGATGCTCGTTGGCCGCGTAGCCGTGGGCACGCTCCCAGCCGGCCGACTCCATGAAATGGGCGCCCAGCTCGTGTTCACGGTCCCAGAACGGGCTGCGGCGCAGGTTGCGCGCATGGGCGTAGGGCTCGCGGTCGTGCACCGGCGGGTTGTAGATCTTGAACGCCGTCTCGTAGCAACGCTCCGCGATGTAGGTCTGCGTCTTCTGCACCGGGTAGTGGCGCGCGACGTCGACCCCATGGATATCGAGCTCGTAGCGTCCGTCGGTCATCAAGTCGGCGATGATCTTGCCGGCGCCCGGCCCATCCTTGATCCAGATGGACTCGCAGTACCAGATCCCGCGGACGTTGGGCGACTCCCCCATCATCGAGCCGCCGTCGCTGGTTACCTGCAGCAGGCCGTTGAACGAGTTCTTGTCGTCCCAGCCGAGTTCGGCAAGGATCGGCGTCAACTCCATCGCCCGTTCCAGGGGCTCGATCACCTGCTCCATCTCCAGGTCGCGCATCGAGGGTGACAGCCGTGCCTCATCTTTCTCCAGGATGTCGCGCGGATGCACCAGCCGCGGCGCGTGCTGGTCGTAGTAGCCCCACTCGATCTGGCCGCCCTCCGTGGTCGCCGGGTCGCCGGTGTCGCGCATATAGGCCGAGTTGCCCTGGTCACGGAACAGCGGGTAGCCGATTTCCCTGCCGGTTCCTGCGAACTGGTCGTACGGCCCGAAGAACAGCAGTGGGTGTTCGACCGGCATGATGGGCAGATCCTCGCCCGCCATGTTCGCAATCAGCCGTCCCCAGAGTCCGGCACTGACGACGACATGCGGCGACTCGATGTAGCCGCGATGCGTATGCACGCCCTTGATGCGCCCGTCCTCAATATCGAGGCCGGTCACAGGCGTGTTAGCGAAGGCGCGCAGCTTACCGCTCTCCTCCGCCTTGGCGACCAGATCGCCGGCAACCGTCTGCGAGCGCGGCACGACCAGCCCGGCGTCCGGATCCCACATCGCGCCCTGGATCATCCCCTCCTCGAGCAGCGGGAAGCGCTCCTTGGCCTCAGATGCACTGATCAGCGAAACCCGCGTACCGAAAGACTTGCCCGAGGCCACCTTGCGCTGGAGCTCGGCCATGCGTTCGTCGTCGCCGACTCGCGCGACTTCCATGCCGCCGATGCGCTCGTAACGACCAAGGCGCTCGAAGAAGTCGATGCTGTACATCGTCGTGTGACAGGTCAGCTGATCGTGCGCGGTCGCGTAACAGAAGTCAGAGGCATGCGCGGTCGAACCGATGTCGGTCGGAATCGAGGACTTGTCCAGCCCGACGATGTTGCTCCAGCCCCGCTCGATCAGGTGATGGGCGACTGAGGCACCGACGATGCCGCCCTGACCGATAATGACGACGTCCGCCTTGGTGGGGAATGACTCCATGCTTTGCCTCTCCAGACGCTTTCGCGCGCGTGGCTCGCCCACGCCTCGTTGACCCGTTCGCGGTCCCGCTCGCGACGCCGAGTATAGTTGCCGAGGATGGCCCCGACGACGTCGAGTGTCCCGCCCTATTTCGGGGCGGTCAATGAGTGGCGCGGTATATGAATCGGCGTTAACGTACGACGATGAGCGGACGCACCGAGCGGCACGACCGAGCTCACCACGTGCGCCTGGCTCGCACCCGTGAAATGGCGTCAAGCGGTCGTACCAACACGCGGCCAACGTATGAAGTCTCCGTCGCACTGAGTGGGAGTTGACGCAATGAACGACCCGTTGCTGCCCGGCCGCGCGCTACGCCTGCTGGCCGGGGTCTGCCTGTTGCTGTTGGCTGCGGTGCTCGTCTACGCAGTGGGCTACGGCTACGCTTGGGCACAGCTGGGTGCGATCGCCAGCATCGCTTGGGGCCAGGTGCTGCTGGTCGACTTGTACGTCGGCTTCGCCTTGTTCGCTGCCTGGATGCTTTGGCGGGAGGGACCGGGGCTCGCAGCGGCAATCTGGATCGTCGCCCTACTCACCCTGGGCAATCTGGTCAGCTGCATCTATATCTTCAATGCGCTCTACCAGGCACGCCGAGACGGCCACCGCTTCTGGCACGGACGACGGGCGCCCGGACTTTATTCAGAGGAGCCAGCCCAGCGCTCGGCGCTATAGCGACGGCGGTGAGTTTGCGCTCACGATCTCGCAGGGGACGTCACCGAGGTTGCGAAAGCGATGCGGCAGGCGGCTCTCGAAGTAATAGCCATCCCCCGGACCAAGGCGGCGCACCTGTGCGGCCACGGTCAGCTCGATCTCGCCGCGAATGACTACACCGCCTTCCTCGCCGGCGTGGCTCAGCATCTCCTCGCCGGTGTCGGCGCCCGGCTCGTAGCGCTCGTGCAGCACCGTCATGGCCCGCTGCGGGCGATCGCCCCCCACCAGACGCCAGCAGATATTGCCGCTGCCGACATCCGGCAGATCCGCCGCGCGATAGAAAATGCTGCGCTCCTTCGCCAGGTCGAGGGTGAAGAAATCGGCCAGCGACAAGGGAATGCCGTCGAGCACCTTCTTGAGCGACGACACCGACGGACTGACCCGTTCGGTCTCGATCAGCGAGATGGTCGCGTGCGTCACGCCCGCGCGGCGGGCCAGCTCGCGCTGCGAGAGGCCATACAGGCCGCGCACGGCGCGCAGGCGCGGGCCCAGTCCGCCATTCGGGGCCTCCTCATCGTGCGTCGCGGCGGCCGGAGAATCCGAGTTCTGCGCCATAAGATAATGAGCGAATGGGTGATTTGAATGCCTGATTTAGGCGGCGCGACCCCCAGATTGTCAATTATTTTTACCGTGATATCCTCAGCTCATTCTGGCTCGAATCCCCACCACGGCGTGCCCCGGAGGCCCCCATGGCCACAGCGAACCCGCAGACACCCGACTACGCGGCGTTCTGGATGCCGTTCACCGACAACCAGCAGTTCAAGCGCGATCCGCGCATGCTCGTCGAGGCCGAAGGCCTCCACTACAAGGCCGCGGACGGGCATACCGTGCTCGATGGCACCGCGGGCCTGTGGTGCGTCAACGCCGGCCACGCCCGCCGCGAGATCACCGAGGCGGTGACGCGGCAGCTCGGCAAGCTCGACTTCGGGCCGACCTTCCAGATGGGCCACCCGCTACCGTTCGAGTTCGCCGAACGGCTGGCCGCGCATCTGCCCGCGGGCCTCGACCGGGTCTTCTTCACCAACTCCGGCTCGGAATCCGTCGACACCGCGCTCAAGATCGCCCGCGCGTATCAGCGGGCCCGGGGACAGGCGGGCCGCTGGCGGCTGATCGGGCGCGAGCGCGCCTATCACGGGGTCAACCTGGGTGGGACCTCCGTCGGTGGGATCGGCAACAACCGGCGCGCCTTCGGCCCGCTACTCGCCGGGGTCGATCACGTGCGCCACACGCACGACCTCGAGCGCAACGCCTTCAGCCAGGGGCTGCCCGCCCACGGCGCCGAACTGGCCGAGGATCTCGAACGCCTGATCGCCCTCCACGGCGCCGACACGATCGCCGCCTTCATCGTCGAGCCCATTGCCGGCTCGACCGGCGTGCTGCTGCCGCCGCAGGGCTATCTCGAGCGCGTGCGCGAGATCTGCGACCGCCACGACATCGTGCTCATCTTCGACGAGGTCATCACCGGCTTCGGCCGCGTGGGCGCGCCATTCGCCGCCCAGCGGTTCGGCGTGACGCCCGACATGATCACCATGGCCAAGGGGCTGACCAACGGCGTCGTGCCCATGGGCGCGGTCGCGGCGAGCCGGCAGATCCACGACGCCTTCATGGACGGCAACGCGGCCGGCCCGGCCATTGAGCTGTTCCACGGCTACACCTATTCGGGCCACCCAACCGCCTGCGCGGCGGGACTGGCGGCGCTGGACATCTTCGAGCGCGACGGCTTGTTCACCCGAGCGCGTGAGCTGGAATCGCACTGGCAGCAGCGCGTACACGAACTCGACGGCGCGGCCAACGTAATCGACGTGCGCAACTATGGCCTCATCGCCGCGGTCGAACTGGCACCGCGCGAGGGTGCGGCCGGGCACCGGGCCTTCGAGGTGTTCCGGCGCTGCTTCGAACAGGGGCTGCTGATCCGCGTGACCGGCGACATCATCGCCCTGTCGCCGCCGTTGACCATTGGGGAGGCCGAGATCGACCGCATCTTCTCCATGCTGGGCGAGGCAATACAGAACCGCGCCGCGGCCGAGGCCTGAGCGGCCCAATCCACGGAGACCCATTCATGAGCAAGCCATTGAATCACTGGATCGACGGCGCGCGAGTGACCGGCGGGAGCGGTCGCAGCGGCCCGGTCTACGACCCGGCCACCGGCGAGCAGAGTGCCACGCTGCCCTATGCCAACGCGGACGAGACGCGCACGGCCATCGCCGCCGCCCAGGCGGCGCTCCCCGACTGGGCCGCCCGCACCCCCCTCAACCGAGCTCGCATCCTGTTTCGCTTCAAGGCCCTGCTCGATCAGCACGCCGACGAGCTCGCAGGCCTGATTACCGCCGAACACGGCAAGGTGCTGTCGGACGCCCTCGGCGAGGTCACCCGCGGCCTCGAGGTCGTCGAATTCGCCTGCGGCATTCCGCATCTACTGAAAGGAGCCTACTCGGAGAACGTCGGCAGCGGCGTCGATAGCTGGTCGGTGCAGCAGCCGGTCGGCGTCTGCGCTGGCATCACGCCGTTCAACTTCCCGGCGATGGTGCCGATGTGGATGTTCCCCATCGCCCTCGCCTGCGGTAACACCTTCGTGCTCAAACCTTCGGAGAAGGATCCCTCCTGCCCGCTGCGGCTGGCGGAGCTGCTCGCCGAGGCTGGGCTGCCCGACGGGGTGTTCAACGTACTCGGTGGCGACCGCGAGGCGGTCGATACGCTGCTCACCGACGAACGCGTGGCCGCGGTCAGCTTCGTCGGCTCCACGCCCGTCGCGGAGTCGCTCTATAGCAGCGGCAGCGAGCGCGGCAAGCGCGTGCAGGCACTCGGCGGCGCCAAGAACCACGCCGTGGTCATGCCCGATGCCGATCCCGAACAGGCGGCCAACGCCCTGACCGGCGCGGCCTACGGTTCGGCGGGCGAGCGCTGCATGGCGATCTCGGTGGCGGTCGCGGTCGGCGACGAGACCGCCGACCGCCTGGTCGCCAGCCTCGCGCCCAAGGTGCGCGAACTGACGGTCGGCCCCGGCACGCGCGAAGGCGTCGAGATGGGTCCGTTGGTCACCGCCGAGCACCGCGACCGCGTCAAGGGCTACATCGATCTCGGCATCGAGGAAGGCGCCGAACTCGTCGTCGACGGCCGCGGGGTCAAGGTCGAGGGCTACGGAAGCGGCTTCTTCCTCGGTGGCTCGCTGTTCGACCGCGTCACGCCCGCGATGCGCATCTACCAGGAGGAAATCTTCGGCCCAGTGCTGATCGTCGTGCGCGCACCCGATTTCGAATCCGCCGTGCGCCTGGTGAACGATCACGAGTACGGCAATGGTACGGCCATCTTCACCCAAGACGGGGGCGTCGCACGCGAGTTCGCCAGCCACGTGCAATGCGGCATGGTCGGCATCAACGTACCGATCCCAGTGCCCATGGCCTTCAACAGCTTCGGCGGCTGGAAGCGCTCGCTGTTCGGCCCGCTACACATCCATGGACCCGAGGGCGTGCGCTTCTATACGCGCATGAAGACGGTCACGGCCCGCTGGCCCACCGACGTACACGCGCCGGCGGAATTCGTGATGCCGACAATGAAGTAAGGCATTTCGCGGAGTTTGCGCGGCCCGGCCGCGTGCTACGCTTGGGTTCGTTTGCGTCACGGGAGGACGAGATGACTGCCGAACTCACCAGGGACCAGATGACCGAGCTCAAGGACAAGCTCATTGTGCGCCGCGCGGAGCTGCGCGAGATCATTCACAACGAGTTGCTCGAGGGAACGACCGAGACCCACGCCGAACTCGCCGGCCAGGTCCACGACGCCGAGGACGCGGCCCTGGCCGATCTGCTGGTGGATGCGCAGCTGGCCGAGATCGACCGGCACGTCGAGGAGGTGCGCCGCATCGAGAACGCCCTGCAGCGGATCTCGCTCGGCACCTACGGCGAGTGTTCCGATTGCGGCCGTCCGGTTGCGCTCGAGCGCCTGCGCGCCTGGCCGACCGCCGAGCGCTGCATCGATTGCCAGACCCTCTACGAGCGGACCCACAGCTCCCAGCGGCGCAACACGCTATAACGCCTAGCGCGCGTGGAGTGGCCGGATAGAAGCCCTGGGGGAGGCTACTGCTGGCCGCCCGCTCCGCGATAGCGCGTGAGCATCTGGCGCGTCGAGCCGTCCCAGTCCGCGGACTCGCCGCCATGCAATAGCGGCGTGAGTTCGCGCGCGAGTTCCTTGCCCCGCTCCACGCCCCACTGATCGAACGGGTTGATGCGCCAGATCATCGCCTGGCAAAAGACCTTGTGCTCATAAAGCGCCAGCAGCGCGCCGAGCGAACGCGGACGCAATCCATCGATCATCAGCGTCATCGTGGGCCGGTCACCGGGCATGGCGCGGTGCGGGCGCAGCGCTTCATCTACGCCCGCCCGGCGCAGCGACTCGGTGCTGCGCCCCCCGAGCAGCGCGGCGGTCTGCCCGAAGGCATTGGCCGCCATCGGATCGCGCTCGCCATCCTCCGGCATGCGCGGGATCACGAAATCACAGGGCACGCACTGGGCCCCCTGGTGCAGCCACTGGAAGAAGGCGTGTTGCCCGGTGGTGCCGACCGCCCCCCAGAGTGCTGGCGCGGTGGCGTAATCGACCGGCTCGCCGTCGCGGTCGACCGACTTGCCGTTCGATTCCATCTCGAGCTGCTGCAGATAGGCCGGCAGGTTCGCCAACGGCTCGGCGTAGGGCACGACCACGTGGCTGCCCGCACCGGCGAAGTTGGTGTACCAGACCCCCACCAGAGCGAGCCAAAGCGGCAGATTCTCTTCTTCCGGCGCGTCGCGGAAATGCCGGTCCATCGCCGCCGCACCGGCGAGCAGCTCGTCGAAGCCCGCCATGCCGAGAGCGAACGCCACCGGCAGCCCAATCGGCGACCACAGCGAGTAGCGTCCGCCGACCCAGTCCCACAGAGGGAAGATGCGCTCCTCCGCGATGCCCCACTCACGCGCGCGCTCGGTGGCGCCGGTGACCGCGACGAACTGGCCCCCGGCTGCGTCCGCGCCGACCTGGGCCGCGAGCGCGTCGAACATCGCGCGGGCGTTCTCGAGGGTCTCCAGCGTGGTGAAGGTCTTGGACGCGACGATGAATAGCGTGCGTGCGGGATCGACGGTCGCCAGCACCCGGCGACGCACGGCCGGGTCGACATTGGCCGCGAAGTGGACCCGCGGCTCGGCGCGCGCGTGCTCGGCCAGTGCCTCGCAGACGAGGCGCGGCCCAAGGTCGGAACCGCCGATGCCGATGTTGACCACGTCCGTGATGGGCCCCCCGTCGGCGGCGCGAAACTCGCCGCTGTGCACCCGCTCGACCAGGTCCGCCATGCGCCTGCGGGCCTCGGCGACCGCCGTGTCCACGCGCTCGCCATCGACTTCGAGCGCGCCGATCTCGGGCGTGCGCAGCGCCGAATGCAGGGCCGGACGGCGCTCGGTGTGGTTAACGCGCTCGCCGGCGAACATGCGGTCACGCCAGCCGAAGACATCCTGCTGACGCGCGAGTTCCAGCAACGAATCGAGCACGGTCGGGGACAGGTGGGTCTTGGAAGCGTCGAGCAGGACCCCGGCGGCCTCACGGCTGTAGCGCTGGGCCCGCTCGGGATCCGCGGCGAACAATTCAGCCAGCGTGATCCCCACATGCGCCGCCTGACGCTCGGCCACGGCGCGCCAGGCCGGGGATTGAACCAACGCACTCACGGTTCAGGCACCCCCACCGGGACGTTGTCGATCAGCCGCGCGCGGCCCAGGCGCGCCGCACCCAGCACCCGCAGTGCTTCCGGCCGCTCGTCGGTCGTGGGGATGGCCAGGTCGTGCGCCCGGCGAATGGCGATATACGATGGTTCCATTCCCGCCTCCTGCAGCTGCGCCATGGCGTCCCGCTCCAACATGGGAAAATCTCGCTCGCCGGCCATCAGCCGGTCCGCCACCGATTGCAACGTGGCATGGAGCGTCGGCGCGCGCGCGCGCTCCTCCTCGGTGAGATAGCCGTTACGGGAGGACAGCGCCAGTCCGTCGTCCTCGCGCACGGTCGCCACCCCAGCGATCTCGACCGCGAAATCGAGATCCTCGGCCATGCGCCGCAACAGCAGAAGCTGCTGATAGTCCTTTTCGCCAAAGACGGCGATGTCCGGCTCGGTGGCATTGAAGAGCTTGGCCACCACGGTGGCGACCCCGGAGAAATGGCCGGGCCGTTCGGCCCCGCATAGAACGGCTTCGAGATCGGGGACGGTGAGCCGGGTGGTGGCATCGACGCCGCGTGGGTACAGCGCCTCGACGCTCGGTGCGAACACCAGATCGGCGCCCTCGTCGGCGAGGCGCGCACGATCGCGCTCAAGCACGCGGGGATACTGCTCGTAGTCCTCGCCCGGCCCGAACTGCAACGGATTGACGAAGATGCTGACGACCACGCGCGCCGCCCGCTCACGGGCCGCCGCGACCAGCCGCAGATGACCCTGGTGCAGATCGCCCATGGTGGGCACCAGGGCCGTGGTCTCGCCCGCCGCCCGCCATTGCCGCACTTGCCGGCGCAGGGTGGCCGGATCGCTCACCGCCGGGATCATGCGGGCACCTCGATGGTCACAGGCACGCGCCTGCGACGGCCGGATCACGGAGGCCCGCCCGCGGCGCTACATACGCCTGGCGCGCCCTCGCCGCGATCATGAACGGGTCAGCCGACCGTATGTTCGGTCGCCGGGAAGCGGTACTCGCGCACGGCCGCGACATAGTCGACCATGGCGCCCTGGATGCCATCGGCGTCGGCGAGGAAATTGCGCGCGAAGCGCGGCGGCTTGGCCGTGATGCCGAGGGCGTCCTGTAGCACGAGGATCTGACCATCGCAATGTGGCCCCGAGCCGATACCGATGACGGGGACTTCCAGGCGCTGCGTGATCTCGCTGGCCAGATTCGCGGGCACGCACTCGAGCAAGACAACGTCGGCACCCGAGGCCTCCAGCGCGAGGGCGTCCTCCAGCATCGCACTCGCCGAGGCCTCGTCGCGCCCCTGCATGCGGTAGCCCCCAATCTTGTGCACCGACTGCGGCTTGAGGCCGAGATGGGCACACACCGGGATGCCAGACTCGTTGAGGCGCTGCACGGTAGCCACCTGGGCCGAACCGCCCTCGAGCTTGACCATGCGCGCGCCGGCCTCCTTCATCAGCCGGCCGGCATTGCGCAGCGCTTCCTCCGGGGTGGAGAAGCTCATGAAGGGCATGTCGACCATCAGCAGCGCGTGGCTGAGGCCGCGATAGACGGCGCGCGCGTGATAGATCATGTGGTCGATGGTCACCGGCAGGGTCGTATCCTCACCCTGGATGACCATGCCCAGCGAGTCGCCAACGAGCACGACATCCATGCCCGCGTCGTCAATCACGCGCGCCAGGCTCGCGTCGTAGGCCGTCATCGCGGCGATGGGGTGGGCATCGCGCTTCATTGCCTGGAGCGTAGAGACGGTGATCTCGCCGCCAGCGGTGCTGTGGACGCTCATGTGAGGATCCCTGAGATGTCGCTCGACAGCACGCGATTATAGCACCGCCATTTCCAGGCGGACCAACCACGGCCTTCGCGAGCTCAACTGCCGACGAGAGGCGCCGGGTTGAAGAAATGGCGGCCCGACTGCGTGCGCTCGATCTCCGCGAGCAAGGCAGCGTAATCGGCCTCGCCCTCGGCGAAATTGACGTCGCTGGCATTGACGATGAGCAGCGGCGCCTCGGCGTAGTCGTGGAAGAAGCGGGTGTAGTGATCCGCCAGGCGCTGCAGATAGCCGGCGGTGATGGAACGCTCGAACTCCAGCCCGCGCTTCTCGATGCGCTCGAGCAGGACACTGACCGGCGCCTGCAGGTAGACCACGAAGTCAGGCTTGGGCGGATCGATCAGCAGGTGCTCGTAGACCTGCCGGTAGAGCGCCAGCTCGTCCGGGTCGAGGGTGAGCTCGGCGAACAGCCGATCCTTCTCCACCAGGAAATCGGCGACCCAGACCGGGTTGAACATATCGCTCTGGGAGAGCGCCCGCATCTGCTCGGCCCGCTGCAGCAGGAAATGAAGCTGCGTCGACAGCGCCGCCTCGCGTGGATTGCGATAGAAGCGTTCGAGGAACGGATTGTCCACCGCCCCCTCGAGCAGCAGCTCCGAGCCGAAGGAATCGGCCAGGCGCTGAGCCAGCGTGGTCTTGCCGACACCGATGGGTCCCTCGACGACGATGTAGCGCCGCTGATCGCTCATGCCTCGCCCTCGAGCAGGCGCAAGCCGTCGAGTTCGACCACCGCCGCGAGGTCGGCCACCCGCCCCTGGCCCGGGATGACCAGATCCGGCGTCAGCTCGGCCAACGGCACGATGACGAAGGCGCGTTCGGCGGCCCCGGGGTGCGGCACGGTCAGCCGTTCGTCATCGATGCGCTGATCGCCATAGAGCAGCACGTCGAGGTCCAGCGTACGCGGACCCCAGCGTTCCCCGGTCCGCACGCGCCCGGCCTCGTGCTCGATGCGCTGCAACTCGTCGAGCAGGACGTGCGGCGGCAGGTCGGTGCCGAGTCGGACCACGGCGTTGACGTAATCGGGCTGGTCGGCGCTACCCATGGGCGCGCTGACGTAGAGCGACGACTGCCCCGCCAGCTCGGTCCGCGGTAGCCGCGCCATCGCCGCGAACGCATCGCGCACCTTGTCGGCGGGCGCCTCCAGATTGCTGCCGAGACCGATGTAAGCGTCCACTCCGGCGCTCATTCGGTCTGTCTCCCCCCGCGCCGCCGCCCCCCGCGTCGCCGGCGACGCCGCGGGCGATCCCCCTCCTCGGCCGTCTCCTCGGCCGTC
>JBBEEB010000059.1:25339-27262 GCA_040880995.1 Halofilum sp. (in: g-proteobacteria)
CTCCTCGGCCGTCTCCTCGGCCGTCGCTCCCTCGGGCACGGCCGGAGCGGGCGCGGGCGTCTCGCCGGTATCCGCCGCCATGGCCTGCTCCCACCACGTGCAGGCCTCGGAGAGATCCTCGCCGGCGTCGCGCCGCAGGCACAGGAAGTCCCACGCGGCGCGCAGCCGGGGGTGCCCCAGCAGCGAACGGGCGCGCTTGCGCCGAAAGCGCTCGAGCTTGGCTTGCAGCAGCCAGATCTCGCGCACCGGCCCGGAGAAGCGCTTGGGCAGCGAGGTGTAGTCCTGCTGCTCTTCAATGCAGCGCGCGGCCGCGCGCTGCATGGCCATGGCCGGAGGCTCGCCGTCTTCGGCAAACGCGGCGGCCAGCTCCGTCACGCGCGGCCAGAGCAGGACGGCGTAGAGAAACGCGGGGGTCACCGGCTTGCCTTCGGCCAGGCGCTTGTCGGTGTTCTCGAGCGCCCGGCGCAGCAACTCGGTATAGAGCGCGTCGCCTCGCTCAAGCGCCTGGTCGGCCGTCGGGAACAGATACTGCAGCAGTCCATGCTTGCGCAGTTGGTCGAGCGAGCGCACGGCGTGACCGCTCTGGAATATCTTGAGCACTTCGTCGAACAGGCGCGAGGGCGGGATGTCACGCAGCAATGGACCGAGATCGGCCATGGGTGCGGCGGTATTTGGCTCGACCTCAAAGTCGAGCTTCGCGGCGAAGCGCGCCGCGCGCAACATACGCACGGGGTCCTCGCGATAGCGAATATGCGGGTCGCCGATCAGGCGCAGCTCGCGCGCTTCGAGGTCCCGCAGTCCGTCGGCGTAATCGAGCACGGCGAACTGGGAAATGTCGTAATACAGCGCGTTGATGGTGAAGTCGCGCCGAAAGGCGTCTTCCTCGATCGTGCCAAACACGTTGTCGCGCAGGATGCGGCCCCGGTCATGTACCCGCGCGTCTTCCTCGTCGGCCGAACGGTGATCGGCGCGGAAAGTGGCCACTTCGATGATATCGCGGCCGAAGACGACATGGGCCAGGCGAAAGCGGCGACCGATCAGTCGGCAGTTGCGGAACAGCGAGCGAATTTCCTCGGGCGTGGCGTCGGTCGCCACGTCGAAGTCGTTGGGCTCGAGACCGAGCAGCAGGTCGCGCACACCGCCACCCACCAGATGCGCCTCAAAGCCGCTGTTGTGCAAGCGGTAAAGGACCTTGAGGGCGTTGGAGTTGATCTGCTTGCGCGAGACCGTGTGTTCGTCGCGCGGGATGGTGCGTGGCGCGCTACCGGACGCGGCGGCGGCACCCGAGCCACCTTCCTCACCCTCACCGCGCAGCGCCATCGACGCGGGCGCACCCGGGGATCGCGGATCAGGAGCCACGCAGGCCTAGCGCCACGCTTGTGAGCAACGCGACGCGCGCGAGGCGGCGCTCATAGCGCTGCATCGCCTTCCTCGCCCGTGCGAATGCGGATGACGCGTTCGACCGGCTCAACGAAAATCTTCCCGTCGCCGATCTTGCCCGTATGGGCCGCTCGCGCCAGCGCATCGAGCGCGGCATCGACGATCTCATCGGCGACGACCACATCGAGTCGAATCTTGGGCAGAAAATCGATGACGTACTCGGCGCCCCGGTAGAGTTCGGTATGGCCTTTCTGCCGGCCGAATCCCTTGACCTCGGTAACGGTCAGGCCATTGACGCCGCTTTCGGCGAGCGCCTCGCGCACGTCGTCGAGCTTGTACGGCTTGATGATGGCGGTGATGCGCTTCATGCGGGAAATTCCCTCGTACTCGTTCGCGCGGGCACGGCACCGGCGACGTATTCGCCCACGGGTCCGCTCATCGGACGCGGCGTAACATAGCATGTCACCGGGCGCCGCCCAATGCGCCATGCGCTCGCGACGGCGCCAGTTTCTCGGGCAGACTCCTAGTCGTGGGGGGCGGGGG
>JBBEEB010000059.1:27272-29920 GCA_040880995.1 Halofilum sp. (in: g-proteobacteria)
CCGCCCTGGCGGCGGCGGAACCGGATCGAGGCGCGGCGATCGCGCCGATCCGGGCGCTGGCGATCGAACTCGACCGCGGACCTGCGGGCGCGACGCTCCTCGCGTTCGCGTGTGCGCGCGGCCACGCTTTCAGGCGTCTCCTCGTACAGCACGGCCGCCTGCGGGGGCGGTCGCCGCTGTTCGTTGAGCCCCCGCACGACGACCACCCAGCTCATCGCCGCGCCACGCACGGCAACGGTATCGCCCACCTCGACGTGCTTCGCCGGCTTCGCCTTGGCGCCGTTGACCTCGACCCGACCGGCATTGACCGCAGCGCGCGCGAGCGGCCGAGTCTTGAAGAAGCGGCTCGCCCATAGCCAGCGATCGATGCGCTGGCGGCCTTCGCCGGACGCGCCGGGAATGTCCTCCATGGGACTCATTTCACGCGGCCGTGGCCACGATGACCGTCACATTATCGTGCCCGCCTGTATCCCGGGCGGCCTCAATCAGGGCCTCGGCGGCAGGCTGATCCTCGGGTTCATCGGCAAGCACTCCCGCGATCCGCGCATCGTCGAGTTCCCCGTTGAGCCCATCGCTACAGAGCAGAACCCGGTCGCCGGGCGCCAGCGGAACCGTGCGGACATCGACCTCGCCGCGGCTCAGCTCGCCGATGCCGATTGCACGCGCGAGCATGTGTCGCGCCGGATGACGCGCGGCCTGCTCCCGGCTCAGGACCCCGGCGTCGAGCAATAGCTGCACCTCGGAATGATCGCGCGTGAGCTGCTCCAGGTGGTTCGCGTGCATGCGATAGGTGCGGCTGTCCCCGACCCAAGCGACGCCAAGGCCTTCGGGACACGGCCATGCGACGACGCAGGTCGTACCCATGCCCAGCGCGCCCCGGCCGTCCTCGGCCGCCGCGATAACGGCGGCATGCGCGGCCAGGAGCGCATCGTACGCAGTAGCCGCGTCGTCGCGCATGGCCGTCAGGGCTGTATCGGCGGCGATTCGGCTGGCATCCGCGCCGCCGGCATGACCGCCCATGCCATCGGCCACCAACAACAACTCTAAACCCGGGTCGACGCGCAGCGCATCCTGATTCTCCCCGCGCACGAGTCCTCGGTCACTCGCCTGGCCGATGCTCGAGAACCGCAAGCTCATGTCCTCCGTCTCGATGGCCGCCAGCCTCCGTCCCTGCAATGGTCGCACCATTGTGCGTGCATGGCCGGCGTGACGAAAAGCGGCGGCAGGTTAACGAGTGAGATGCTATCCGGAATGGGAGCCACCAGCCCAACCCGGGGATCGACTTAGGAAGGTCTGATCCATCCATTGCGGCCGCGTTACGCTTGGAGTTCGGCCGCTTTTGGCCCCTGGCGGTGTTCGCCTCCTGGTAGCTTCGGCTACCGACCGGCACCGCGACCTAGCTAGGCGGCCAAAATCGGCTCGAGCGCGGCCACAATGGATTCATCAGACCTTCCTTGGGGAACGCCCGTGTCCGAATTCTACCTCGCGCTATTCGTGGTCGGCGCCGCCGTGGTCGCGATCGCGTTGCTCGATCGGCCGATCGAGCGCAGCCCGCTTTCCGCTCCCTTGCTCATGCTGCTGCTGGGCATCGCGCTCGGCCCATTCGGCCTCGACGTGCTCAACCCCGAACGCTGGGGCGATCCGTATCGTATCCTCGAGGAAACGGCCCGGCTCACCCTTGCCATCTCGATCATGGGCATCGCGCTGCGCCTGCCCGCCGACTTTCTGCGGCGGCAATGGCGCTCGCTGGCCCTTCTGCTCGGGCTGGGCATGCCGCTGATGTGTCTTGCATCCGCGGCGCTGAGCTATTGGCTGCTCGACGTGTCATTGCTGGTCGCGCTGTTGCTGGGCGCGATCATCACGCCCACCGACCCAGTGGTCGCAAGCAGTATCGTCACCGGCGGCGTAGCCCAGCGGAACCTGCCCGCCGACACCCGCCACACGCTCTCGGCCGAGTCCGGCGCCAACGACGGCCTGGGGCACCCGTTGGTGATGCTCCCGCTCCTCCTGCTGAGCGCGCCAGCGGGCCACGCGCTGAACGATTGGCTGCTACATGCGTTGGCGCGCGAGGTCGGCGGCGCCGTGCTGCTCGGCGTCGGACTCGGACTCGCCGCCGGACACGGCCTGCGCTGGGCGGAACGGCGCGGGAACATGGAGCAGAGTTCCTTTCTTGCCTACACCATCGCGCTCTCGCTACTGGCGCTCGGAGTCGGCGAAGTACTGCAGGTTGAGCCGCTGGTCGCCGTCTTCGTCACTGGCGTGGCCTTCGATCAGCTGGTCGGCGGGCGCGACCGGGCACAGGAAGAAAACGTGCAGGAAGCCGTCAATCAATTCTTCACGCTGCCCGTTTTCGCTCTGCTCGGCATGATGCTGCCGTGGCATGCGTGGCTCGCGCTCGGCTGGCCGGCGCTCGCGCTTGCCATCGCCATCCTGCTACTGCGGCGGCTTCCCATTCTGCTCCTACTCGGCCCCGGGCTGTCCGCGCTGCCCGAGCGCAAGGATGTCGCCTTCGTCGGCTGGTTCGGCCCGATCGGGGTCGCGGCGCTGCTCTATGCCATGATCGCGCTTCGCCACACCGACCAACCGTTGGTCTGGACCGTCACCAGCCTGATCGTCGCGGCGTCGCTGATCGTCCACGGCGTTACGGC
>JBBEEB010000060.1:0-4671 GCA_040880995.1 Halofilum sp. (in: g-proteobacteria)
TGCGCTGGTGGCCGCGCGTCAACGCGGGCACGATGCGCGCGGATGCGCTGGCGGGCCTGACCAATGCCATCGTCGTGCTGCCGCAGGGCGTGGCGTTCGCGCTGATCGCGGGCCTGCCGCCTGAATACGGTCTGTACACGGCCATGGTGCCCGCCGTGGTGGCGGCGCTGTTTGGTTCCTCCTGGCACCTGATCTCCGGGCCCACTACGCCCCTGTCGATCGTGGTCTTCGCCACCCTCAGCCCACTCGCCGAGCCTGGCAGCGGCGACTACATCACCATGGCGCTCACGCTGACCCTGCTCGCCGGGCTGTACCAGCTGGCTTTCGGTCTGGCGCGCCTGGGAACGCTGGTCAACTTCGTCTCGCCGGCCGTGGTTACGGGATTCACCACGGGGGCGGCGTTGCTGATCGCGACCAGTCAGCTGCAGCACGTGCTCGGTGTCGAGATGCCCGGCGGGCATGGCTTCATCGAGGTCTGGCATTACGCGCTCACCCATGTCGGTTCGGCGCAGCCGCGCGTGGTGATCATCGCGGCCGTGAGCCTCGGCGTGGCCCTTGTCGTGCGGGCGTTGCGCCCGAAATGGCCCTATCTGCTGATGGCGATGGTCGCCGGTGTCCTCGCGGGCTGGCTGCTCAATGCGCCCGCGCACGGCGTACCCGTGATCGGCACTCTGCCGAGCAGTCCACCGTCGCTCAGTATGCCGGCGTTCGAGTTCGCGATCGTGCGCGACCTAGCAGCGGACGCCTTCGCGGTAGCGCTACTGGGGCTGATCGAGGCGGTGTCGATCGCGCGTGCCGTCGGCATGCGCTCGCAGCAGCGCATCGATCCCAACCAGGAGTTCGTCGGGCAGGGCCTGTCGAACATGGTCGGGGCTTTTTTCTCCTGTTACGCAAGTTCGGGGTCGTTCACCCGCACCGGGATCAACTACGAGGCGGGCGCGCGCACGCCGATCTCCGCAATCATGGCGGCGGTCGCCCTGATGCTGGTGTTGCTGGTGGTGGCGCCGTTCGCCCGCTATCTTCCCATCGCGGCCATGGGCGGCATGATCCTGGTCGTCGCCTGGGGGCTGATCGACTGGCACCACATTCGCGAGCTGACGCGCGCCAGCCGTCAGGACGCGGCCATCCTGGTTCTCACCTTCGCCGCCACGCTGCTGCTCGGGCTGACCTGGGCGATTCTCGCGGGCGTGCTGCTGTCGTTGCTGCTGTTCCTCAATCGCGCGGCGCACCCCGCCGTATTCAGCCTGGCGCCGGATCCCGAGGACCCGCGGCGGCGTTTCACCAACCTGCAGCGGCAATCGCTGCCGGAATGTCCGCAGCTCAAGGTCATCCGGATCGACGGTGCGGTCTTCTTCGGCTCGGCGCAATCGATCGCGGAAACGCTGGGCCAGCTTGTCGAAGGCCCCGATGCGCGTGACCATCTGCTGATCGTGGGCAGTGGCATCAACTACATCGATACTGCCGGCGCCCAGGTACTGATCGCCGCCGCCCGTCAGCGCGAGGCCCGCGGGGGGGGCTTGTACATCTGCTCCCTGCGCATGGAACCGCGCACGTTCCTCCATGACAGCGGTTACGCCGACGAACTCGGACGCCAGAACCTCTACGCAACCAAGGGCGAGGCCATCGCCGACCTGTACGCGCATCGCCTTGACCCCGAGGTCTGTCGGCACTGCGAGGTGCGCATCTTCGAGGAGTGCGCGCGCATGTCCCGGCCGGAAGAGACGACCGGCGGCCCCATCGCGGAGGGTGGCCGGGGCTAACATCCGCCTGCATGGGCACTAGAATGCCTGGAGATTGCTCACGCGAATCGGCCGGCGACCGTGGAACGCCCCATAGTGTCCATCCTGTCGATCGGATAGCGTGACGGCGGCACGATCTGTCATCCATTCACTCGCGATCGCATGCCTCGGAGGCCCCCGATGATGCTCGACCCAGCCGCCGCACCCCAGTCCGTGCGCCTGGTGGACTACACCCCTCCGGCGTTTCGGATCGACTCGGTCGATCTGCGCTTCGAGCTCGATCCGGCGGCGACGCGCGTTACCGCGCGCCTGGCCGTGCAGCGTGCCACGGATGATCCGGAGGCCCCGCTGGTGCTCGATGGCGAGCACCTGACGCTCATCTCAGTCGCGATCGCCGGTAACGAACTGTCGACCGACGCCTACCGCATTCACGAGCGCAGCCTGACACTCCCCGAGGTGCCGGACCGTTTTGAGCTCACGGTCGTGACCGAGATCAGCCCCGAGGCCAACACGGCGCTGGAGGGGCTCTACATCTCGTCGGGCAACTTCTGCACCCAGTGCGAGGCCGAGGGTTTTCGGCGTATCACCTACTTCCTCGATCGGCCCGATGTGATGGCGCGCTATAGCACGACCCTCGTGGCCGAGCGCGCGCGCTATCCGGTGCTGCTATCGAACGGCAATCCGGCGGACTCCGGCGAACTCGACGACGGCCGGCACTGGGTGCGCTGGGAAGACCCGTTCCCCAAGCCCTGCTACCTGTTCGCGCTGGTCGCCGGCCATCTCGCCTGCCACGAGGACTCGTTCACCACGGCCTCCGGGCGCGAAGTCGCGCTGCGGATCTATACCGAGCCGCACAACACCGGCAAGACCGATCACGCCATGCGCTCGCTGAAGAACGCGATGCGCTGGGACGAGGAAATCTTCGGCCTGGAATACGATCTCGATTTGTTCCAGATCGTCTCTGTCGACGACTTCAACATGGGCGCGATGGAGAACAAGGGCCTCAACGTCTTCAACTCGAAGCTCGTGCTGGCCAATGCCGAGACCGCCACCGATAGCGATTTCCAGGCCATCGAGGGCGTGATCGCGCACGAATACTTCCATAACTGGACCGGCAATCGCGTCACCTGTCGCGACTGGTTCCAGCTGTCCCTGAAAGAGGGCCTCACGGTCTTCCGCGATCAGCAGTTCTCGGCCGACATGGGCTCGGCGCCGGTCAAGCGCATCGAGGACGTGCGCCTGCTGCGTACGCGCCAGTTCCCCGAGGATGCCGGGCCGATGGCGCACCCGATCCGGCCGGCCTCGTACATCAAGATCGACAACTTCTACACGCTGACCGTGTACGAGAAGGGCGCCGAGGTCATCCGCATGCTGCACACGCTGCTGGGTGCGGTGAGCTTCCGTCGCGGCATGGACCTGTACTTCCAGCGCCACGACGGTCAGGCCGCGACCTGCGATGACTTCGTCGCCGCCATGGCCGATGCCAACGACTACCCGCTGGACCGATTCAAGCGCTGGTACGCGCAGGCGGGCACGCCGCGCCTCACGGTCGAGGAGGCCTGGGATCCGGACGAGCGCGAGTACTACCTGACCGTGCGCCAACATACGCCGCCCACGCCCGACGGCGTGGACAAGCAGCCGGTGGTGATCCCGCTGCGCATGGGCCTGCTTGATCGTCAGGGCGAAGCGATCCCACTCAAGCTCACCGAGCGTGGTAGCTCGAGCGGGGTCGAGGAGTGCGTGATCGAGGTCACCGAGGCCGAGCAGACTTTCGTCTTCGAGGACGTCGACGAACGCCCGATCGCGTCGCTGCTACGCGGCTTCTCGGCGCCGGTCATCCTCGAGCGCGCGATCGAGGACGAAACGCTGCGCTTCCAGCTCGGCCGCGACC
This sequence comes from Halofilum sp. (in: g-proteobacteria), assembly GCA_040880995.1. Taxonomy (GTDB): domain Bacteria; phylum Pseudomonadota; class Gammaproteobacteria; order XJ16; family Halofilaceae; genus Halofilum. The sequence goes on from JBBEEB010000060.1 coordinate 3,631, forward strand.
GCGACGCCTTCAACCGCTGGGATGCGGGTCAAACCCTGGTGCGTCGGCGCGTTCTGGCCGGTGTGGAGGCGCTGCGCGCCGGGCAAGCGCTCGACCTGCCGGCCGCCGATATCGATGCCTTCCGGCGGATGCTCGCCGATCCCGACATCGACGACGCACTCAAGGCGGAGGCCCTGACGCTGCCCTCGGAGGAGGCGATCGGCGAGGAGCTGGATACGGTCGAGCCGGGCCTGCTGCACGAGTCGCGCGAACGGGTCAGCGGCCAGCTCGCCGAGGCGCTGGAGTCGGATCTGCGCACGGCCTGGGCCGCGCGGCACGACACCGGTACGGGCGAGTACCGCATCGACGCGGCGACGATCGGCCGCCGCCGGCTCAAGAACGTCTGCCTGGCCTATCTCGGCGGGCTTGAGGGCGATGAATACGTCCGCCATGCCGTGGATCAGGTCGAGGCCGGCCATAACATGACCGACGTGGTCGCCGGCCTGCGCGTGCTGTCGCACCTGGAGCGGCCCGAGCGCCAGCGGGCATTCGATGGCTTCTACGAGCGCTGGCAGGGCGATCCGTTGGTCACCGACAAATGGCTCACCCTGCAGGCCACTGCGCGGCGCAAGAACGTGGTCGCCGAGGTGCAGCGCCTCATGGGCCATTCCGCGTTCGATCGCAAGAACCCGAACCGGATTCGTGCGCTCATCGGCGCCTTCGCCATGGGCAATTTCCCGGCGTTCCATAGCGCCGATGGCAGCGGTTACCGGCTGCTTGCCGACTTCGTCATCGAGCTCGACCCGCGCAATCCGATGATCGCCTCACGCCTGATTCAGGCGATGATCCGCTGGCATCGCTTCGATGCCGCGCGCCAGACGCTGATGACGCGCGAGCTGCAGCGCGTACTCGATAGCGACACCTGTTCGGACAACACCTACGAGGTGGTCGCACGGGCACTGGGACTGCAAAGCGGCTGACCCAGAGCGGCCGCTGCGCCGGCCCGTTATACTGCGCGCATCGGCTGGCGATGGCCCTCACCCCAACCCCAACCCCTCTCCC
>JBBEEB010000061.1:0-20648 GCA_040880995.1 Halofilum sp. (in: g-proteobacteria)
CTGTGCGTGCTCGCCGCAAGGCGCGAGGAGTGAGTGTAGCGCGTCCTACACGAGTGACGAGCAACGCAGCGGCGGGTGCGCACAGCGCCGCCCTGCGGGAGCGGACATGGCGCTCCATCACGGCGTTGCGCCTCGCTCACGTAGGACTCGCTACGCTCGTTCGCCGCGCCTTGTGCTGAAGCGCCATGGCCGCTCAGAGCGTTACCGAAATACCCGCATGGCCCACTAGCCCCCGCCCCCGGTGGTTCGAGGCCTGGAATCGGGGCCATCTGGGTCGGTGATCACGCGTTCTACATTGGGATCGTCCCACGGGCCTGTCAAGGTATAGGTGAGCTCGGCGGCGCTTTCCATGTCGGCGCCCAGATTGCGCAGCACGCCTTGGACCAGTGCGACGGTCAAGCCCGCCACGGGGCCGCCCGAGAGCGCGCCAAACAGAGGCAGCGAGTTGGTCAATTCGGGACGGAACACGATGGTGTGATCGTATTCACGCGAGGCCAGATCGGCGCGACCGCGGAAACGCAGCCGACCGGCCGAGCCATCGATCGTCAGATTATCCGTATGGGCCTGCCCTCCGGACAAATCGATGCGCCCCGAGAATTCGGAGAACTGAAAGCCATATTCGAGCATGGCGCGCAGATCCAGCGGGCCGAACACCCGTGCCAGTCCGGGATCGACGGGCTTGAACACACCGTCGTCCACGCCGATGCGCGCCTGCCCCTCGATCTCGGCCAGGGTCGGAGCCCAGGGGACCCCCGGCCAGGACAAGTCCGCGGTCACACGCCCGACGCCACGCCCCAGCGCGCCGCCAAAGCCGAGCTCGGCCAGGCCGGCACCGAAATCGTCGCTGCGCAGCTCCAGGGTGAGCGCGGTCTCAGCGGGATCGCCGGCGCGCCAGTGCCCCCTTCCGTCGAGGACCAGGTCCGGATTGCTGAATTCCAGGCGGCGAACGGCCAGGCCGTCGGGCAGCGGCGCGGTGACCAGCGCAAACTGCCGTATAGGGCCGATCGGTAGTGCGAGGTGGTCGATGCGCAGGTCGATCGGCGGCCAGGCGGCGGGGTCGATCGCGGCCGCGCGCGTGCGCGGATCGGGCGATGACGTCTCGATCGGTAGCGGCGCCAGGCGTGCGAGGCGCACGCGCACCGGCTGGGCGGGTCGCCCGGGGTGGGCCGGCACCTGAGCGTGCCCCGCGATCTGGTCGCTGCCCAGGTCGATACGCCAGTTCGCGCCCTCGCGCTCCGCTTGGACCCGCACGTCGGAGACACCATACCCGCGATAGCGCACCTGCCCGATCCGTAGATCGGCACCCGCCAGGCCAGCCATCTCGCCCGCGCCATCCGCGTTCGCCGCGCCCGTCTGCCGGAGGAGCGCCAGCCATGCGGCGAGATCCAGCTCGGCGAGGTGCCCACGGAGACGCACGCCTTCATCCGGGCCGGTGCGCGGCGTTGGCATGGCCGCTTCCGGTCCGAGCCGGATGTCGCCTGCGGCGAGTTCGAGTTGGCCACGCCGGCCGGCCAGTGACAGCGCGGCCTTGACCCGGTCACCGTAGGCGATCCGGCCGGGCTCCAACCCGCCGTCGCGCGCCATTGGAAAATCGAAATGCAGCAGTCGGCGCTCGTCCGCGCGCTTGCCCAATGGAGCGGGCAAATCGACGCCTGTGCCCACCAGACTACTGACGCCGCGCAATCGGATCGGCTCATCGCCACGACCCGCTCCGAGGGGCACGCGCACCTGCAGATGCCAGGCCGACCTGCCCTCGATCCGCTCGGCGAGCGCCGCGGGCAATCCGGGCAACAAGGCCTTTTGCCCCAATTGGCCACGGATGCCCACGCGCAGCCGGGGCGCGGGTTCGGGGAATGTGCGCGCGTCGAGGGACACGGGCTCACCACGCAAACGGGCCTTGAGGCCGTCGATCTCCACGCTCGCGTCAGTGAATTGCACCGGGCCTTCCAGCCCCCGTAGGTCGAGCCCATAGCGGGGTTGGGCGAACCGATTCCCGAGTAGCTGCAGGCTACCCTCGGCCCGAGTCTCATCCGGATCGCCCAAGGGCACGTTGGCATTGAGTGCGAGGGCGGCAGCGCCTTCAGCGTGCGCGCCGCGGAACAACGCGCCCAAGCGCTCCTCGAGCGGGCTTTCGTTGACGACGGTCACCAGGTTCGCCAACGGGCCTTCGGCGTGTGCGTGGATCTGCAGATGGGCATCGGCGAAGTCGGCAATATCGATCGACAGACGCTCGATATCGGTCCCGAGCAGGCGCGCGTCGGTCGCTGATATGGCGAGCGAGCGCCCAGCGAACTGGACCTGCCCGTCCCCCTGCAACAGACCGGGCCACTGGGGCGCGTAGTCAAGCCGCACGTCGCTGACCCGCAGATCGGCCGTGAAGGTCCCAGGATCGGATTCGTGCGGGAAGTCGGAGATCGCTCCGCGCCAGAGGATCTCGCCGCCATCGATTCGGCCGGCCACGAAAGCGCGGTCGATCCACTCGACCAGTTCGGGTTTCATCACCCCGGCAGGGATGTACCTGGGCACTGCCGTGGCGTCGCCCTCGGCGACCTCGAGTTCCAGGTCGACGCGCGCGTCGCCCGTGTCCGGCCACCAGAGTTCGGCGCCGCCGGCTGCGCGGACATCGGCGTTGGCCGCCTCCAGTCGGGACGCGCGCAGGCGCAAGCCGGCGTCTTCGCGCGCGATCTCGACACGCCCGCGCAGATCCGCCACCGGCAGCGGCGCGCGGAACAGGCGGGGCGCCCGTACGGTCGCCTCCGCCGTGGCGAAATCCACCCGCCCCCCGTCCCCGCGCCAGTCCACAACGCCGTCCAACCCGCGCAGTCCGGGGACGCCCTCGCCCGGCGTCCAACCCAGATCCCGTACCGCGGCGCGCACGCTAGGCGCGACCTCGCGGCCTGCCGTGAAATGCAGCGCGCTCAGGTCACCGCGGAGGTCCCGCTCCCCCGTCCAACGTGTGAGCGGCGCACGGACTGATGCCGGCAGGGGCGCGACGCGCGCCAGGGCCAGGATGTCTTCGAGGCGCGCGAAATCGACTTGGCCGCGCCACTCGGGCGCGCCCTCGGTACCGTCGCCGTGGGCCACGCTGAAGCCATTGCTGTGCCAGCGGCGGCCCGCGCGCTCGACCGTAATGTCCGCGCCATCCACACGCCAGCCCGGATCCGAGCGCGTCCAGGCGAAGCGGCCATCGAGGTGGCTGAACGCGGCCTCACCCTGGCCTTCGCGGGCGAATACCAGATCGTCACCACTCGCTCGGGCCTGCACCCGTTGGAGCCCACCATCGTCCCAGTGTGTCCACAGCTCGATCTCGCCGCGGCCCTGCGCCCGGATACGATTCGCGTCCGAGCGCAACCAGCCAGGCCAGGCTGCGAGATTGAGTTCGCTTGCGCGCAAATAGCCGCGCCCGGCCCACTCCCGGGGAGCACCCGGCGGACCGCGCAGGTCGAACGCTGTGTGCAGGCGGCCGCCTAAGTCCGGCGGTAGCTCCGCGTTGGCGGCAATACGGTACCGTCCGCCTGCGCTGCGGAGGCGCATGCTGACGTCGCGCAGGACGAGAGGGTCGCGGCCGGCGCGCACGAGGGTGATGCGGGCGTCGCGGATGGCGAGATCCCCGATCGTGGCGATACGGCGCGCGAGATCGCCCGGCGAGCGCTCGCTCTGGCCGCCGACGCGAATTGCGCCCATGGAGGGCCGGCCGCGCTCGTCCAGCTCGATCCGCGTCTCGATGCCAGCGAGAACCACATCGTTGACCCGCAGGGGCAACCATGTGCCCGGACGTGGCCAGTCGAGCGCGAGCGCGAGGTAGGCCCGATCGGCCCGTGCCGGGGCGTCATCCAACGCCGGGTTGGCGATCTCCAGATCCTCCACCCGCAGGCGCGGCCCCAGACCGTGCCATTCCACGTCCAGGCGGCCAATGGTCACGGAGGCCTCAAGATAATCGGACAGGTAGCTCGCGACCTGGTCGCGATACTCGCCTGCGAACGGCAGTGCCAGCCGCGCGGCGCTGAGCAGCACCGCGGTAAGGATTAGGCTCAGCGCTATCGTCCCCCAGAACCAGCGGTGGGCGATTCGCAGGAGTCGGGGCATGGGGACGCCTCGGGGCCGTTCAGACCGGGACGACGTCGAACTGCTCGGGCGCGTACAGGGCTTCGGCTTGCAACCGGGTGGGGATGCCGATGAAGGTTTCCAGGTCAGCCAGGTTGTCGGCCTCTTCGTCGAGCAGGCAGTCGACCACCTCTTGCGAGGCCATGACCATCAGCTGCCGCGCCTCGAACCGGCGCGCCTCGCGCAGGAGTTCGCGGAAGATCTCGTAGCAGACGGTCTCGGGGGATTTGATGTAGCCGCGCCCGCGACAAGTGGGACAAGACTGGCACAGCACATGCTCCAGGCTCTCGCGGGTTCGCTTGCGCGTCATCTCGACCAGTCCCAGCGGCGAGACGGCACAAACCTGGGAGCGGGCGGGATCGCCGGCGAGCGCCGACTCCAGCGCGGCCAGTACCTTGCGCCGATGGTCGGACTCGGCCATGTCAATGAAATCGATGATGATGATGCCGCCCAGATTGCGCAGGCGCAGTTGGCGCGCGATGGTCTGCGCGGCCTCCATGTTGGTCTTGTAGATCGTCTCCTCGAGATTGCGATGGCCCACGAAGGCGCCGGTATTGACGTCGATTGTGGTCATCGCCTCGGTCTGGTCGAACACGACGTAGCCGCCCGACTTCAGCGGCACCTTGCGATCGAGCGCGCGCTGGAGTTCGTCCTCGATGCCGTAGAGCTCGAACAGCGTGCGTTCGCCGGTGTAGTGTTCAATACGCTCGAACGCCTCGGGCAGGAAATCGCGTGCGAACTTGCGCATCCGATCGTAGGCCGCGCTCGAATCGACGCGGATGCGCTCGACCCGGCCGCCGCCCATGTCGCGCAGCGTGCGCAGCACCAGATGCAGATCCTCATGCACCACCGCGCCGGTCTCCGCCGCGCTGGCGCGCTCGCGCACCGCCGCCCATAGCTTCTCGAGCAGCCACATGTCGGCTTCCAGCGCGTCGGCGGAGGCGCCGTCGGCGGCCGTGCGCAGGATCCAGCCCTGCTCCGTCCCGGCGCGCGCGACCACGATCTCGCGCAGGCGCGCGCGCTCGACCTCGTCGTCGATCTTGCCGGAGATGCCCACACTCGGCTCGTTGGGCATGAGCACGAGGTAGCGCGAGGGGATGGTCAGGTGCGTGGTCAGGCGGGCGCCCTTGGTGCCCATCGGTTCCTTGATCACCTGCACCAGCAGCTTCTGGCCCTCGCGCAGCAACTCGCGGATGGGCGGGTAGCTGTCGCCATTGGCCGTGGGGACCGAGGCCCCGGCCTCTGCCGCGGCCGGTTCCCGCGGCTGGGCTGGGGCAAGGTCGGAAACGTGCAGAAACGCCGTACGCTCCTGGCCGATATCGACGAACGCCGCCTCCATGCCGGGCAGTACGCGCACGACCGAGCCCTGATAGATATTGCCGACCAGCCCACGCCGCCCCGAACGCTCGATGCTCACCTCGGCCAGGGCGCCGTTCTCGACCAACGCCACGCGGGTCTCTTGCGGCGTGACGTTGACCAGGATTTCTTCGTTCATGGATTTTCCGGAAACGGCGCTGAGCGCCGCGCCAGCGATATCACGATTATTCACGTCCGGGCGAGGCGGGCTCAAGGATAGCTCGCCCGGAGGCACGTAGACCCGCGATTTTTACGCGTCAGCCCGATTCCCCAGTGGGTCGACCCCGAAGCGCGCCAGCAACGCGGCCGTCTCGTGCAGCGGAAGCCCGACGACATTGGAATAACTGCCCTCCAGACGTTCGACGAACACCGCGCCGAGGCCCTGGATGGCGTAGGCGCCGGCCTTCCCGGCGGGCTCGCCGCTGGCCCAGTAGGCCGCAGCTTCGATCGGCGCCAACTCGCGCAGCGTAACCCGCGAGGTCACGATACGGCTAACGACGGTCTCGCCCCGCGCGACAGCGACGCCCGTAAGGACGTCGTGGCTGCGCCCGGACAGGCGCGCGAGCATGGCCAGCGCCTCGGCCTCGCCCGCCGGCTTGCCGAGCACGTCGCCATCGACCGCGATCACCGTGTCCGCGGCCAGCACCGGCTGCGGCGCCTCACCGGCCAGCGCGACGCCTGCGTCCGCCTTGGCGCGCGCCAGGCGTTCGACCAGGGACGCCGGGGCTTCACCGGGATGGCGGCGCTCGTCCACCGCGACCTCGAGCAGCGCGAAGCGCAGACCGATCTGCGCCAGCAGCTCGCGCCGTCGCGGCGAACGCGAGGCGAGCAGCAGATCGGCCTCGTCGGTGCCGCTCATTCGGGCTCCTTGTGTCCTGTCTCGTAAGTTCGTCGGAATTTTCGCCGAGGGATGGGGGCGACTGGCAAGGCGCGCCGACAAGCCATAGCGCGCCCTATAGTGAGGCCGCGACAACGCCGCCAGACGCCTCAAGACCCGGCGAAAAACCGATGAACTTGTGAGCCAGGACACTAGCTCAGCGGTGATACGGGTGATTGTGCAGGATCGACAGGGCGCGATAGAGCTGCTCAGCGAGCACAATACGCACCAACGCGTGCGGCAGCGTCAATGGCGACAGCGACCAGCGCTCCTCGGACTCGGCGACCAGCTCGCCCGCCAGGCCCTCGGCCCCACCCACCAGGAAGGCGATCTCCGCGCCGGTGCGATTCCACTCGCGCAGGCGCTCGGCGATGGCTTGACTGTCCATCCGCTGGCCGCGCTGATCGAGGGCAATACGATACGCCCGCCGCGGCAGCGCGCCGCGCAACCGCTGCGCCTCCTCGGCGCGGATGCGCTCGGGATCGGCCTCACCGCGGCGGGCGCCACCGGCGACCTCGTGCAACGCCAGCCGCGCGCCGCCGTGCAGCCGGCGGGCGTAGTCGTCAAAACCGGCGCTGACCCAGTCCGGGGTCTTCGTGCCCACGGCGACGAGATGAAAACGCATCCAGAGTTATCCCGTTCGACGGCGCAACCCGACACGGCCACGCGAATGGGTCGGACCGCGCCTGCGGTCCGGCAGGATTCACTGACCGCCGGCCGCGGAGTCGTCGGATGACTCCATCGACCAGAGCTTCTCGAGGTTGTAGAAGTCGCGTTTCTCGCGGCTCATGACATGGACGATCACCTCGCCCAGATCGACCAGAACCCAGTCGCCGCCGCTCTCGCCCTCGGTGCCGAGCGGACGCACGCCGCCCTCCTTGACCCGCTCGGTGACACGGTCGGCCAGCGAACGCACATGACGCTCGGAGGTGCCGCTGGCGATGACCAGCAGGTCCGTGATCGACGTCTTGCCACGGACGTCGATGGTGACGACGTCCACGGCGCGAAGATCGTCGAGCGCATCGACGATCCGTTCAACCAGCGCTTCGGTTTCCATCGGCCCTCGCGCGTTCCCGAGCCGCGGACTCGGGGGAATAGAGGCGGTGTTGCTCGAGATAGCGCCGCGCGCCCTCGGGCATCAGATAACGGAGATCGCCGCCGGCCGCGGCCGTGCGGCGGATCGCCGTGGCGGAGATGTCGAGCGCGGTCACGCCCTGGGCATGGATAAGCCCGGCGGCGGCGCGCTCGAGTTCGGCCGGGTCGTCGGTGACCGCCTCGGCCACCGCCGGCGGGATCGTGAGCGCGGCCTCGGGACGCGTGGTCACGACCAGGTGCGCGGTCGTGAGGATTTCCGGCCAGCGGTACCAGCGCTCGAAGGAGGCGAAGGCGTCCGCGCCCATGATGAAGTACAGCCGCGCCCCGGGAAATTCCGCCGCCAGCGATTCCAGCGTGTCGATCGTATAGGACGGCCCCGGGCGCTCGAGCTCACGCTCGTCGACCACCAGATCGGGCTCGCCTTCAGCTGCCGCGCGCAGCATCGCCAAACGGTCGGCGCCGGAGGCGCCGGGCGAATCCCGCAGAGGGGAGACGCGGGCCGGGATCAGCCGGACCTGGTCGAACCCGAGCGCCGCGCGGACCTCCACGGCCGGGCGCAGGTGACCGAAATGAACCGGGTCGAAGGTGCCGCCGAGGATGCCGATCCGTTGCATCAGGGGCTCGTGCGCGCGGCGATCGCACTCATTCGCGGATCTGACCCTCGCCGAACACGACGTATTTCTGCGTGGTCAGCCCTTCCAGACCGACAGGGCCGCGGGCATGCAGCTTGTCGGTGCTGATGCCAATCTCCGCCCCCAGGCCGAATTCGGCACCATCGGCGAAACGGGTCGAGGCGTTGACCATGACCGAGGCCGAATCGACCTCTCGCAAGAAACGCTGCGCCCGGCTCCAGTTCTCGGTCACGATGGCGTCGGTGTGATGCGAGCCGTAACGCTCGATGTGCTCGATCGCGTCGTCGAGGCCATCGACCACGCGCACGGCGAGCACGGGGCCGAGATACTCGGTGATCCAGTCCTCATCGCTCGCTTCGACCATGTCCATGACCAGCTTGCGGCTTTCAGCGCAGCCGCGCAGCTCGATGCCCCGCTCGACCAGATCCGCCGCGATCGACGGCAACAGCTCGGGCGCGCAGGCGCGATCGATCAGCAGCGTCTCGGCCGCGTTGCACACGCCCAGGCGGTGCGTCTTGGCGTTGACCACGATGGCGCGGGCGCGCTCGGGATCGGCCGCGGCATCGACGTACACGTGGCAGATCCCGTCGAGATGCTTGATCACCGGCACGCGCGAGTCATGGGCAACGCGCTCGGTCAGCGAGCGCCCGCCGCGCGGGATGATCACATCCACGATGCCCTCGGCAGCGAGCAGCCAGCCGACCGCATCGCGGTCGGTGGTCGCCAGCACCTGCACCGCGTCGGCGGGCAGGCCCGCCTCTTCCAGGCCCTGCGCGATGCAGGCGCCGATGGCGCGATTGGAGTTCCAGGATTCCGAGCCGCCGCGCAGGATGCAGGCATTGCCGGCCTTCAGGCACAGCGCGGCGGCATCGGCGGTGACGTTCGGACGCGACTCGTAGATCACGCCGATTACGCCCAGCGGCACGCGCATGCGGCCGACGCGGATGCCCGACGGACGCGGCACGAGTTGATCGATGCCGCCGATCGGGTCGGCCAGGGCCGCGACCTCGCGCAGCCCGGCGATCATGGCGTCGATGCGCGCATCGGCGAGCGTGAGCCGATCGAGGACGGCGGCGTCCAGGCCGGCGGCGCGGCCGGCCGCGAGATCGGCGGCATTGGCCTCGGCGAGCGCATCGCGGCGGGCATCCAGCGTCGCGGCGATCGCCTCCAGGGCACGATCGCGCCCGGCCGTGTCCGCCCGCGCCATGGCCCGAGCAGAGGAGCGAGCGGCCTCGCCTACCTGCGTCATGTACTCGCGGATGTTTCCGGTGACGGCCTCGGCCGGCGCGCTCATAGATACCCTTCAGCGTTCGACGACGACGGTGCGGCGGGGCGCCAGTTCCAGACCCGGCACCCCGCACGCGCTTACCGCCAATTCTACCAGTTCGTCCCAGAAACTGCCCCGCGCCGCGCCTTTGGCCAGGCGGTCCAGCCGCGCGCAGCCGGACAGCAACCGCTGCCAACCAGCCGCGTCGAAGCGCTGCAGCGCCCGACGCAGGACCGGCCGGCGCCGCTCCCACACGCCCGCCGCCTCCAGCGCCGCGTCCGGCGAACGGCCTTCGGCGCAGCGCGCGGCGGCGCCGGCGAGCATGGCCAGCTCTCGGTGCAAGGCCCACACCAGCACCGGCGGCTGCGTGCCCTCGGCGCGCAGCCCGGCCAGCACGCGCGCGACCCGTGCCGGCGCCCCCTCGGCCAGGGCATCCGCCAGATCGAACACCGACCAGCGCGCGGAATCCGCGACGACCTCGGCGACGCGCTCGGCATCCACCGGCCCGGCGCCGCCGAGCAAGACGAGCTTGTCGATCTCCTGCGTGGCGGCCAGCAGATTGCCCTCGCAGCGTGCCGCCAGCAGCGCGACGGCCTCCTTGCTCGGCTCCAGACCGTGGGCACGCATGCGCCGATCGATCCAGGCAGGCAGCTGACCGAGATCGACCGGCCATACGGGAACGACCACGCCGGCCTGATCGAGCGCGCGATACCACTTGCTGCGGCGCGATTGCGGATCGATCTTCGGCGCGGTGATCAGCAGCAGCGTGTCGGCGGGCGGGCGCTCGGTCCAGGCCACCAATGCCGCGCCGCCGTCGCGTCCGGGCTTGCCGCCGGGCAGGCGCAGATCGACCAGGCGCCGGTCGGCAAACAGCGACAGGCTGTCAGCGGACTCGCTCAGGCGGTTCCAGTCGAAGTCCGAGCCGGCCTCGTACACCTCACGCGCCGTGTAGCCCTGCTCGCGAGCCGCGGCGCGGATAGCATCGGCGGCCTCGGCGTGCTGCAGCGGCTCGTCGCCGGTGACCAGATACACCGGCGCCAGGCCTTTTTGGAGACGGGAGGCGAGTTGTTCGAGGCGCAGCTGCATGCAAAGACGTCCGTCGGCGGCGTGTCGAGGCCGCCAGTGTAGCGTCGCCGCAAGGCGACGGCGATGCGGCCAATCGGACCGCGTTCACCGGGCTTGCCCCGACGAGGCCGGCTAGCGAACAATCGCGGACCATGCAGCCGAACCACCCCACTCCGTGAATTACGCCCTCGCCCGCCGGGCGCTGTTCCTGCTGCCCGCGGAGACCGCGCATGCCGCGACGCTGCGGGCCCTCGACGCGTACGCCGCGCTGGCGCGCACCCCCGCCGTCGCGGCGGCGAGCCCGCGGCGGATCTTCGGGCTCGACTTCCCCAACCCGGTCGGGCTGGCGGCCGGACTGGATAAGAACGCCGACCACGTCGACGCCCTGGGCGCCCTGGGCTTCGGCTTCATCGAGGTCGGCACCGTCACTCCGCGGCCGCAACAGGGCAACCCTCACCCACGGCTCTTCCGGCTCCCGCGGCATCGTGCCCTGATCAACCGTATGGGCTTCAACAACAAGGGCGTGGATTACGCTGTAGAGCGCCTGCGTCGCCGGCGCCGCTTCGCGGGCATCGTGGGGGTGAACCTCGGCAAGAACCGCGACACGCCGCTCGAGCGGGCGATCGAGGACTACGGCTACGGCCTCGAGCAGGCCTACGGCGTCGCCGACTATGTGACGATCAATCTCTCCTCGCCAAACACCCCCGGCCTGCGCACGCTACAGACCGGTGAAGCCTTCGACGGTCTGCTCAGCGGACTCGGCGAGCGCCGCGACCGGCTCGCCGAGACCCACGGTCGGCGTATGCCGTTACTGATCAAGATCGCGCCGGACCTGGAGGGCGCGGAGCTGGGGGGCATCGCGGCCGCGGTGCGCCGGCATGGCGTCGACGGCGTAATCGCCACCAACACCACCGCCGATCACAGCGCCGTCGCCGCCAGTCGCCACGGTGACGAAACCGGCGGACTCTCCGGCGCGCCCTTGACCGAACGAGCCAATGGAGTGCTGGGCACGCTCGCGAGCCGACTGGAGGGCGCCGTTCCCTTGATCGGCTGCGGCGGCATCATGTGCGGCGCCGACGTCGCCGAGCGGTCCACCGCCGGGGCATCCCTGATCCAGCTCTACACCGGTCTCATCTATCGCGGGCCGGCCCTCGTCCAAGAGGCCGTGGCGGCCCTGGAACACCAGTCGCCGGGTACGTAGTCGTTCAGGCGAGGGGTACGACGGTCTTGGTGAACGCGATACTCACGATCCAAACGAACACAGCCACGGCAGCGAAGAAGGCGCCCACCCGAATCGGAGCCGGGGCGCGGCCCTTCAGGGCGACGATGCCCAGTCCAATATAGACCACCAGCAGCACGATCTTAGCGGTCAGCCAGCCGAAAGCGAAAGGGTTCCAACTGTAGGCCAACAGTAGGCCAATCGCGCTCGCCAGCAGCAGGGTGTCGATGATGTGCGGGAGAATCTTGACCGGCTTGCGCCGCAACAGCACCGGGTTGGCCCACGCCCAATAGCCGCGCAGCAAAAAGCCCAGGATGGACAGCCCGGCCATGGTCATGTGCAGGTGTTTGAGTGCCCCGATCATCGTTTCTCCCCCGTTGTTGGTCCGGGCGAACGGTACCAGCCGGCCAGGGGCCGCGCGAGGGAACGCCATTGAACGGCCCGCGCACAAGCCGTAAGATCGCGGCGCAACGGGCGATTAGCTCAGCGGGAGAGCGCTGCCTTCACACGGCAGAGGTCGCTGGTTCGATCCCAGCATCGCCCACCATCCTTCCAGCCAGCCGCACCACGCTCCGCGCGCGCCTCGCCTTTGTCGGCCGGGCAGACGGAAGTCAGCCCCAAAGCGCACAACGGGTCTGGCTAGACATATTGCCCAGGTGTATGCGGGACCGCGGGCTCGGGCCTCGCTAGGTCCAATATCCGGCGGTATTGCTCGTCCAACTGAGCTTGATTGCGCCTGGTATGGGCGGCCAATTCCAGATCGCCCCTCCTGTAGCGCTCGACCAGCGCCTCGAACTTCCGCACCAGTTCCTGTTCCTCGAATGAATGCATACTCACATAGGAGCCATGCAAACCGGCGGCGTCGAGCAGGCTCGTGGTCTTGGGGTGGTAAGAAATACCGAGCACCGGCTTGTGTAGCTGCAAGGGCAGCACCGCAGCGTGAAAACGGGTGGCGACGACGATATCGCACTGTCCGATCACGCCCATCAGTTCCTGAACCTCCTGGCTTTTCGCGACTGCGAGATCGCCGCGATGCTCGCGCGCTAACTGCGCAGCCGTACTGTCGCGGATGTCATCGAGCACGAGTTCGTCCTTGAATTGCGTACTGAAGAGCACCACGCGATGCCCACAACCGATGAGATGTGCGCAAAACCCCGCCAGTTTGCGAACGTAGTCGGCATACTTCGTCTCATCCGCCCAGGCGTTGTGATATCGGCGATCGAATAATGCGAACGGATTAACCCCGACCATCAATCGTTGCTCGCTACGCCCGCGCACCCGGGCTGGTCCGGCTTTCAGACTATGAGCCAGGTCCGGATACACCTCGCCCGTAACTGGGATCCAGCTTTCGATGAGCGCCTTCGACTGCTCGTCACGGTAGGAGATGAAATCGGCGCGCTTGAGCGCCAATCGGAGCATACGGACGCTCATCCGATAATCCAGCGGCCCTGCGCCGACACTGACGAACGCGACCCGGGGACCGGTGCTTTGGGCCAAAAGCGTCCACTTCAGCAGCGTGTAAGGGAAGCCCCACGATGCGCCGAAATCGTCCCCGAATTGGTTTGAGCCGGCGACCAGCAGCAGGTCAATGTCCGCGAGCCGCTGTCTCGCGGACCGCAGGAACCTGACTTCCCACCTCAGCCATTGCACTGTGCGCCGGGCGCGACCGAGCGCTCTCAGTCCGGTACCGAGGAGGGGCAGACTCTTGAGTACCGCCTTTACCCGCGCGCTTGCTGAAGCGGCACCATCCGACTCTATTGTCAATCGGTGGTCGGGGGCTTTTGGATGGAAATAGTCGCTGCGGTACCGAATGGGAAAGGCATCGACGCCATACCGCTCCCGACTGTCCTGAGGGTTGAGCGATACGCAAACGATCTTCGCCCCCCGCGAACGCAGATTGCCGATGACGGACTCAACGATGGCCTCGTCACCTAAATTGCGGATGCCATAATGGCCGAATACGGCGACCCGGACACACTCCTCCTGGGACATGACTCCTCCCTCCGGTGAACCTTGCTGTTCTAGGGAAGGTCTGATCAAAGGCCGTCCTGGCCTTAATCAGACACGGGCTACGAGAAAAACGGTTCTCGTAGCCCTCCATTTTCACCGACTTACAGTCGGCGAAAATGTCGGCACATCCATGTGCCGCGCCGCTTGAATCAGGAGGATCGAAGATCCTCGTGTATTTGCGTTCTGGCGGTCACTGCAGCGCGAGGCCTATACGGCGGAGCTTATTGCAGACTTCAAATCAGTCGCGCGCCGCGCCGGCCGTTTCGTAGGGGGCCGCCGGCTCGGCCCGCGAGCGAACGCCGTTGCGCTTGCGGCGACGGCCCACGAGTACCCGGAACATCTCGGAGAAGCCGTAGAGCCCGTCTTCAAACTGCAGGTCGGTGATGTTCTCGCCGTCGAGAGAGCGGTAGAGCGCAAGCGGATTCGTCGACCGGTCATTCCGGCCCGCTTCGCACGTAGTGGCGCTCTCGACGCCGAGCTTCGCCAGTTCATTCAGATACGACGGCTGCCATTCGCCGAGTGGATAACAGAAATGCGTACAGCGTTTGTCGAGCCACCGATTCAGTAGCTGAGCGTTCACCGAGATCTCGCGCTCGATCATCGGCTCGCCGTTATGCGTCAATGTGTGCGTGTGCGTATGCAGCTGTACGTCCATGCCGCTGCGATCCAGCTCCTTCAGGTCGTCGGGCAAGACATGCGTGAACATCCCGCTACGCACGATTTCGTCGTAATCGACCCTGAGCTTGGCAGCCACCTCGCGGCAGATCGCTTCGCGTCGCTCCTCATCCCCGTTGTACTCTCCGGCTGCGACGAGTTCCCTGCAGATTCCAGTCGCCACTTCCGCGTCGGTCAGATCGTAGCGCCCCGCGGCGACCCAGGAGTGATTGGCGAACTCGATCGCCGTTGCGCGCGTTTTCCAGAATAGGTACTGGATGACCATCCTGAACACGGGCGTCCCCAACATGATGCGATTCGTGGTCGCATAAAGCGTGGACGGGAACCCGTACTCCGCCAGGATTGGTTGCGCTGCCTGCTTGACGCTGTAAAAACCGTCATCAATCGTAATCACCACGGCGTTCGGCGGTAGATCGCCACCGCGTAACCGCTTCATGGCCTCGTCGAGCGGGAGCACGGTGAAACCGCGCTCAGCGAGCATCTTCATACGACGGCGAAACGTTTCCGGCCGAATGAACAGTGCCGGCCGAAAATCCGCTTCGTCGCTGAGCTCAAAGCCGTGATAACAGAGAATCAGTAGCCGCTTGCGCAGCAGCCACCGGCTCAGATGGAACAGGCCAAGCAATCTAGAGACATAGACGAACGCCGCCTTCATTGCGCGCCCCGCACTTCAGTTGCGACGGCAGTTTTCTCTTGTGCGCGCTGCCTGCGCCGTGGCGAGCGCCGCGCGGAAACCGGGGTAGCCGGAAGATAATGCGGGGGACGGGCGCGTTTTATCCATCGACCACGCACGAACCGTTCCGTTCGGGCGCGAGGCATCCTTGTCGCCATCACTGTATTTGCCTTTCCCTGAGTCCATGGGCGCGTCGCGGTGGCCGACTGGGTTGGGATATACCAACCGCGGCTCACGACCACGCATTGGCAAAGATAGGTGGCCGCCGTCGTGTCCGCAAGAACGATGTCTGACAGCGCCACATTAGCGATATTTTTCACGGCCGGTCGACGCGATTCGCAAAGTCAAAGTCTCTCCGGCGCAACACTGCAATCGGCGTTAACGATTCGATGTTGCACACTAGCGGTATGCGGCTGGCATCCGCTCACCTTGCGGGCGCGGACCGGTACACCTATTTTCTGGATGAACACGACGACTCCGCGCGGCCGTGATTTCGCATGCCGCCGATGGATGATCGGTAGTCACAGGCACGGCGCTCAAGGATGAGGCCGATGGCGAGAAAAGGTGGACGCGACCGCGGGTCACAACTCGGGCGGGCCCCGGCGCAAACGGGATCTCTAGCTTCGGCAGCCCTGGCCGGGGTGCGCGTACGCGGCGGACGCGCGTCGCGCCTTGGCCTGGGGGCCTCGGCAACAGACAAGCTACGGGCCGCCCCCCTCACGGAACAACGCCCTACGCGCGCGGAGCCAGAGCGGCCACCTGGCGTTGACCTGTCGCATGAAACGGCCCCGCTGATCGACCAGCTCGAGGCTCGCTGCGAGCGGGACTACCCCGGTCTGCTCGATCGATTTCCGCCCACCCGCTTGCTTGAGATCTACGACCGCCACGCGGATTCGCCCTATTGGTTCGTCGGCCCAGAAACGGGTGCCTTCGTGGATGCGTTGGAACGCGATTACGGCGACCAGGCGGTACTCGTGTACCAACAGCTCCTCGTGGCGCAATCGGTCGCGCGTCATAGCGTGCCGCAAGGGCGCCTGATCATCCCGCGCTCGCTCGCCCCCGATATCGACCGGGAGCGTACGCGGATGCTGGCGGATCTCCGTGCCGGCTCGCCCGATTGGACCTCTAAGCTTGGTGACTACTTCCTGAAGGATCTAGCCGTCGCTCGCTTCCACATGATTCCGAGCGGTCCGCACGTCGCGGAGCTCAGTGCAGGAGTTCCCCGGCGAATACTGATTACCGGGGGCGCCCGGCAGTTCATCGACGTTCTGACGACGTTTTACCTGCGGCGGCGTCCTTTTCGCCCGATGCTGCACATCCATCTGTCGGAGAAGGCGCTGTCCGATTTCAATCCCGAGGGTCGCGAGCGGTGCTTTGCCCAGTTGGCGGAACTACTGCGAGCAAATCCGAACTTGGCCGGCGTATGCGCGGCAAGCTGGCTCTACGATCCCGCACTTCCCCGCGTCAGTCCGCACCTGTGGTTCATGCAGGAGCCCGCGCGAAGCCACGACGCGAAATTCTTCCGATTGAAGACGGACGAACAGAGCCAGAGGCTAGCCACGCTGAAATCCGCGACGCGTCGGCGGCTGTTCGAGGCAGGCGAATATCTTCCCACGGCCTATGCCATGATCTGGTTCAAGAACGATCTAATGCGTTGGGCACAGGATCGGACACGCCACGCCTCCGAGGAGGCCACGAACCAGCGTGAGCACACCCACGACACGAGGTAGTGCCTACCGCGCGACTGCTGCCCGCCGCCTGGGGCGAACATTGGTCCGCGGGCCTAAGGCCATCGGGGGACGCACGATCCCCGCCCCATGACTGCCATCGGCCGCCTCCTCTGGGACAGGCCACGGGGGATTGCACCCGCGAAAGGGATCATCGAGACCGCGCGTCGACCCCGAACACACACGCGGGAGACGCAGCTCCGAAGACAGCATCGACTCCGGCGAGCAGCACTACCGCTGCGACCAGGTAGAGTGCCGGGAGTATGCGGTAGATCGGCCCCGGTAGGTGCACGCGTGGCCCCGTGAAACGTCCCAGGCCGGTCAGCGCAAGCCACGGCGCGCCCGCTCATGGCGTGCCACGGCTAGCGCAGACCCCGGTGCGGCATTCGGTAATGGGTAGCCGTACGAGTCCGGCGATGCCGCCCTGAAGCCACAGCCAATCGGATCGCGTTTACGGCCGCTGGGAGCCCCTTCGTACGCAGGCGATGCATAGCCGCCCGATGATTCGCTATGCTCGCCTGTCCGATCACGCGTTGGAGCGGCCCGAGCGAGATGGCGAATTCCCTGCAGGATCAACTAATGAAGGCCGGCCTGGCCGACGAGAAGCGGGCGCGCGAGCTCGAAAAGGAGAAGAGGGCGAAGGCCAAGCGCAAGCAGCCCAAGTCGAAGCGCGGCACGGGCCAGCAGCAACAGTCCGAGCGCGCGCGCCAGGAGCAGTCGCAGAAGGCCGAGCGCGACCGCCAGATCGAGGCCAAGCGCCAGGCCAAGCAAAAGGCCAAGGAGACGGCGGAGCAGATCCGTCAGATCGTGGCGAACCATCACGTGGACCGTGCGCAGGGCGAGGCCGTTTACCGGTTCACGCAGGGTAGCCGGATCAAGGAAATTCAGGTCACCAATGCCCAGCGCCAGCAGATCGCGCGCGGAGAACTCGCCGTAATCGGCACCCGCAAGGGCTATGAACTCGTCCCCGCGACCATCGCTGAGCGCATCCGCCCGCTTGACGAATCGGTCATTCGAGTCGCCAACGAGCGCGCCTCCGGTGAGACGGACCCGGAGGACCCCTACGCCGACTATCCGGTACCCGACGACCTGATGTGGTAGGCGGCCCCGGGACGCCATTCCCCGGCCGCCTCACCCGCGCCTTGTGCTTCTGCTATAGAAGGCGGGGAGCCGCGCCAACGCGCGCGTAGCACGGGGAGGGGAAATGGAGATCGTCTTCTGGGTCGGCGCCGGTCTGGTTGGCTATGCCTATGTTGGCTACCCGGCCCTGCTCTGGTTGTGGGCGTGCCTGACGCCCGCGCCGCCGCCTGCCGGCGACATCACCCCACGCGTGAGCATTATAGTCGCGGCCTATAACGAAGCCGGATACATCGAGGACAAGCTGCGCAATGCGCTGGCCCAGGACTATCCGCGCGAAGCCCTGGAGGTCATCGCCGTGTCCGACGGCTCCGATGACGGCACCGCCGACATCGCCCGCGGCATCGACGACGACCGCCTGCGGGTAATCGAACTGCCTCGGGGCGGCAAGGCGCGCGCGCTCAACGCGGCGCTCGCGGCGGCCAGCGGCGAGATCGTCGTCTTCACCGACGCCAATGTATTCTTCGACCCCGACGCGGTGCGGCGGCTCGCAGGGCACTTCGCCGCCCCCGACTGCGGCGCGGTCACCGGCCTGGTCGAGCTCGTGGCGATGGAGTCATCCGAGCCATTGGGCGAAGGCGCCTACATGCGCTACGAGCGCTTTCTGCAGGAGCGCGAAGCGCGCATCGCCACCATGATCGGCACGGACGGTGCCTTGTTCGCCGCGCGGCGCGCGCTGCTGGGGCCCTTGCCGCCCGAGATCATTTTGGACGACTTCTGGATTGCCGCGCGGATCGCGGATCAAGGCTACGCCGTGCGCTACGACCACCGCGCACGCGGGTTCGAATGGGTGCCGGCGGCCGTGGCGCAGGAATTCCGCCGCAAGGTCCGCATCGCCGCGGGCGGCTTCCAGGTGCTACCGCATCTGGGATTTCTGCGCCATCCCTTGCGCCGCCCCACCCTGAGCCTGTTCTTCGTATCGCACAAGCTACTGCGTTGGCTAGCGCCATTCCCGTTATTGGCGCTCTTCATCAGTTCAGCGCTGCTGGCGAATCAGCCTCTCTATCTGGCGGCGTTCTGCGCCCAGCTCGCGTTCTACCTGCTGGCCGGGCTCGGGGCCACGGCGCGGCGTGCGCGGCGGTTCACGCTGGTGTACACGCCCTATTACTTCGCCGCGCTCAACGCTGCGCTGCTAGTCGGGCTGTTGCGCTATCTCGGCGGGCGCCAGAGCGCCCTGTGGCGTCGGGTCAGCCGATAGGCGAGATACGACGACCCGGGCCGTATCGTTACGCTCCGGTGTCGTCGACCTCCTTCGCGTGTCGGCGCGCACGATGATCGACGTCGACCACCAGCCAGTACACGATCCCGAGGGCGAAGATCGCCAATGCCAGCCCCATGAGAAACAGCGCGGACGTGCTCTCGATATCGATCAAAATGAACTTGCGCACGATCACGAGAATGCCGATCAGGACTACCGCGCGAACCTGGATCAGCCCGCCGCGTCCGGAGACGATCCCGGCGAGCGTGTGATTGAACTCGAGCGCGATCAGTACCGTGAGCACCATCTCGAAGAAGACCTGGAAGGTCGCGTAATCGAAGCTTTCCCCGGTGGCGAGCACATCCGTGGCCAACGCCCAGAACAAGTCGATGAGTGCCAGCACGATGATCACGGAGACCGCGACGCTGAGCAGAAACCCGACCAGGCGGGCGAAGGCCTCGTAGGTCGCCAGTCCGCGGCCGTCCGAGTTAAAGAGCTCGCGCGCCGCGGATCGCAGCCGCACGAGTAGTTCCGCACTTCGTTTAGGCATTATGCGCTCCTCCCGGGGGCGCGCACTCGTGTCGTCCCAGCGCCCCTATGCGTTGTCGAGTCCCTGCAGTCCAGATATTCGCTGACCACTGTATTGGATCAGCGCGTCCCCCAGCACCTGCGAGCCACTTCAGCCTATTCTGAATCGCACCGATTCCGCCAGTCGCATGGCTAGGCGCGGCGGTTTGGTAGCCCGAGCTACGGGGTCGGCGCCGCAGCACCGTCAGGGGCCAATTCGGCCGAGCCCCCAGGGGGTCACGCTTGCAAGGGCGACCTTGCGGCATTGCGAAGCTCGGCCGTATTCCACGATACGGCGCTGCGCTTCGCGCCTTGCGATGCCGCCCTTGCAAGCGTAACGCGGCCGCAATGGATTGATCAGATCCTCCCTAGGGGTGACCAGCGGCCTTCCGTTGTTCCGCAGCCGTCGAGTGGAACCAAACCCCACGTGAGCTGCCGAAATCAACCACGCACCGGCAGCATGGGAGGCCCCGATGTCCTCGTCGCGCGCCGACGCCGGCATCAAAACCGACCGGAGTTTCAAATGGTTTGCGATCGTCTTGTCTCGCGTCGCCAACAAAGATGGCTAAACTGATGGCGCGAATAACCGATCGGCTGCTTCGCCGGCTTTTTTTAGTTTCCAAGAGTAGCCTCCAGGGGCTTGGCTTTACCCGCGTGGATAACCCCAGAGTCGTATCAGTGGTCGGCTGCCAGAGATCCGGCACCACCATGCTCCTCAACGTTCTGGAGCGCGATCGGCGTACCCGGGTCTATCACGAGTGGGATTCACGGCTGTTCTACCCCTCCTTGCGGCTCAAAGAGGCGGACGTGATCTCACGCAGATTTCAGCAAGACCGCGATCATCTGGTGGTCACCAAGCCTCTCCTGGATAGCCAGTGGACGAACGAGTTTCTGCAAACGTATCCGCAGGCCCATGCGGTCTGGATCTACCGACACTATTCCGCGGTCGCGCAGTCGAACCTGCGCGCCTTCAGCCAAGCAAACGGGAAGCGGAACCTGAGCCCGATTCTCAGCGGAGATCACGAAGGTTGGCGAGTCGAGGGGGG
>JBBEEB010000061.1:20658-29531 GCA_040880995.1 Halofilum sp. (in: g-proteobacteria)
GCGTCTCACCGGAGACGCGCGAGACCATTTGCTCCCTCGTTGGCCCAAAGTCCAGCGACGAGGATACCGCCGCATTGTTTTGGTTCGCACGGAACTCGCACTACTTCGAACAACAACTCAACGCCCAACCGCGGGCTTTGCTTTGTAACTACGAGCACACGATTGAAAACCCGGTGGGCTCCATCGGCGCCATCTATGACGCTATCGGCGTATCGCGTCCCAGGCGCGGGATTACCTCGGGGATACACCGGAACGCGGGGGTAGGATCCGGCATTCGCCTATCCGCGGCCGTCGAAGCCGTTTGCCGGGATCTATGGCTGAGACTCGAGGAGGCAAGGCGCTTACAAGAGGCATACACGATGGGACGTACTGCTGTCGGCTCCCAAGACGCCGCTCAGCCGGTCTACTAACTCATCAAAACCTATAAAACCGCGCTCAGCGGTACTGTGTCGGGGCAACCCCAAAGGCGCGTTCGCAGGAATGGCGCCCCTCAAGAACGCGCGACTCCGCGCATGGCCCGGAACAGGCCCGCCCAAAG
Source organism: Halofilum sp. (in: g-proteobacteria) (assembly GCA_040880995.1). Taxonomy (GTDB): domain Bacteria; phylum Pseudomonadota; class Gammaproteobacteria; order XJ16; family Halofilaceae; genus Halofilum. Next base: position 21,197 of record JBBEEB010000061.1, read on the forward strand.
GGAACCCCAGAGACGCTGGCCGCGGCGTTGCGTCCGCTTGCCATAGGAGCCCTATACCTGCGCGAGCGCGCCTTGCAGCCGGTCCAAGCAGTAAAACCCCGCGCGCACCTACATCGGCTCACCGCGTCCGGAGGCGAAAAGTCCAATACGAGCGTGGCCCGCCGCTGGCTTTGGGCCAACCCTGAGACGCAGCTGCAGCCACTACCGCGCCCCAGGGGCTACCACTCAGGCATGGCCGGCCGGCTGGAGCGTAGCGCCGGCCTCGACCGTACGCCGCGACGGCGCCGCTTCGCCGGCTCGAGTTTGCTGCCAGCGCCAAGCATCGGCGCAGATCCGCTCGATGCCATGCTCGGCGCACCAGCCAAGCCGCTCCACCGCCCGGCTCGCGTCGGCGTAGCAGCGGGCGACATCGCCCGAGCGGCGCTCGACGATCTCGCAGGGGATTTCTCGCCCACTGGCGCGTTCGTAGGCGCGCACCATTTCCAGCACGGAGTAACCCTGACCAGTGCCCAGATTGACCGTGAGCACGCCACCGCCCGCGCAAGGCCCATGCGACGCCTCCAATGCGTCGAGCGCGGCCGCGTGCCCGCGGGCCAGATCCTCGATATGGATGTAGTCACGGATTCCCGTGCCATCCGGCGTCGGATAATCGCCACCGAACACACGCAGACGGTCCCGCAGGCCCGCCGCCACCTGGCCGATATATGGCAGCAGGTTCTCGGGAATGGCCGGCGGAATCTCTCCGATGAGCCCGCTCGCGTGCGCCCCACCGGGATTAAAATAGCGCAACAGCGCCACGCGCAGACCCGGTGCTGCCGTTTGTAGGTCGCGCAGGATTTGCTCGCTCATCAGCTTCGAGCGCCCGTAGGGGTTGACCGGCCCAGTGGGTGCGTCTTCCGGCACCGGCACGCGCTTCGGCGTGCCATACACGGCCGCGGAAGAGCTGAACACCATGAGATCGACACCGGCCGCGAGCATGGCCTCGCCGAGCGTCACGGTTCCGCCCACGTTGTTGTCAAAGTAAGACAGCGGTTCCCGCGAGGAACCGCCCACGGCCTTGAGCGCGGCGAAGTGAACCACCGCATCGACCGGACGCTCGGCGAACACGCGGTCGAGCGCACGACGGTCGCGGATATCGGCGCGGTGGAACGTGAGCGAACGCCCAGCGATCTGCTGCACGCGTTCGATGGTCTCGAGCGAACCGTTGCACAGGTTGTCGACCACGACGACGTCGTGGCCGTGTTCGAGTAAGTCGACGCAGGTATGACTTCCAATGTACCCCGCGCCGCCGGTGACGAGTATCCTCATTCCGATCTCCCTATCGGATTTTCCCGGCCGCTATGCGACCGATCTCCTTGGTTGTCTCTAGCTGACGGACGACGCGCATGCTCGAGCGGCGCGATCAGCCGCTGGCCCATAACGTCGGGGTTCGGGGGACTTGGCGGGGCACCGTTCGGGCGGATCGCGATCCCGAACCTCATCCTGCGCGCGCCTCGTTCCCTGAGTCGCCGTCCCGGCCATTCCCCGGCCGGTTACTCGCGCGTCATCATCCATGCATGACGTTTCCTGATTATAGCAGTGGCTCCAATGCCACCCGCGCTTCCCTGCTCATCGCGACGTTTCACTCCTCACGTTTCGCGAGTGTCGGTTCGCCTACGTTGCGCCGCTCAGTCAGGCAACGCGGCGCGACCTCGGCGTATACGGCGAGGATCTTTTCGCAGCGCGCGGCGATGGAGAATTCCTCGCTGACGCGGCGCTCACCGCCCGCGGCGAGCGCCTGCGCGAAAGCCGCGTCATCCGTCACGCGGGCGATGGCCCGCGCCAGCGCCGGCGGATCCTCGGGCGCGACCAGCAGCCCGCTGGCACCATCCTCGACGACCTCGGGCGTGCCCCCGACCGCGGTGGCAATCAATGGCCTCCCCAGCGCCATCGCCTCGAGTGCGACGTTCGGGATGCCCTCCGAGCGCGACGGCAACACGACCACGTCAGCCGCCAGCAGGTAATCGCCCGGCGTCGACGAATGACCAACAAAATGAACACGCTCGGCCAAACCCAAGCGTTCGACCCGCGCAACCAGATCCTGCCGCTGCGGACCGTCCCCCACGATCACGGCATGAGTGAGCGGCCGCCCCTCGCCCATCGCCGCGAGTGCATCGATTAACACGTCGACGCCCTTCTCCGGACTCAACCGGCCGACCGCCGCGATCAGCGGCGTTTCCGGCGCGACGCCCAGCGCCTGGCGTGTGCTCTCGCGGCCCGCGGACCAACGCACTGGCGCAGAGGTATCCACGGCGTTGTGGATCACCTGAGTGCGTGCGCGGCTCCATCGCTGCAGCGGACGCTGCCGCTGCGCCTCGGAGACCAGCACCACGCGGTCGGCCATGAGCTGCGCCACGCTCTCCACGAAGTGGAACAGTCGAACTTTCAGATCCTCGTGCGTCGTTCCATGCATAAAGCAAATCCAACGCACGCCGCATAGGAGCTTTAGCGCGCAACACAGGGCCGCCGGCTTGAAACCATGCGACTGAACCACGTCGATCTCGTGGTCTGCGATCGCCTGCCGTGCCTGTCGCATCAGGGCGAGGTAGTTGCGGCCCTGTTCCCGCAGCGAGCCGGTGTCGGCGCCGGCGGCGCGCGCTTCGCTGAGCAGAGCGTCGTCCCCGTCGTCCGGCCGGAAGTTTCGAACCTCGAAGGCGACGGCTGCGTCCGGACAGTGGCGAATCCACTGCAGAACCCCCTTCGCAGGGCCGGTAGTGGGGCTCGTAGTCGAAACCAGGACGAGCACGCGTAGCGCCCCCCTCGAAGGGATGCGGGCGTTGGAAGTAGCCGGCTCGCGCACGGCTCAGCCAACCACCGCTTTGTGACAATGAAACGCCTCGGCGTAACCGCTCTCGGCCCGGCATTCAATACCGCGCAGACGCATCATTGCGTCGAAGGTCTCCCGGGAAAACCAAGAACGCTGTGCCTGCGTGTCAAAGCAGTCCAGCAGGATCTGGGTCTTGCTCGCCCGTTGGGCTCCGCTGAGCGGCCAGTACATGTTTGGGTTACCGAGCTCGCCGTCGTACTTAGGAATTTCGTACTCAAGGACAAAGTGGTTGCGAAAGGTATTCCAGGTCAATTCCGCGACCGTGCGATGGTCCTGATGGCGGTCGTTTCGGTAATGGGTGAAGATGACGTCCGGATCAATGCGAGACGCGACCGTCTCGAAACAATCCTTCAGCGCAGCGCCGTCATAGGGGAAATACCCGTCGCGAAAGGACTCGACCACGACCCGGCGGTCATCCGTGCGCGACAGAAAGCGCGTAGCCGAGCGTTCCGCCTCGGCGGCGCGCTCGTCACGGGCGGAGAACACCACCCAGTGGACCTGTAAATTTGGGATGCGCTCGGTAAGCGCTAGCACAGCACCCCCGCAGCCGATCTCGATGTCGTCGCTGTGCGCCCCCAGGCACAGCACCCGCCGCGGCCGCGTCGCGGCCGAGGGCAATCCAAGCTCGAACATCCGTGTTTCCTTTGTTTGCCAGTCAGTCGATTTAGCTTTTGTTCAGGCGCGCGCGACGACGTCCAGGCGCGCCGCGCGCTCGACCGGTGCGCGATTCCAGACCTCCCACGGCCGATCGTCGTTCTCGTGGCGCGCGTCGAACATCTTCTTGTCCTTGAAGGTGTCCATGCAGGCCCAGAATCCATGGTGCGTATGGCTCAACAGCCGGCGATCCGACGCAAGTCGAGTAAACGGACGCCCGACCAGATCCTCACCCGGTTGCATGTAATCGAACACCCCGGGACGCATGATGAAGAACCCGCCGTTGATCCATAGGTCCCACGAAGCCGCATCGCGAATCTCGGTGACGTAACCCTGGGCATCGCTGCGGATGGAGTGAAAGCTTTGGGGCGGGCGCACGGCGGCGAAGCTGACCATTGCATTGGAGTCGCCGAACGCGCGGAGCTGTTCCTCCAACGGAAAATCCGACAGGCCATCGCTGTAGTTAGCCAGGAACATCTCCTCGTTCTTGACGAACGGGCGCACCACCTGCAGCCGCTCACCGATGTTCGACGTCCCGCCGGTATCGACGAAGGTGATGCGCCAGTCGTCGAGATCGGTGTTGAACAGCTCGATCTCTCGTCCATTGCCATGCATGCGGAAGTCGTTGGACGCCCATTCCTTGTACTGCATGAAGTACTCTTTGATCATCACCCCCTGATACCCGAGGCAGAGGATGAAGTCCGTGTGCCCGTAATGGGCGTAGTACTTCATGAGGTGCCAGATCATCGGCCGGTCGCCAATCGGAACCAGCGGCTTTGGCGTCGTCTCGGAGTATTCGCGTAGGCGTGTCCCCAACCCTCCGCAGAACAGCACCACCTTCATTTCCCTTCTCCCTGGCCCGTCACCGAGCCGTGGTCTTTTCACTGGGCCGAAATCGTTCCTTGTAAAGCCCATATCCCAGCGATCGCATCGCGCCGACCTTCACGGCCGTAGCCGGGTGGGCCGTGAGCGACCGCTACGACGCGTTGCGTGCACCAGCCTCGAGACCTATTGTAGATCAAGGATCGCGGGTCAGCCGCCGCTAGCGGGGTGGCTGACCGCACCCGCGCAGGGACCGCGCGGCCGTGTTGCGGTCAGTTCCGCAACACTCGACATGCAAGGGCGTCCAAGGAAGGACAAACCGTATGAGGAAGGAGCAACCGCGCGCGGATGCCAGCGAATGGGGCCACGTCTATGCCTATTTCGAGGCAGTCTGCGATCAGCTGACAAGGCCTTGGGTGACCGACAGGGATCCTCCGCCGCAGAGCACGAAAGACACCGCGGCGTCGGTCTTATTCCACCTATTGACCAGCCGCGACTTCACTTACCTGACGCGCAAGCGCGCTGAGCCCTATCGGGCAGCGACCGAGGCCCGCTTCGCACAAGCCATTCAAGCGGGTGGCCCCGTCAATCTCTACTTCGATATCGGCGGCGGTTATCGGGCAACTCTGGAACCAGAGCGATTTCCGCTGGCGTTCACGCCCCGGCTCGGCGAGCTGCTGGTGCTGTCGCAGATCGGTTCGTTCATTGAGCGCGCTCAACCACGGAGCCCCGTGCCCATCCGCTTCACGCTCGTCGTGGATAACCTGTGCGCGTACTACGTCAACGGCATTTCGCTGACGTACACCGAGCGCTACTGCGAACGCCTGCGCGAGATGTTGAGCCACTTCGAGATCGATCTAGACCTGCTCGTGGAGTCCGAGCACCGGTCGTTCGAAGAGTATCGAGAGGTCTTCGAAGGGGCATTGGCCAAGGAGCCCGCACCTGACGCGATCACGCCCCCGGCGCATGGAAACGTCGAGCGCTTTCTCGGACGGCGCGTCGACAAGGAGACCGCGCTGCACCAACTCGCGCGCTATGCCGCCGGCGGCGCGACGACTGACGCCGGGCTCGAGTACATCATCGACGGCGTGCGCCTGACCCAGCGTGCCACGCCCCATACCTTGGCGTTCCGGCCTTTTCCCGGTGGGGACGTTCGCATCCAGTGCGGCGAGGTTGGCCTGGCTGTCGGCACGAACGACCGCATTCGACCGTTGCTGCTCACCTCCGAGAACTACGCGCACTACCGCAAGGAGCAGGTCGACGTAGCAGACTGGCGCATCCCGCACGTCGCGAACATCGATCTGCTCTACGCATAGCCAAGGGGATAGGGTGGGGTCATACGAATGGACCGAAGCATCCACAGTGACACGAGCGCGTCGACTGCACTTCGATTGCAGTTCGAGTGCCCATTTACGGACAGCGCCTATCGCAGCGACGGCTTCGTCGGTGCGTGGTCGCCCTATTACCCGTTGCGCGTGACGAGTTCGACGGGAGAGTCGTCGCAGGCGGCTCATTTGCACGGGCCCAACTGGTTCGTGTGCTCAGCCGTCGCCCGCCTTCCCTCCGGCCACCGCGCGAAGATCCATGTCGATCGGTCACAGGACCGTGCGCTCGCGTTTCGCGGCTATGTGGTCGATCCACCTCTGCATCAATTCTCCGTCCCGGACGAACTGTGGCGCTATTGGGGGTCCGGCGGCGGCGACCGTCCCAATGGCGTATTCGCGATGGCGCTGGTCGAAGGGTCGGCCAACCGTCTGACGCTAAAGACGGATGCATTCGGGTTTTCGCCGCTTTACTACCGAATTACCGGTGATTTCGTGCTGTTCGGCACGAAGCCGGACTTCCTCGTGACCGACCGCGCCGAGCTCGACCCGCTGGGGGCGGCGACTTTGATGGCCAACAACCATCCGCTCGGCGACCGAACGCTCCTGCGGGACATCTATCGATGCCCATTCGGCACCGCCCTGCGTTTCGAGGGCAGCGTCGAGGCCCACCACGAGCGGTGGTTCACTGCCGACGACCTGCCCGACCCCGACCAGCCGCTCGACGACACGCGCACGTCGCAAGCCGAGCGCGCGTTCAACGAGGCGGTCCGCCGCGTCACGGCCCTCGACTATGGCCCCACGAACCTGCCGCTCACCAGCGGCTACGATAGCCGGCGCATCCTCGGTGCGCTGCTCGACCAGCAGCAGTCCTTCAGCGCGACCACCGTACGCGTCTACCGCAACGGCGGGCGCGACCTCGATGCGCGCTGCGCCAGCGAGCTAGCCCAGCGCTATGGATTCGACCATCGGATCGTCGACCTGCCGGCACCGCACGCCTATGCCGAGGACGACGCACTCCGGTGCCGCGAGCTATGCGCGGAGACCAGGATGCATGACGGCTGGCCACCGAGCCTTATGCGCACGCTGCCAGCTGAGCCGAGCGTTCTAGTCGAAGGTCTCCTCGGGGATGTACTCGGGTACCCTGGATACCGGCTCGAGAACGCGGATTTCTATAAGAATCCGGCTGCCGACATTGAACTGATCGCCGACGATGTCGCCCATACCCTCGTGCACGCCTACGTCGCCGAGCCGTTCCTTCCCGGCGAGAAAGCGCGCGAAGAATTGCGCCAGTATCTCGCACCGCTAGCGTCCAAGCGTAACGTCGCCGAGCTGGCTTATATGCTGCTGCGGCAGCGGCGCGCCACGGCCTTATGGTCGCAACAGCTGATCGCGCCCGAACACCTCGTGGCTTCGCCGTATGTGGACCTCGATCACATCTGCACGGTCATGGCCGTACGTCCTCAAGAGCGCTGCCACGCGCACCTGCAACGCCTATGCCTTGAGCAATTCCACCCCGAGCTGGCAGCGGTCGCGGGATCCCACGCGATTCCGGCCGACGCGATCCCCGTCGGGGCCGAGGGTAACCGGCAGCGAGCCCTCGCCTGCTTCCGCCGGCTCACACGCAGGCTTGATTCCACCCACAACCGGGGATTGCTGCGGGAACGGCTCACGCCGCTCGGGCGGGCAGTGACGGCGGCCAGTGGACTAGCCCCGGGACACATCCAGCGTTGGCGGTGGGTAGTCCGTCCCGTTTGCGAAACACTGCTGCACGACCAATCAGCCCCGGCGGTTTGGCGCACCGCCGCATAAGGTCCTCGCATCTCGCCATGAAGACCATGTTCGCGGTCGGGCTCCGCGCTGAAGTCGCAGCGGAAAAGTACGCCGAGTCGCTAACTCGGCACTATCGCACTCAGCCGAAAACCGCGCATGCATGACCGGCTTCAGAGCCCCACGAACGAAAACTCGACGTCGCGGTAGTAGTAGCAAGCGAGATCGCGGATTCGGCTGCGCTGGGCGGCGCTTAATTCGAGCTGGCCTCGGCCGACAACGCCACGATTAAGCCGTTTCACGCTCAACGCCGACTGGTATGAGGCAGCAATTGCCGCCTCGACCTGACCGACGCGATCGCCCAACCCGTGAAACTCAAGGATCCGCGCTATGCCGTGCGACCAATCGGCCACGAGTTCTTCATAACGCAGCCACAGCATGTCGAGCTCACCGCTCTCCCAGGCCTCGTACCAACCGGCGTAGTACTGCACGTACCACGGCATTGAATGATCGACCACGAAGTCCAACTGCTCTCCGCTGCCCATCCGCGTGTACGAACTCGGCGCATACAAGGCGGGGAAGTTTCGGTGTCCCTCTAGCAGGAGGTGATCCCGCACGCTCACCGCCACATCCAAAAGATCGCGCACGAGGACCACCGGACGGATGTCGAAACGGTGGAAAAGCTCGAGATTGGGCCCACTTGCGCGCGTGTGATGCCGAGTAACCGTGTTCTCGTACTGGCGGTCGATCAATCGCGGCAGATAAAGATCCTGCTCATTGCGCTCATAGGCGTACGTGAGCATAGCGTCGGTATACCCAGTGGCTTCTTTGAGCGCCTGCAGCAGGAAGGTCGAGCCCGACTTCGGCATGCAGGTAATGAATAGCGTCTGTCCCCGCGCGA
>JBBEEB010000062.1:0-4645 GCA_040880995.1 Halofilum sp. (in: g-proteobacteria)
CGCCACATCGTCAGCACGGCATACGACCAGGGCAGCACGGACAACCTCACGGTCCAGATCCTGCGCGTCGACCAACTTGCGACCGAGGACGCCGGCGAACTCCACCAGCGCCTCGCCGAACTCGCGATCCCCCCCGAGCTCGAGCCCCGCACGCAGTTCGATGGCTACGAGATCGTCCGGAAGATCCACGCCAGCACCCGCAGCCATGTCTATCTCGCCCGCGAACGTGATACCGGCGCGCTCGTCGCGCTCAAGACGCCATCGACCGAACTCGCCCAGGATCCGATCGGACTCGAACGCTTTCTACTGGAGGAGTGGGTCGCCCGGCGCATCGACAATCCCCACGTGCTCAAGCCACATGCCCCGGAGCGCAAGCGCAGCTATCTCTACGTAGCCATGGAGTACGTCGAGGGTCAAAGCCTCACGCAGTGGATGCGGGACCATCCGAAGGCCGACATCGAACGCGTGCGCGCCCTCGTCGAGCAGGTCGCGCGCGGTCTACGCGCATTCCATCGTCAGGAGATGCTCCACCGCGACCTGCGGCCGGACAACATCCTCATCGACTCAAGCGGCACCGCCAAGATCGCCGATTTCGGCTCCACCCGGGTAGCGGGCATTGCCGAGGCCTCGTCGCGCATGGATCCCCCGGACCAGTTGGGTACGGAGCAATACTCCGCGCCCGAATACTTCATGGGCGAGGAGGCCACAGACCGATCCGACATCTTCTCGCTCGGCGTGGTGACCTACCAGATGCTCACCGGCCAGCTACCCTACGGCACCGCCGTCGCCCAGGTCCGCACCCGCGCCGGCCGCAACAAGCTGCGCTACAGCCCGGTATTCGAGCACAACCGCGCCGTCCCCGCGTGGATCAACGGCGCACTACGACAGGCCGTTCATCCAGATCCGGAGCGTCGCTACGAAGACGTCGATGAGCTCGTCCACGATCTGCGTCACCCGCGTAAGGAACACCTCCACGAGACCCGCCCGCCGCTGGTCGAGCGCAACCCGGAGCTATTCTGGAAAAGCGTATCGGCCATACTCGCGCTGACGAGCCTCGTTCTAGTGGTCCTGCTTCGGTCCCAGTAAACGGGGCAGAGGGGCCCAGAGTCCCCCGACGTGACGCGCTTCACAAGCGCTCGACGAATGCAGCCCTGATTACGCGTACGTAACCACGCTGCAAGGACCCATACAGCTTACGGGCCCCAGTATGTGTCCCGTCGACAGCGCACCGACGCGCAGAGACATCTCCTCCATCCTTTCATGGCCGCTGCCCACTTGGGCCTGCGGCCTTCTTTTTGTCCTAACGCCGCGTAGACGTGATGGGTAGGGTCACCTCGCCGGGACCACCTCGGTGCGGAGGCGACACCATCGGATCGGCCGGGAACACCATCACTGGACCGGCCCCAGACCGGCTCCGCATCTCAGCGGTGAATTCGCCGTAATCCCGACGACAGGACCCATTCACGTGATTATTGGGAGGATGCACTCGTCCCGTGCCGGAGCGCCCCCCTGCTACGGCGCATTGGGACTCCCCCTCGTTCGGCCGCGCTCGCCTCCGGGCGGCGCGGTCGATTTTTTACCTGGACACACCGCTCCATCGTGGCGTTTGCGCCGCGCGCGCCGTCGCGTACCCTATCGCGGACCCTGGACCGGCGCCCGCTATGGACGACATTTCCTGCGAACCGACGATCGACGACGCATTACGCATCCTGCGCGACGTATTCGGCTACGAATCCTTTCGCGGCGATCAGCGCGTCGTGGTGGATTCGCTCGTGGCTGGACGCAACGCGCTGGTGCTCATGCCCACGGGTGGCGGCAAGTCGCTGTGCTACCAGATCCCGGCGCTGCTGCGCGCGGGTACGGCCGTCGTGGTGTCGCCGCTGATCGCGCTGATGCGCGATCAGGTCGAGGCGCTGCGCCACAATGGCGTCAACGCCGCGTACCTCAATTCGTCTCTCGATACGGCGGCGCGCCAGGCCACCGAATCCGCCCTACTCGCCGGCGAACTCGACCTCCTCTATGTCGCCCCCGAGCGCCTGGTCACCGACTCGATGCTGCGCATGCTCGAGCGCGTGCCACTGGCGCTATTCGCCATCGACGAGGCGCATTGCGTATCCCAGTGGGGCCACGATTTTCGTCCGGAGTACATGCAACTCGGGTCCCTGCGCGAGCGCTTCCCCGACATCCCGCGCATCGCGCTGACCGCCACCGCCGATGCACGCACGCGCGAGGAGATCGCGCGCCAGCTACTGCCGGACGGCGCCGAAACCTACGTCGCCAGCTTCGACCGGCCCAACATTCGCTACCGCATCGGCCTCAAGGATCAGCCCAAGCAGCAGCTCGAGGCGTTCATCCGTGACGGGCACGCCGGCGAGGCGGGCATCGTCTACTGCATGAGCCGTAAACGCACGGAGGACACCGCGGCCTGGCTCTCGGAGCGGGGCTTGCCGGCCGTTCCCTACCACGCCGGTCTGGACTCCGCTACACGGCAAGAGCATCAGGAACGCTTCCTGCGCGAGGACGGCTTGATCGTGGTCGCGACCATCGCCTTCGGCATGGGCATCGACAAACCGGACGTACGATTCGTGGCGCATCTCGACCTGCCCAAGAGTGTCGAGGCCTATTATCAGGAAACCGGGCGTGCCGGGCGCGACGGCCTGCCGGCGGACGCCTGGATGGTCTATGGCCTGCAAGACGTCTTCCAGGTACGCCAGTTCATCGCGGACTCGACCGCGCCGGACGCCCAACAACGCGTCGAGCGCGAACGCCTCGACGCCCTGCTCGCACTGTGCGAGGAAATCGGTTGCCGGCGCCGTACGCTGCTCGCATATTTCGGCGAGGACTACGGCGAACCCTGCGGCAACTGCGACAACTGCCTGCAACCGCCCGAGACCTGGGACGCCACCGAGGCCGCGCAGAAGGCCCTCTCCTGCGTGTACCGCACGGGCCAGCGCTTCGGCGCGGGCCATGTCATCGACGTACTCACCGGCAAACCCAACGACCGCATACGCCAACTCGGTCATGACCGGCTGAGCACCTTCGGACTCGGCGCCGAGCTGTCACGCTCGGCCTGGCAATCGGTCCTGCGCCAGCTACTCGCGAAGGGCTATCTTCAGCCCGACCCAGCCGGCCACGGCGGTCTCCGGCTGAGCGCGGTGTGCCGAGCGCTGTTGCGTGGCGAGGAGCGGCTGCACCTGCGCAAGGATCTCCTACCGGCCAAACGCAAGACACGCGCGTCGTCCGTGTCGACCGCCACGCCGTCACGAGCCTGGGAGGCCTTGCGCCAACGGCGGCGCGAGCTGGCCGACCGCGAGGACCGACCGGCGTATCACATCTTCAACGACGCAACGCTGGCCGAGATGCTCGAGAAGCGTCCGCGCACGCTCGACGAGATGGCGCACATCAACGGCGTCGGCCAACACAAGCTCGCGCACTACGGCGAGGCCTTTCTCGACGTGTTGCGCGGCCTCACCAGCGACGGCGCGCCGCCGGAGCCGACCAGCCACCATGAGACCGGGCGCTTGCTACGCAGCGGCATGACGGCCGAGGCGGTGGCGGTCGAACGCGGCCTGGGGCTGAATACCATCAACGACCACCTGACCCGGCTGGTCGAGGAAGGCGAGATCGCCCTCACCGATGCCGTGGAACTGTCGGCTGCCGAAATCGACGCCGTGCGCGATGCGATCCAGTCCAGCGGCGACCCGGCGATGCCGCTCAAGCCCGCGCGCGAAGCGCTCGGCGAGGCCTACGAGTACGACATACTCAAACTGGTTCGCGCCGATTTGCGACGTCGTACGGTACAGCTCGGCGAGCCGCTATCCGCGAGTGGAGCGCCCGAATGAAGATCTGGGTCGATGCCGACGCCTGCCCCAACACGATCAAGGAAATCCTCTTCCGTGCGGCGAACAAGCGCGGCGTGGAGGTGATCCTGGTGGCCAACCAGCCGCTGTCCAAGCCACCCTCCAGGTTCGTCCGCACCATCCAGGTGAGCGCAGGTTTCGACGAGGCGGACGATCGCATCGTGGCCGAGGCCGCGCCTGAGGATCTGGTGATTACCGCGGACATCCCGCTCGCGGCCCAGGTCATCGACAAGGGCGCGACTGCGCTCAACCCGCGAGGCGAGCTCTACAGCGCCGAGAACGTGCGCGACCGCCTCGCCACCCGCGACCTGATGGCCGAGCTGCGCGACACCGGGGCGACCAGCGGCGGGCCGGCCGCGCTCGGCCAGCGCGAGCGCCAAGCCTTTGCCAACCACCTCGACCGCCTGATTACGCAGGGCAACCGCTCGGGTACCGCTCGCTGACTGGCGGGCCCTCCATCGCCACAGCGATGCGCCAAGTCACGGAAAATGCAGGGGTTAAAGAATCGTTCAGGCATAGCCTCCATCAGACCCGACTGCGCAGTCGGCCTTGTAATCAGACTGCCGGCCCGGACGCATGAACAGATCGTAATCTCGTGAACAGGACGTCGTAACGCCGCGCCAACTACCGTGAGTGTGCACTGGCCGGGAACGGTCGGCCATTCACATTTGGAGATTGGCGATGAAGCACCGCACAGGATTCTTTTCCGCAACCCTGATCGCCGGCGGACTCGCCGTAACGGCGCCCGCCTTCGCGCAGCAACAAGGCGGCGACGCACAGCAACA
>JBBEEB010000063.1:0-2311 GCA_040880995.1 Halofilum sp. (in: g-proteobacteria)
GCCACAGAAAGCCGTCATCGCGAGGAGCCGCCAGGCGACGAAGCGATCCAGCGTCAAGTTCGGTCACTCGGTTCTACACCCTGCCCCAACTACCTCGGCCGCACCGCTCGTCTGGGATTTCGCGGAGTTGTGTCGGGCGCGATCAGCGGCGGGAGTGGAGTTCCAGGGGGTGAGCTCGACGCTGGGTTGCCGCGTCGCCTTCGGCTCCTCGCAACGACTAGTTGCCAAGGGGAGTTCGCTCCTCGCAACGACTGGTTGCCGAGGAAAGCTCGCGGGAATTTTTCGGTGTGGGGCTGGATGGCGGCCATCTGCGACCCCATTCGGGCTACGTGAATTCGCGTGCGAGCCATAGAGAACCGTCATCCCGAGGAGCCGCCAGGCGACGAAGCGATCCAGCGTCGAGTTCGGTCACTCGGTTCTACACCCTGCCCCAACTACCTCGACCGCACCGCTCGTCTGGGATTTCGCGGAGTTGTGTCGGGCGCGATCAGCAGCGGGAGTGGAGTTCCAGGAGTTGAGCTCGACGCTGGGTTGCCGCGTCGCCTTCGGCTCCTCGCAACGACTGGTTGCCAAGGGTAAGTTCGCGGCGGGTGACTGGCCGGCAAGTTCTCCGCATCCGGCGGTGGGCACGGGGCAGCTGGGCTGCCTTCGTTTATTCGCAGGCATTGCCGCGAACCGACGCCGTTTGGCGTGGTTGCCAGATTCGTTCGCGGCCGGTGGCCCGCCTCGGCCGGGGAGCGGTAGGAGCGGGCACTGCCCGCGAACCGACGGCGGTTGGCGTGGTTGTCGGCTTTGTTCGCGGCCGAAAGCCGCTCCTCTGGGGTCTCTCCCGCGGGAGAGGGGTTGATTGTTAGCGGCGAGTGTCGGTGCGGCCGCGGCCGATGCCGTAGTAGGTGAAGCCGCGCTCTTCCATGCCGGCCGGGGTGTAGATGTTGCGGCCGTCGAAGATGACCGGCTCAGCCAGGCGCTCGCGAATGAGGTCGAAGTCAGGGCTGCGGAAGACCTTCCACTCGGTCACGATGACCAGGGCCGAGGCGCCTTCGAGGCATTGCTCGGGCTTGTCGCAGAGCGTGAGGTCGTCGCGCTCACCGTAGATGTGGCGGCATTCGTCCATGGCCTCGGGATCGAAGGCGCGCACCTTGGCGCCGGCGGCCCAGAGCGCCTCCATGAGCGCGCGCGATGGCGCCTCGCGCATGTCGTCGGTGTTGGGTTTGAAGGACAGACCCCACAGCGCGAACGTGCGGCCCTCCAGCATGCCGTTGAAGTGGCGCTGGATCTTGTCGAACAGCACCTTCTTCTGGTCGGCGTTGACCGCCTCGACCGCCTGGATCATGCGCGCGGTGTAGTCGTATTCGCGCGCGGTGGATTCCAGCGCCTTGACGTCCTTCGGGAAGCACGAGCCGCCGTAGCCACAACCCGGGTAGATGAATTCGTAGCCGATACGCGGGTCCGAGCCGATGCCATCGCGGATGGACTCGACGTCCGCACCCAGGCGCTCGGCCAGGTTGGCGATTTCGTTCATGAAACTGATCTTGGTCGCCAGCATCGCGTTGGCGGCGTACTTGGTGAGCTCAGCCGAGCGCCGGTCCATGACGATCAACTTCTCGTGGCTGCGCGAGAATGGCGCGTAGAGATCGCGCAGCACGGAGATGGCGCCGTCGTTCTCGCCGCCGACGATGATGCGATCGGGCTTCATGAAGTCCCCGATCGCGGCGCCTTCCTTGAGGAATTCCGGGTTGGAGACGACGTGATATTCGTGGTCCGCGCCGCGCTCGGCCAGCGCCTCTTTGAGCGCATTCTCGACCTTGTCGCCGGTGCCCACCGGCACGGTGGACTTGGTGACGACGATCTTGGCGTCGTTCATGTGCTGGCCGATGGTCGTGCCGACCTGCAGCACGTGGCGCAGATCGGCAGCGCCGTCACCATCCGGCGGCGTGCCCACGGCGATGAATTGGAGCTGGGCGTGACGGACGCCCTGCTTCGGATCCGAGGTAAAGTCGATGTGCCCCAGCTCGCGCGCCCGAACGATGAGGTTCTCGAGGCCCGGCTCGTAGATCGGCATCTCGCCACGGCGCAGCTGCTCGACGCGGTCCTCGTTCACGTCCACACACAGGACGTTGTTGCCGGCGTCGGCCAGGCAGGCCCCGGTGACGAGCCCCACATAACCGGAGCCAAAGACGGTGACGTTCATCGACGAACTCTCCCTCGAACGGTGGTTCTTTCAGGCCGCGCAGCATACCCGAGGCGGGGGCGCCGGAGTAAGGGCGCGCCGCGGCTGCGTGGCGTTTCGGATTGCGCTTTGTGACGGGCG
>JBBEEB010000063.1:2411-4603 GCA_040880995.1 Halofilum sp. (in: g-proteobacteria)
GGCGGTTGGGTCAGCGGCCGAGTTCAAGCGAGTGAAGCAGATATTGGGGCGAATTGCCCGCCCTGTTCCGCCCGGAGTGTCAACGCCGAAGGCAGATTGCGCTTATAGCAGCTGGGCGCTGACAGCGGTCGCTGCTGCGCCCTCCACCAGCCCGCGATCCAGGGAGACCAGCCGCAGCCCGTGATTGGCGGCGACAGCCAAGTGGAGCGCATCCCCGGAACGCAGACCGGTGGCCTGCTGATCGGCGAAACGCGCTGCAGTATGGAAATCCAGGCGCGACAGACCGAAAACATGCAGCGACTCGTCGCGCAGCGTCGCGAACAAGCTCAGCGACTCTGCGCGATCCTCGGCACGCAATTGCTGTGTCCGTAGCTTGGTCGATAGCGCGCCGGAGAACTCCGTGATCACCCAGTCGCTGATGGCCAACTCGCCCGCGGGCTGCGATGAGAGCCAGCGCTGAACATCATCCGTGCGCGGCTCATTCGTGAGCGCCGCCACGAGCACGCTCGTGTCGAGGTAGAACATCAGTAGCGGGTATCCTCGCGGATACCGCGCATGAAGCGCCCGGCATCCTCCGACTGGCGCGGCATGGCGTTCGTGACACGCTGCAGACGCATGAGATCGACCGATTTGCGAGGGCTATCCCAGGGCGCGAGCTGACCGATCGGCTTACCGTGTTTGGTGATGACGACGGTCTCGCCGACGGCCGTGAGCTCCGTCAGTTCGCTGAGATGGGCCTTCGCGTGGGCTAGGCTGATTTGCTTGGGTTGCATTTCGAACGCCTACTGTGACCAATATATTGGTCAATTGTGCGGCGAAACCGGTTCGTTGCCAAGCATGGACCTTTACTGCGGCGACTTATCTTGGATCTTTGCCGACGGAGTGACGCGATGCCACTCCTCGGAGACGGTGCAGAACCGAGCCACACGCTCAGTTTAGGCAACTTGTCATTGCGAGCGTAGCGAAGCAATCCAGCATTCCGCGGGGATGGTGCAGAACCGAGGGGTTGGGCTCGACGCTGGATCGCTTCGTCGCCTCCGGCTCCTCGCGATGACGGATGGGTCTACGCAGCTCGTAACTCGGATGAAGCCGCGGGCGGAATCCGGGGCTCTGCCGCCCCCGGATTTCGGCTGACGCCTGCATCCGGGCTACGAAGGCCATGACGGCAGCACGCCCCAATCCACCCAACGTGTCATTGCGAGCGGAGCGAAGCAATCCAGCGCGCACGACCTGAGTGGGCCCTCGAGGCTAGCCCGCGCCGGCAAGATCCATATGCTGGGCCGTCCAGGTACGCAGCCGGCTGAAGTCAGTTGCGACGACATCCACCAGCGGTGCGGCCGCCTCGATCTGTGCGGCCATGAATTCGGGATCTTCGAGATACTCATGGACGAGCGTGTTGCGCACCCGGTTAAGCTCCGCCCAGGCGCCCGGATCTTCGATCCAGCCAACCTTGTGCGCCGTATTGAGGTTGTCGATCACGCTGCCGACGGACTCGCCGGCGTAGTCGAGCAATCGCGGCAGCAGTTTTTTGGTGACGCTCTCTGACGTCCGACCCACTTGCATGCCGAATGAATTCAGGCGATCGATGAAGACGGGGTCCTCAGCGCGGGCCCTGACCCAGTCCGCCGTGATTTCCCGGTTCTCTCCGAGCAGACGTTCGCGGACCGCGCTCAGATGCGCTAGCTCGCGCGTGATCCGATGGAACAGACGTGGGATGCCGCCGTTCATGCATCGGCTCCCTCGAGCGTCACGCCATCGCGACGGGCGACGTCATCGATCGGCCTACCTTTGCCCCCGGGCGGAGCGGTCACAAGATCAATGCGCTGATCGCCCAGGCGCGTGAGCAACGCGTGGCGCAGCCGTCGCTCCTGCGTGCGGAAGACACGTTCGTCACCGGGCGATTCGATGTAGAGGTCGATGTCGCCGCCGCGGCGGGTATCGTCCACGCGCGAGCCGAACAGCCGTACCGTGGCATCCGACCCGAACGTGCGCCGTACCTCCTCGCGGATAATCCGAATTTCGTCGTCACGCAGCCGCATCGTGCAAGCCTTTCTGAGCCTGAGGGGCCTTTAGCGATTGTATCAGGGCCCAGGAGGCCTAGCGGCTCCCAACGCGGGCCGTCTTTGCGAGCGAAGCGGCGCAATCCAGTGCGTCCAACGGAGACGGTGCAGGACCAAGCACCAGGCTCGACG
>JBBEEB010000064.1:0-4449 GCA_040880995.1 Halofilum sp. (in: g-proteobacteria)
TCGGGTACCACGTTTCGTCGGGCTGAAGCCCGACCTACAACCTCCATCGGCCCTACGCGCTTCCGGCGCGAGGGGCCGCGGATGAGCGTCTCTAGCGGACGGTGACTTCGAGGTCGCCGACGCCGTCGACGTGGCCGAGCATGAGGTCGCCGCGCTGGATGGGGCCGACGCCGGCGGGGGTGCCGGTCATGATGATGTCGCCCGGGGCGAGCGTGAACAGGCCCGACAGGTGGTTGATCATCTCCGGGAGCTTCCAGATCAGCTGGTTGAGATCCCCTTCCTGGCGCATCTCGCCGTTGACCTTGAGCCAGATCGCTCCGCTGTCCGGGTGGCCGATCTGGGTGGCCGGCACCAACTCGCCGCAGGGGGCGGAGGCGTCGAATGCTTTGCCGATCTCCCACGGGCGGCCCATCTTCTTTTGCTCGCCCTGCAGGTCGCGGCGCGTCATGTCCAGGCCCACGCCGTAGCCCCACACGTGGTCGAGCGCCGATTCGACCGGGATGTTGTATCCGCCTTTGCCGAGCGCGGCCACCAGCTCGATCTCGTAATGGACGTCACTGGACAGGTCGGGGTAGGGGAACACGCCGTCAACGACGACGTTGTCCGGGTTCTTCTGGAAGAAGAACGGCGGCTCCTTGTCCGGATCGTGGCCCATCTCGACGGCGTGGGCGGCGTAGTTGCGCCCGACACAGTAGACGCGTCGTAGCGGAAACCGGGCGTCGGTGCCGCGCACCGGCATGGTGGCGATGGCGGGCGGGTCGATGACGTATTGCTGCGACATGCTCTTGGTTCCGATCTGGGTGAGTTGGCTTCTGGGTCAGCCGCGGTCGCCGGCGTAGTACTGAACGCGGCGCTCCAAGGCCTCGATGATCCCCGCGGTGCCGAGCGCGGCGACGAACAGCATCAGCACCAGCGCCCAGAAGTGCTCCATGAGGAAGTTCTGCGAGTAGAACTTGAACAGAGCACCGATGCCGATCACCGAGACCAGCAGCTGACCGATGACGGCGCCTTTGACGCCCCGGATGACGCCCAGGCGCAGGCCCGCCAGAATCTCTGGCAGCGCCGACAACGAGACGATGTGGCGCAGCGTCTGCCAACGTGAGGCGCCGAAGCAGCGTGACATCTCCAGCAACGAGGGCGGCACATCGTGCACGCCCGCGCGGGTATCGAGCACGATGATCCATACGGCGAACATGAACACCGTGACGATGACGGTAGCCTCGCCCAGACCGAACAGGATCATGAACACCGGCACCAGCGGTGTCAGCGGGGTCGAGATGAAGATGCTCACCCACATGGATAGCAGCCGGTCCGCCGCAGGCACCATGCCCATGAGCATGCCGAGCGGGATGCCCACCGCTACGGCCAGACCAAAGCCCTGCAGGAAACACTGCACCGTGATCCACACGGCCGAGAAGAATTGTGAGTGGTTCACCACCTCGACGCCGGCTACGAGGACGTGCGTCAGGGGCGGGAACAGCAATACCAGCTCGAAGCGGCCGATGAACTCCCACACGACGGCCCAGATCAGCAGGGACGCCATCATGGGGATGCGATAGCCGTAGATGATCATGGCTACTCCACGTAGGCCCGCAACGAGTGCCAGATGCGCTCGACGGTATCGAGGTACTCGGGATCACGGCGAATCTGATCGGGATCCTTGCCGGTCGAGGCCTGGTTGATGTCGATGACTTCCGAGACGCGGCCCGGGCGCGGTGACAGCAGGACGATGCGGTCGGAGACGTAGACCGCCTCCTCGATGCTGTGCGTGACAAAGATGAAGGTCTTGTTCTCGCGCCGCCGCAGCGCCAGCAGGTCTTCCTGGAACTTGCGCCGGGTCTGCTCATCGACGGCGCTGAACGGCTCGTCCATCAGCAGCACTTCGGATTCGACCGCGAGCGCACGCGCCAGGCCGACACGCTGACGCATGCCGCCGGACAGCTCGCTCGGGAAGCTATTCTCGAAACCGGTCAGGCCGACGACCTCGATCTGCTTGCGCGCCTTCTCCTCCCGCTCGGCCTTCGGCTCGCCACGCAGCTCCAGGCCGAATGCGGCGTTGCGCAGGACCGTGGCCCAGGGCAGCAGGGCGAAGTCCTGGAACACGAATGCCCGGTCGGGACCGGGGGCGGCGACCGGCTTGCCGTGGACGCGGACTTCGCCGGAACTCTGCGGCAGCAGGCCAGCGATGATCTTGAGCAGCGTCGTCTTGCCGCAGCCACTGGGCCCGAGCAGGCTGGTCAGGTGGCCGTGGCCGAACTCGAGGTTGACGTCGCGCAGCGCTTCGGTTTCGCCGTAGTGCTTGTGCAGGCCGGCGACTTCGATGATAGGGGCGGTCACGGAATCGGTTGCCTCCGGAATGGCGGTCATTGGGACTCCCGCTTCTTGTCGGGTCGGAACAGCGTCTGCTCCAGCCGGAGCAGCAGGCTCACGCCGATCACCGTGAATACCACGATCGATAGAATCGCCGCGTACATCTCGGGATAGGCGGCAATCGATCGGTAGAAGGTAATGAGATCGCCCACGCCGGTGGGCGTGATCAGCAGCTCGGCGATCACGGCGCCCCCAAAGCCCTCCGCCGCGCCCAGGCGCAGGCCGGCGAAGATCATCGGGCTAGCGTCCGGCAGGACAACGTTGCGAATCTCCTGGCGGCGGTTGCCGAGGAACGAGCGGCTCATCATGATGAGCGATTCGTTGACGTTGCTCACGGCGCGATACGAGTTGAGGACGATCGGCGGTAGCGCCATCAGGCACACGGCGATGACCTTCGCGGTCAGCCCCGTGCCATACACGAAGGTCAGCAACGGAATCACGGCGGCCATCGGCGCCGCCTGCATGACGATAAACACCGGCGACGCCACCCAGGCAACGTCCCAGCGTAGGCCCATGGCGACGCCAAGCGATATCCCCAGGCTCGCTGAGATGCCCACGCCAATGGCAAGCGGCTGCAGCGTCTCGGCGTAGGCCGTGAACATCGATCCGTCGGCGAACAACCCATACAGTGCCACGAGGGTCGCGCTGAACGACGGGAATGCCGGGTTGAACTCGAGCTGCCCGGCGAGCTCCCACGTGCCGAGCACGATCGTCAGGGACAAGAGGCGCCAAGCCAGGGTGTGCTCGGGGCGAAAGAGCCAGGAGGACCAATGAGAGAGGGAGCCGCGAACGGCCCCCTCGGTCTGCTGAATGCTACTCACGCGTGGTCAGTCCAGGTTCTGGCGTGCTTGCTGCAGCGGCTCGAAGTTCCAGAAGTTTTCCAGGTCCAGCTCCGCCGGATCGCCTTCGATCTGGCCGCCGATGGCGTAGAACTGGAGGTCCGCCTGTACGGCCTCGGCGTCGCCGCCGTCGTTGGGGAACAACCCGCTCTCGGCGGAGTCGCGGTAGAACGGCACGAGTTCATCTTCCATCTGGGATGGCAGGTCGGGCAGCAGATCGTACTCATCACGCAGATCCGCGACCACTTCCGGGTTCTCGTTGATCTCGCGCCAAGTGCGGAGCATTTCCTCCATCAGGATACGCACGTCCTCGGGATTGTTCTCGACGTATTCCTGAGAGGCGTACAGCGCCTCGTCGGTCGCGTTGACGTCCTCGACCGGCAGGCGCTGGAACTGGCCGCCGCCTTCGTCCTGCAGCAGGCGCCAGGAGGCCGAGTCGACGATCGAGGCATGGATGTTGCCCTGCAGCAAGCCGCCGGCGCGGACCTCGGAGCCCGGCACGTAGCTGATGTTGGCGTACTCGATACCATGCTTGTCGGCCATCAGGCGCATCAACGCCTCGGTGCCGGAGCCGCGGGAATGTACCGCCACGGTCTCGCCGTCGAGATCCTCCCAGCCCTGGTAGCGCTCTGAATTCACCACGGGGAAGAACTGCAACGTGCTCAGCTGATAGACCATCCGAATCGGGGTGCCTACCCGCTGGATGAGGGCGTACGGGGCGCCAACGCCCATGTCCGCCTCTTGTCCGACCACGGCCTGGGCCGCGACGTCCTCGGAGTCGAAGTGGGTCAGGTTTGCGTCGACGCCACGCTCCTTGGCGCGTTCGATCGCGACCAGCAGGTTGAGGGATTCGATGCTGGGTACGTCGCCGAAGGCGATACGCATGGCGTGGGCCGACATGGGCATGGCCAGAAGGGCCCCCAGCGCTACGACCGGAAGCTTGCGCAGCATCCGAGATGCGCCGCGGGATTGCGGCTGTGTTTTCGCGTTCATGGGCTTCTCCTCTCCCTTATGCATTGACCGAGGGGTTGTTCTTATCGGAGCCGCCCGCCCCCTCGATGACGGACCGGAACTAGATTGTTGGCCCTTTATGTATGGAGGGTCAAGGCTGATATGGCAGTGATGGGGGATTGGGTGCAGCCACTGCTGCGGTCGGTGAAACGCCTCGGCGCACGGCGCCGCGCCTTGCAGGTCCGTGAAGTCGCAGCGCCGCGCGCTAGCGGTCGTCGAGCCGCTTGCG
>JBBEEB010000065.1:0-4374 GCA_040880995.1 Halofilum sp. (in: g-proteobacteria)
CCGATGGATTGCTTCGCTACGCTCGCAATGACACTTGCCATAAGCACGAAGTCGTCGCGAGGAGCCGGAACTGACGAAGCGGTTATCGAGCGCTAAAAACTGATGCCGGCGGAGAGCCAGGTGATGTCGCTGAGATCGTCTTCGCTCGCGTAGCGGGTCGCCATGAGCTCGAGACGCACGACGCCCGTGCTCGCCCCGACGCCGATGCCCGCCGACCGCTGCGTGGCCGTGTTCGAGTCACCGTCAATCTCGATCTGCTGGCGGGCGAGGCCGAGGCGCCCGATCAGGTAGAGGGGGCCGGCGGTGCGACCGGAGAGGTACCCGCCCAGCGAGCGGAAGTTCCATTCCTCGCCGTCGGCGGTCTCACCGGCATCGATGTCGGTGGCGGCCTCGACTCCGGCATCGAGGTCGAACAGGCCCGCGTCCAGGATCTGGGTGCCCACGCGCACGCTGGCTACAGTGGCGGGATCGTAGCCGGATTCGTCGAGATCGGCGCGGCCGGTCGTGATCGATACCGAGGCCGCCTGCGCGGAGATGCTGGCCAGGCCCAGGCTCAATCCGAGCGCGGCTGCCAGGTAAGCCTTAGTCATATTGTCTCCCCGCTGCCCCGGCTCGCGTGTGCCGGTGAGCATGCACGAACCGGCGATTAGGCCGCGACCGGCGCGAGGGCCGGGTTGGTGCCGCGGCGCGCGATCAGTACCCGACGGTATTCGTCCGGATCCTTGGTATGCGGGATCTCCGCCGGTCGCGGGAAGTGTAGATCGTACAGGCGGGATAGCCAGAAGCGGAGCGCGCCCGCGCGCAGCATCGCGTCCCAGGCACCGGCCTCGGGGGCGGTGAAGGGGCGTTCGGCGGCGTAGGCGGCCAGCAGTGCTTCGGTGCGCTCGGGTTCGAGCAGGTGGTCGCCGTCGCGACACCAGTCGTTGACGGTGATGGCGACGTCGTAGAGCAGGCAGTCGTCACAGGCGTAATAGAAGTCGATCATGCCCGAGAGCAGGTCGCCGTTGAACAGGACATTGTCGCGGAACAGGTCGGCGTGGATCGTGCCGCGGGGCAGCTCGAGGCGGCGGAAACGGCGCTGGTAATTGAGCTCCTCGGCCAGCAGCTCGCGGTCGGCAGCGGTTAGTTTCGGCCGCAATGCCTGAGCAGTGCGGAACCACCATTTGCGTCCGCGCTCGTTCTCGCGCCGCTCGCCAAAGGACAATCCGGCCACGTGCATCTTGCCGAGGGCATGCCCGACGGCGGCGCAATGTGTGGCGTCGGGCTGCTCCAGCGTGCGGCCGGGCAGGCGCTCGACCAGGGCCGCGGGCTTGCACTGCAGCGATTGCAGGTAGTGGCCCTCGATATCGGCGAGCGGATGCGCACAGGGCACGCCGTGCTCGGCCAGGTGAGCCGTGAGGTTGAGGAAGTAGGGCAGCTCTTCCCGGGGATGCTGCTCGAACAGGGTCAGCACATAGCTGCCCTGATCGGTGGTCACGAAGAAATTCGAGTTCTCGATGCCGTCGCGGATGCCGACCCATTCGGTGAGTCGACCTGCCCGATAGCGGCTGAGGAAGCCTTCGAGATCAACATCGCTGAGCGCGGTGTAGACAGCCATTTGCTGGACCTGACGCAAGCGTGACGGCCCGCCGGGCATGCGGGCCGACCAAAGCCTTGCGATGGTGCCCGCAACCCGAACGGCTGCCATCGCATTTGGGCCTTTGTAAGTTAGGGTCAACTGGGCGCGGAGTGTACCATCGACGTCCGCTGCGGGCATGCCTATTGCCCGCCCCGCCGGAGTTTTGCGATGCCCGATCGAAAGCCGCTGGTCCTGGTCGACGGATCGTCGTACCTGTTTCGCGCCTACCACGCCCTGCCGCCGCTGACGACGAGCGTGGGCGACCCGACCGGCGCGATCTACGGCGTGTTGTCGATGCTGAAGCGGCTGGTCAGCGACTACGCGCCCGAGCGCATGGGCGTGGTATTCGATGCCCCGGGCAAGACCTTCCGCAACGACATCTACGCCGACTACAAGGCGCATCGTCCGCCCATGCCCGAGGATTTAGGGGCGCAGATCGGACCACTCAAGGAGGCGATTGAGGCGCTCGGCCTGCCGCTGCTGTCGATCGCGGGCGTCGAGGCGGACGACGTCATCGCGACCTTGGCCGACATCGAGCGCGCCCGTGGTGGCGAGGTGGTGGTCTCGACCGGCGACAAGGATCTGGCGCAGCTGGTCGACGGCGGCATCACCCTGGTCAACACGATGAGCGGTGAGCTGCTCGACGCGGAGCGCGTGCACGAGAAGTTCGGTGTACCGCCGGAGCGCATCATCGACTATCTGGCCCTGGTGGGCGATACCAGTGACAACATTCCGGGCGTGCCCAAATGCGGCCCCAAGACCGCGGCCAAGTGGCTGGCGCAATACGGCTCGCTCGACGAAGTGATTGCCCACGCCGACGAGGTCGGCGGCAAGATCGGCGAGAACCTGCGCGCCGCGCTCGATGACGTGCGCCGCGCGCGTGAGCTCGTCACCATCCGCCGCGATGTCGAACTCGGCATCGAGCCCGAGCATCTCGACATCCGCGAGCCCGACACGGAGTGTCTGCGCGCGCTCTACACCCAGTTCGAGTTCCGTGGCTTGCTGGACCAGCTCGGCGGTTCGGCCGCCGAGCCGGCCGAAGCCGCTCCGACCGAAGGCGGCGCCTCCGAGATAGCCGCGCGCTGCGAGTACGAGACGATCCTCGAACTGGAGCAGCTCGACGCGTGGATCGAGCGCCTGAAAGCGGCAGAGTGTTTCGCGCTCGATACGGAGACCACCAGCCTCGACGCCATGGACGCCGAACTGGTCGGACTCTCGTTCGCCGTGGAGCCCGAGGTCGCGGTGTACGTGCCGGTGGCGCATCGCTACGTGGGCGTACCCGAGCAGCTCGACCGTGAGATGGTGCTGGAGCGCTTGCGGCCGCTTTTGGAGGACCCCGACCGGCCCAAGGTCGGGCAAAACCTCAAGTACGACATTACCGTGCTGGCGAATCATGGCGTGACGCTGCGGGGCGTGCGCCACGACACCATGCTCGAGTCCTATGTGCTCGACTCCACGGCCACGCGCCATGACATGGATTCGCTGGCGCAGAAGTATCTCGGTCTCGAAGTCACCTCGTTCAAGGCCGTATGCGGTAGCGGCCGCCATCAAATCACCTTCGACCAGGTCTCCCTGGAGGAGGCCACGCCCTACGCCGCCGAGGATGCCGAGATCGCGGTCCGGTTGCATCGGGAGCTATGGCCGCGGTTCGAACCGCTGGAAGGGCAGCGCGGCATCTACGAGGCCATCGAGATGCCGCTGGTGCCGGTGCTCGCGCGCATGGAGCGTACGGGCGTCGCCATCGATGCCGCGAAACTGGGCGAGCAGAGCCGCACCATCGCCGAGCGCCTCGCGGCGATCGAAGAGCGCGCCCACACCGAGGCCGGCGGCCCGTTCAATTTGAACTCGCCCAAACAGCTGCAGGAGATCCTGTTCGAGCAGCTCGAGCTGCCCTCGATCCGCAAGACGCCGAGCGGTCAGCCGTCGACGGCCGAGGATGTGCTCGAGGTGCTCGCGGCCGACTATGCACTGCCGGCGCTCATCCTCGAGTACCGCGGCCTGGCCAAGCTCAAGTCGACGTACAGCGATGCCCTGCCGCAGCGGATCAACGCGCGCACGGGCCGGGTCCACACGTCGTATCAGCAGGCGGTCGCCTCGACCGGTCGGCTGTCGTCGTCCGAGCCGAACCTGCAGAACATCCCCATCCGAACCGAGGAAGGCCGGCGCATCCGCGAGGCCTTCGTGGCGCCGGAGGGCCGGCGCCTGATCGCCGCGGATTACTCGCAGATCGAGCTGCGCATCATGGCGCACCTATCCGGAGACGCAGGGTTGTTGACTGCCTTCTCCGAGGACCAGGACATCCATCGCGCGACCGCCGCCGAGGTGTTCGGGCGGGGGTTGGATGCCGTGACCGACGACCAGCGCCGGGCCGCCAAGGCGATCAACTTCGGCCTGATCTATGGCATGTCCGCCTGGGGGCTCGGACGCCAGCTCGGGATTGGGCGCGCCGAGGCCCAGGCCTATGTCGACACCTACTTCGAACGCTATCCCGGCGTCCGCGCTTACATGGACGCTACGCGGGAACGCGCCCGCGAGCAGGGCTACGTCGAGACGGTCTTCGGCCGGCGTCTCTACGTTCCCGAGATCAGCGCACGCAACGCCCAGCGGCGCCAGTACGCCGAGCGCACCGCCATCAACGCACCCATGCAGGGTACGGCCGCGGACATCATCAAGCGCGCGATGATCACCGTGGACCAATGGCTACAAAGCACTGAGATCGACGCGCGCCTGATCATGCAGGTCCACGACGAGTTGAT
>JBBEEB010000066.1:0-4314 GCA_040880995.1 Halofilum sp. (in: g-proteobacteria)
CTTTCCGATGAAATCATCGAGCATCCTGAACGCTTTCCCAAGCTCGCGAAGTGACTCGCGCAGAGTACAACCACGAAGAAGCAGGAAGTCTGCCCCGGTTTCGTGATGCTCGTACTTAGAGCAACGCAGATGGTGCTTACTAATCCATTCATAAAAAAAGCCTCACGATTGTATAATTGCGGTCATGAAATGCAAAAAGACAGTCGCCTTCCGAAAGCTTTCTCGCAAGGACAAGGAGGAGCTTCGTTGCGGCGCGATCAAACGCATTGAGGCGGGCGAGAGCCCCGAGTACGTCGCCGACTCCGGCGCCTGATCCAGGGCGTGGATCACAAGGTCTTTTTGATCGTCGATGGTCATCCGACCCACAAGGCCAAAATCGTGCGCCAGTTCGTCAACGACCATAGCGATGCCATTGAACTGTTCTACCTGCCGCCGTACGCCCCCGAACTCAATCCCGATGAGTTCGCTTGGGCACACGTCAAAAGCAAGGTCGGCAAGGCTGTCACGCAGACCGGCGAAGCGATGCGCGACGCAGCGTTCCGCGCCCTCGCCCAGCTCCAGAAGCGCCCCGATATTGTGAGCAGCTTTTTCAGGGCACCGACATGCCGGTACGCCTGTATATGAGGCTTAGTCACTGAAGGTTTTAGTACAACTTCCAGAAGGTCGCTGCGGTGTTCGTCGACTACGGCTTCAACTGCATCAAGCTGGCCGACGATTGGCAGGGTGCCGACTTCCTGGCGTATCACAAGGACGGCGAGAGCACGCTCAAGGTGCAACTGAAGGGCCGCGTGTTCATCGCTGAAAAGTACCGCGGCAAGGGTCTATACATGGTATTTCCGGTCGATGGCGTGTGGCACCTGACCGAGCACGATGCGCCGCTCGAACTGGTGGCGCAGCACACGCGCTGGCTCCAGTCGGATGCATGGAAGGACACCGGCGCCTATTCGGCCGGGGCGATCAACAAGGACCTCAAGCGCGCGCTGGCCGGGCATGCGCTGACCTGAACGCGCCCGGCGGGCCGGTAGGCCGGATGAAGCGTCAGCGGAGTCCGGGAAGCACCGTGCCGGTTTCCCCGGATTCCGGCTTCGCCTTCATCCGGGCTACGGCGGCTCGCGGCTCCAAGGACGACGGCGCTATTAACAAATAACGCCACAAGTGTTAATAGTGTGCGGCCTTATTACCGCAAGTGAGAATAACGATGCGGCGTGGTCCCAGTGGTCGGTTCGAGACGCTCACGCAGGGCGGCGAGCCGGTCCATGCCTTCATCCCGGCCCCGCTGCCGCCAGAGCCGGCGCCGGACATCTCCGGGCCCCGCGCTCGCCTGCATGAGCAGGCGCTCCTCGCCTGCGGGCGCCTTGATGCCGTGACCGCGCTCCTGCCGGAGCCGGATCTGTTCCTCTATGCCTATGTCCGGCGTGAGGCCCTGCTTTCGAGCCAGATCGAGGGCACGCAGTCCTCGCTCTCCGATCTGCTGCTGTTCGAGCTGGAGGAGGTGCCGGGCGTCCCCTTCGACGACGTCGTGGAGGTCTCCAACTATATCTCGGCGCTCGAGCATGGGCTGGGCCGGCTGGGCGACGGCTTCCCGCTGTCGAACCGGCTCCTGCGCGAGATGCACGGGCGCCTGCTGGCCCGTGGGCGGGGCGCGGAGAAAGAGCCGGGTGAGTTCCGCCGGACGCAGAACTGGATCGGCGGTACACGCCCGGGCAACGCGCATTTCGTCCCGCCTGCGCCCGCGCATCTCGAAGACTGCATGGCGGGGCTGGAGCGGTTTCTGCATGACGAGGGGCTGCCGTTCTCCGCGCTCATCAAGGCGGCATTGGCGCATGTGCAGTTCGAGACCATCCACCCCTTTCTGGATGGCAATGGGCGAATCGGCCGCTTGCTGATCGCGCTGGTGCTACATCACAACGGTGTGCTGCGCCAACCGTTGCTGTATCTGAGCCTGTACTTCAAGCAGCACCGGACGGAGTACTACCGGTTGCTGGATGTCACGCGCCAGGAGGGCGATTGGGAGGCGTGGCTGGACTTCTTCCTGGACGGCGTCCTGACGACGGCGAATGCCGCGGTCGACACGGCGCATCGGCTGCAGGATCTGTTTCAGCAAGACGCGGCCTCGATCCAGCAATTGGGCCGTGCCGCCGCGAACACGCTGCGGATCTTCGACGTTCTACGGGCGCGGCCGTTGGCTTCGGTCAATGACCTCGCCGCGCGTGCGGGCGTCGCGTACCAAACGGCCGCCCGAGCGGTCGACGCTTTGGAGCGCCTGGGGATCGTGCGCGAAATCAGCGGCCGCAGCCGTGGCCGTATCTACGCATATTCCAAGTACGTCGCGATACTGAACGAAGGCGCCGATCCGCTGTAGCGGGGTATGAAGTGCGCCATCCGCATCGAACGATCGCCCGACCTGAACGGACTGATCGTATTCGCGTGCGACATCTGTGTACTCGCGGCGATGGTGGTCGATGTTCGCCGGGCATTCGATTACACGTAGAGCTGGCGCCCGGTGCGCGTCGGTACGACCCCTGGGCTCGCCCTGATTCTGATGGCAGCCGCAGTCTTCGCTGCCCGCGTCGGCCGACGGGCAATCCGCGGCTTGATAACAGCCGCGACTGGCGGCTGGGGAGAGAAGCCGGGCGGGGGGGGCGCGCGCCCGGCCGGTTGGCTATCGGACTGTGATGACCGTCCCGGGGAATACCCGCTGGACCTTGTGGGTGACGCTGCCAACCGCTAGCTCCGGTATGGGAGCCAAACCACGGCAGCCCATCACAATCGTGTCGGCTTCAACCTCGCGCGCTCGGTTGAGAATCTGCGGGGCTGGCGAGCCCGCTGCGTGGGCCAGATCGACCTTCTCGACTCCCTGGGCCTGTGCCTCCTCACGTGCTTGCGTGAGGAGCTTGTCCGCGATGTCTTCGAGGATTTCCCTGGGCTGTGAATTGCTGGTGGCCATCGTGAGCATCTCATGGTATCCCTTGGCCATCCATCCGTCGTAGTCGGTGACCATCCATCGGGTCTGGGGCTGTAACTGCTCCGGCGTCTTGGTCGAAAGTTTCAGCAGGCGCTCCGGCACCCCGCCTTCGAGTAAGACGTGGAAGAGGTGCAGGCGTGCGCCGTACTTGGCTGCGAGATCGGCTGCGAGCTTCACCGCCCGGTTGGCATGCTCGGAGCCATCAATGGGAGCCAGGATGTTGTTGATCATCAGCCACCTCCACTACTGATACTGATGAGTATCAGTATAAGCAGCCCAATAACACGTGCATCGATTTGGGTCAATGCGGGCCAGCGAGGGCTCTTTCGGGCGTGATCGGGGGGCTCCCGATCGGGCGAGTTCTCGTGGCGTGCAGCGCGCCGCCGTGGCTGAGCCTGATCCGCGAGTGCGGAGTCAGGGCTGGCGATTCAACCTCCCTGTGCAAGGGACCGCGCTGACCTTGCCCCCGTGCGAGACCCCAGTGAGTGCGGCTCCCGTTTTCAGGTCGCCGATCCCCGGACTTCCGTGCGGCATTGGCTCCACGCCGCTGGCCCAGTAGCATCTCTCCTGTGTCCGTTGCGGACACGCAATGGACCGGAGGGAGCCATGAGCAGTTTTACCGAGCGCATGATCGGCGCCGCCAAGTTGAATCCCGCTACGTACGAAGAGGTGGAGCACGATACGGGGGCCATGGGACAGGCGGTGGCCGTGGTCCTGCTGTCCAGCGTCGCCGCCGGTATCGGCAGCATCTTGTACATGGATCTCGCGAGCGCGCTGATCGTGGGCACCATCGCCGCCTTGCTGGGCTGGGTGATCTGGGCATTCCTGACCTGGATCATCGGTACGAAGCTGCTCCCTGAGCCGAGCACCGAGGCGGATATGGGCCAGCTATTGCGCACGATCGGCTTCGCGGCGGCCCCGGGCATCCTGCGCGTGCTGGGCGTGATCCCCGGCATCGGCGGGCTGATCGTGCTCGCGTGCAATATCTGGATGCTCGCGGCGATGGTGGTCGGCGTCCGTCAGGCGCTCGATTACACGAGCACCTGGCGCGCGGTGGGCGTCTGCGCGATTGGTTGGCTCATCCTGATTCTGGTGCAGGCGACGGTCTTCACCATGGTTGGACCGCCCGCGGGCGTGAATGGCTGATTCGCGGCGCAAGGTTGTCAGCCGACACCAACCGTTCCGGAGCGCCCGCCTCCGAGGGTGCGCGGCCGGGAGGGCCGCGGGCCGTGCCGCGGTAAGCCGCTAACGGACCGGTTCGGGTTGGGTCGTCCAGAGGCGGCCGAGGGGCCCGTCGGCGCCGTCGACCGGATCCGCTTCGGGCTGGGGCACTCGTGCGATGCGCTCGA
>JBBEEB010000067.1:0-2146 GCA_040880995.1 Halofilum sp. (in: g-proteobacteria)
CACAGATGAACACAGATAGACACAGATAGACACAGATCAAAGATCGCGTAGCTGCGCTCAGTTCGACTATGAGGGGAACGTCTATTGCGTGGCGTCTGTGCCGGTATGATACCGAGGCCAGCCGAACTCTGACACGCCCCGGGTTAGTGCGCGGCAGCATCCGTGTTTATCGGTGTTCATCTGTGGTGACCCGGTAGGCGCTTGCGCAAGCCGCTCCCTCTCAGCGGAGCTCTTACGAGGCGTCGTATGGCGGGCGGCAGCTTCCGTGTCGAGCTGCGTTCATCTGTGGTTCGTATTCGTCTCGTCCGATTCCTGCTCCTTGCGGAAGCGGAACATGGCGCTTTCGCCGAAGACGTTGGGTGCCATGCGCGCGAGCGGGGTGGTGCGGTGGTGGCGGTCGACTGCGGCGCGTTCGAGGATCTCGTAGCCGCGCTCGGTGCAGAGGCGCTCGAAGTCATACACGGTGCAGAGATGGATGTTGGGCGTGTCGTACCAGCGGTGCGGCAGCATCCGCGTGACCGGCATGTGGCCGAACGCACCGAGCTGCATGCGGCATTTCCAGTGGCCCATGTTGGGGAACGAGGTGACCGCCTCGCGGCCGATGCGCAGCATCTCATCGAGGATGCGCACGGGGAAATGCAGTGCCTGCAGAGACTGGGTCATGATGACGTAGTCGAAGCCGCCACTGTTGAACTCGGGCAGGTACTGGTCCAGGTCGGCCTGGATAACGTCCACGCCGCGCGTGATGCAGCGCGCCACGTTGTCCGGATCGATCTCCAGGCCGTAGCCCGTCGTGCCGCGGACCTCGCCCAGGTACGACAGCAGCGTGCCGTCGCCGCAGCCGAGATCGAGCACATGCGCGCCGGGGCGGACCCAGTCCGCGATCAGCTCAAGGTCGCGCCGCAGATTCACGCCGCTCGCTCCGGTCCGCCGATCTCCGCAGCGACGCGCTCCATGTAGGCGCCAAACACCGAAAGATACTGTGGTATTGGCAGCAGGAACGCGTCGTGACCGTAATCGGAGTCGATCTCGGCGTAGGTTACGCGTTTGTGGTTATCCAGTAGCGCCTGAACGACCTCGAGTGAGCGCGTCGGCGAAAAGCGCCAGTCCGAGGTGAACGATAGCACCAGGAAGCGGCAGGTCGCCGGTGCGAGCGCGCGCGTCAGGTCACCGTCGGTCTCCGCCGCCGGATCGAAGTAGTCGAGCGACTTGGTCATCAGCAGGTATGAGTTGGCATCGAAGCGGTCGACGAACTGCTGTCCCTGATGATGTAGATAGCTTTCGACCTGGAACTCCGAGTCAAAGCTGTAGCCGAGGCGCCCGCCGTTGAGCTCGCGCCCGAACTTGTCGCGCATGGCGTCATCGGACAGATACGTGATGTGGCCTAGCATGCGCGCGAGCATCAGGCCGCGACGCGGCACCGTATCGTGCTCGTAGAACCGGCCCTCATGGAACTCCGGATCGGAGATGATGGCCTGGCGCGCGATCTCGTTGAACGCGATGTTCTGCGCCGTGAGCTTGGCGGCCGCGGCGATGATGATGGCGTGACGCATCATGTCCGGATAGTCGATCGTCCACTGCATCACCTGCATGCCGCCGAGACTCGGTCCGACCACCGCGGCCAGGCGGCCGATGCCCAAGGCCTGCAACAAGCGCCGTTGCGCGCGGACCCAGTCGCCACAGGTGACGATGGGGAAGTCGAGCCCGTAGTAACTGCCGGTTTGCGGATTAATCGAGTTGGGGCCGGTCGAACCCTGGCAGCTGCCGATGTTGTTCGGCGAGATGACGAAGAACCGGTTGGTATCGATGGGCTTGCCCGGCCCGATACAGGTCTCCCACCAACCCGGCTTGGTGTCGTCGATGTCGTGATAGCCGGCCGCGTGGTGATCGCCGGAAAGCGCGTGACACACCAGGATGGCGTTGCTGCGCTCGGCGTTGAGTTCGCCGTAGGTCTCGAAGACGATCTGATATTGCTCCAGCGACCGCCCGCAGTCGAGCGGCAGCTCCTCGTCGAAAGCGAGCTGCTGCGGAGCGACTACGCCGACCGAGTCGGACGGGAGCGTCTCGGGCATTCGGGGGTGCGCCACGCGGAGGTCAGAACCGGAACGCGCAAGTATACAACAGGCGGCAATCGCCTCGCAGAATG
>JBBEEB010000067.1:2246-27436 GCA_040880995.1 Halofilum sp. (in: g-proteobacteria)
GTGCCGGGGCGGGTGATGCGGACGCGCTTGTCGCGGGCGGTCTCGCCGGCTTCGATGGTGACCGCGCCACGGCTGACGCCGCACAGGCGGGCCAGATAGCGCTCGAGCGCGGCGTTCGCTTTGCCCTCCGCCGGTGGCGCTTGCAGGCGGATGAGCAGGCGGCCGGCGCGCAGGCCGGCCACCGCGGTCTCCCGTGCCCGCGGGATCACGCGAACTTCGAGCAGTAGGTCGGGGCCGTCCCAGCGGCAAAAATCGCTGGGTGACTCGCTCATGCCAGCTGCAGCAAGGGCGGGATCAGCAGCATCTTGAGTAGCTGCAGCCCGATCAGCACCACTAGTGGCGATAGGTCGATACCTCCGATCATTGGGAGACTGTTGCGCACCGGCCGTAACAGCGGGTCGGTGATGCGATGGAGCAGTTCGAGCACCGGGTTGGGCCCGGCCGGCGCGATCCAGGACAGGATCGCCTGAATCAGCACGGCGAAGAACCAGATATTGATGAACAGCGTGATCAGGTCGACGAATGCCAGCCAGATTAGGGTAAGGACCCCGACATGCATGATGCCGACCGCATATCCACCGATGACGATCGAGGAGATGCCCAGGGCCTTGTACAGCCCGATCTTGAGTAGCATCAGCGCAGCCGCGACCGCGACCGCGGCGAGGTCATAGCGGCCTACTGGCGGGATCACCCGCCGCAGTGGGCCGAGCACCGGGCGTGTCGCCTTGACCACGAACTGCGCCAGTGGATTGAAGAACTCGGCGCCCACCGCCTGCATGAAGAAGCGCAGGACGATGACCAGCGCGTACAGATCGATCAGCGTGCTGATCAGAAACCGCAGTGCGTCGATTCCGTAACCATCCATTTATTCGGCTCCTAGGGAGGTCTGATTAATTGTTTGTCGCCGCGCTCGCGCCGATTTTGGCACCCTCGCTTGGCGTGGTGGCCGTCCGGCCAAGCTATCGGGTCGGCGCCGCAACACCGCCAGGCGCCAAAAGCGGCCGGGGCTCAGGGGGTACGGCTCCAAAGGATTGATCATACTTTCCCTAGCTTGTCGCCGAGTTCGCCCGCGCGATCGGCGGCCGCGCCGACGGCTCGATCGACCAGATCGGCAAAGCCACCGTGCTCGAACGCATCGAGCGCCGCAGCCGTGGTTCCACCCTTCGAGGTGACGTTAGCGCGTAGGGTCGCCGGATCGTCGTCGGACTCCAGCGCCATGCGTGCTGCGCCAAGGGCCGTCTCGATTGCCAGCAACCGGGCCTGTTCGGCCGGCAAGCCGCGCGCGGTGCCGGACTTCTCCAGTGCCTCCATCATCCGGAAGAAGTAGGCTGGGCCGCTGCCGGAAATGGCGGTGACGGTATCCATCCGATCCTCGTCATCGAGCCAGATGACCGTGCCGACGGCACGCAGGATCGATTCGGCGGCATCGTGCTGCGCCTCCAAGACGCGTTCGTTGGCGTAGAGCGCAGTGATGCCGCTCTGCAGTAGCGCGGGCGTATTGGGCATGCAGCGGACGATCGGTCCGTCGTAGCCGAGCCAGCGGCCGATATCGGCGGCTCGAACGCCCGCGGCGATGGAGATCACGAGCGGCCGCGCATCCGCGAGCGCAGTGGCAATCTCCGAGGCCACTTCGTGTACCAGTTGCGGTTTGACGGCCAGTACGACGATGTCGGCGCCGGACACAGCCGTACGATTATCCGCGGCCGTGGCGACCGCGAATCGTGCGTTCAGGTCCTGGCGGCGCTGCTCGTCGGGCTCGGAGACCGCAAGCGCGTCCGCGGGGTAGCCGTCGCCGATCAGGCCGCCGATCAGGCTGCGTGCCATGTTGCCGCCGCCGATAAAGGCGATGCGTTGCCGCTCCATCGCGCCGCTCCGTGCCGAATGTGGCGCAAGGATATACGAGGCGGCCGGATGCCCGCATCCGGACTTTTCACCAGCGCCGCGCTCGGGCAAGCTGCACCGGGATCGTGCGGCGGCGGATGTCCCTTGCTGAGCGCGCTGCCACGCGGCTGAAGCCGCCGGCGAACAGCCGGTATACTCGCGGTTCCGCCGGTCTCGCCCGGACCGCGCTCGTGGAGGACGCATGGACATTTCCCAACTGCTCGCCTTCAGCGTGAAGAACGGCGCATCGGACCTGCACTTATCCGCGGGTCTGCCGCCGATGATTCGCGTGGATGGGGATGTCCGCCGGATCAATGTGCCGGCCATGGAGCACAAGGCCGTGCATTCCATGATCTACGACATCATGAACGACAGTCAGCGCAAGACGTTCGAAGAGTTTCTCGAGACCGACTTCTCCTTTGAGATCCCGCAGCTCGCGCGCTTCCGCGTCAACGCGTTCAACCATAACCGCGGTGCGGGCGCGGTGTTTCGCACCATCCCTTCGGAGATCCTGACGCTCGAGCAGCTCGGCGCGCCGAAGATCTTCCAGGACATCTCGGAATACCCGCGTGGCATCGTGCTGGTGACCGGACCCACGGGCTCGGGCAAGTCGACCACGCTGGCGGGCATGGTCAATTACAAGAACGAATCCGAGTATGGCCACATCCTCACGGTCGAGGACCCGATCGAGTTCGTTCACGAATCGAAGAAGTGTCTGATGAATCAGCGCGAGGTGCATCGCGATACCTTGGGCTTCAACGAGGCGCTGCGCTCGGCCCTGCGTGAGGACCCGGACACTATTCTGGTCGGCGAGCTGCGCGACCTGGAGACCATCCGCCTGGCGCTGACAGCGGCGGAGACCGGTCACCTGGTGTTCGGCACCCTGCACACCAGCTCGGCGGCGAAGACCATCGACCGAATCGTCGACGTCTTCCCCGCGGCCGAGAAGGACATGGTGCGCTCGATGCTGTCCGAGTCGCTGCGCGCGGTGATCTCGCAGGCCCTGCTGAAGAAGTCGGGCGGCGGACGCATCGCGGCGCACGAGATCATGCTCGGCACGCCGGCCATCCGCAATCTCATTCGCGAAGACAAGATCGCGCAGATGTACTCGGCCATTCAGACGGGTCAGAGCCACGGCATGCAGACGCTCGATCAGAACCTCAAGCAGTTGATCGAGCGCGGTGCGGTGACGAAGGAAGAGGCCAAGAAGAAGGCGACCAGCCCGGACGCGCTATAATCGCGTGCCGCATCGTACGAGGCCGGGGACACCACAATGGACAGCGAGAAGGCCCTCAAGTACATGCATGACCTCCTGCGCATGCTCAAGGCGCGCGAGGGGTCGGATTTGTACATCGCCGCGGGTGCGCCGCCATCGATGAAGGTGCATGGCAAGCTGGTGCAGATATCCAACCAGAAGCTCTTGCCTGCGCATACGCAGACACTCGTGCGGTCGCTGATGAACGAGCGTCAGCTTGCCGAATTCGATGCATCGAATGAGTGCAACTTCGCGGTCGCCTTGCGTGATGTGGCGCGCTTCCGCATCAACGCCTACACCCAGCGCAGCAGCACGGCATTGGTCGCACGTACCATCACCGACACGATCCCCACGTTCGAGGATCTCGACACCCCGGAGATCCTGCGCGACATCGCGATGACCAAGCGCGGGCTGGTGATCTTCGTCGGCGGGACCGGCTCGGGCAAGTCGACCTCGCTGGCCGCCATGGTGGACTACCGCAATCAGAACTCGAGTGGGCACATCATCACCGTCGAGGACCCGATCGAGTTCGTGCACCAGCACAAGGGCTGCATCGTCAGCCAGCGTGAAATCGGCACCGATACCGAGGGCTGGGAGGTCGCGCTCAAGAACACGCTGCGCCAGGCCCCGGACGTGATCCTGATCGGCGAGATCCGTGACCGCGAGACCATGGAACACGCTATCGCCTTCGCCGAGACGGGGCACCTGTGCCTGGCCACCTTGCACGCCAACAGCACCAATCAGGCGATGGACCGCATCATCAACTTCTTCCCCGAGGAGCGCCGCCGTCAGTTGCTCATGGACCTGTCGCTCAACATGAAGGCGGTCGTCTCACAGCGTCTGCTGCGGCGCCTCGACACGGAGGGGCGCGTGCCCGCCGTTGAGGTGCTGATCAACACCCCCTTGATGTCGGACCTGATCCTCAAGGGCGAGGTGCATGAGATGAAGGCGTTGATGAAGAAGTCGCGCGAGGCAGGCATGTGCACCTTCGACGACGCGCTGTTCGATCTGGTCGAGGCGGGCAAGATTACGGCCGAGGAGGGCTTGCGCAACGCGGATTCGGTCAACGATCTGCGCCTCAAGCTCAAGCTTGAGGGGAGCGATTCGCAGTCCCAGGATCTGACCGAGGGGGTCGACCTCGATCTTGCCAGTGACGAAGCTGGCGGCGGGAAGGGCGGGGGCGGATTGCTGCGCCGAGGCTAGTGGGCCATGTCTGGGCGCGAACGCAGGGTCTACGCGTCGGTCAGGAGCGGTTCTCCGGCGAGCAGCACCCGATCGACGCGCCCGCGCAGGGGGTTCCCCTCGAACGGCGTGTTCCGGCCGCGGCTGACCATGGCCGCGCCCTCCAGGGTCCATTCCTGCTGCGGGTCGAACAGGCATAGATCCGCAGGCGCGCCCGGCGTCAACGTCCCCGCGTGCAGACCCAACAGGGCCGCCGGTCCCGCGGTCACCCGGGCCAGGGCGGTGGCGAGCCCGCAATCGGTCTCTTCCGCAAAGGTCAGTACCAGCGGCAACAGCGTCTCCAATGCGGACACGCCGGGTGCGCTGGCGGCAAAGGGCGCGCGCTTGGCGTCGGACTCGTGCGGCTGGTGATCGGAGCAGATCGCCTCGATCACGCCCGCGGCCACGGCTTCGCGCAGGGCATCGCGGTCGTGCGCGCTGCGTAGCGGTGGGCGCACGTGGACGCGGGCATCGAGCCCGCGCAGCGCGGAATCGGTCAGATGTAGCTGGTGCGCCGCCACGTCGGCGCTCACCGGCAGGCCGTCGGCGCGGGCGCGTGCGATCTGCTCGACCGCCGCCGCCGACGATAGGCGGCCCACGTGGACCCGCGCGCCGGTGTCAGCCACCAGCGCGAGAATACGTCCCAGCTCGGCGGTTTCGGCGGAGACCGGGATCGACGAGAGGCCGAGACGGCTCGCCAGCGCGCCTTCGGCGGCGCAGCCGGTGGCAATCCACGGATCGAGCGGTGGCAGCAGCACGAGGAAGTCGTGGGTCGCGGCGTAATCCAAGGCCGCGCGCAATACCTGCGTGTCGCGCACGCTGCGCTCAGCCTGGCCGAGTGCCACGCAGCCGGCGGCGATTAGCGCGCGCATCGGCGCGAGGTATTCACCCTCGAGCCCGCGCGTCAGCGCACCCATCGGCCGCACATGGGCGTAGCCCGCGTCGACCGCGCGCTGGCGGACGAACTCGACCGTCGCCGGGCTGTCGATCGCCGGCACGGTGTCGGGTGGACAGCAAACCGTGGTGATTCCACCAGCAGCGGCGGCGCGGGTCTCACTGGCGATCGTGCCCTTGTGCGTCTCGCCCGGTTCGCGCAGCCGCGCGCAGAGATCGACCAGGCCCGGGCACACCACGCGCCCGCTCGCATCGATTCGTTCGTGAGCGGGGAACTCCGCGGGCGGGGCGCCGATGGCCGCGATATGCCCGTCGGCAATCCAGATGTCGCTGCGCTCGTCGAGCCCCG
The DNA here is from genome assembly GCA_040880995.1 of Halofilum sp. (in: g-proteobacteria). GTDB lineage: Bacteria > Pseudomonadota > Gammaproteobacteria > XJ16 > Halofilaceae > Halofilum. The sequence goes on from JBBEEB010000067.1 coordinate 7,847, forward strand.
TGGCCGGGTCGAGCACGCGGCCGCCCGCGATCACCCAGGCGCTCATTCGGCGGTCTCCCGGGTGGCTGGGGCCGTTCCGGTGACCAACGCCATCACGGCCATGCGTACGGCGATGCCGTTGGTGACCTGTTCGAGGATCACGGACTGAGGGCCGTCGGCGACTTCGGAGGCGATCTCGACGCCGCGGTTGATCGGCCCCGGGTGCATGACGATGGCGCCCGGCTTGGCGCGCGCCACGCGCTCGAGGGTGACGCCCCAGCCGGCGAAATACTCGGCCTCGCTCGGGAGCAGTGCGTGCTCCATGCGCTCGCGCTGCAGGCGCAGCAGGATGATGACGTCGGCATCGGCCAACCCCGCCTCGATGTCGTGGTAGGGCGTGACCCCGAGCTCCTCGACCGCCGCGGGCAGCAACGTGCGTGGGCCCACTACGCGGATGTCGCCCGCGCCGAGCGCGCGCAGGGCGTGGATTTGCGAGCGCGCAACCCGCGAATGGCGCACGTCGCCGACGATGGCCACCGATAGCCCCTCGAAGCGACCCTTGTGGCGGCGGATGGTGAACATGTCCAGCATCGCCTGGGTCGGGTGCGCGTGCTGACCGTCGCCGGCGTTGACCACGTGCGAACCCGGGGCCACATGGGCGGCCACGAAATGCGCCGCGCCCGACTCGCTGTGACGGATGACGAACAGATCGCACTGCATTGCCTGCAGGTTGGCGATGGTGTCGAGCAGCGATTCGCCCTTGGAGGTCGAGGAGGACGATACGTCGAGGTTGAGCACGTCGGCCGAGAGGCGTTTCGCGGCCAGCTCAAAGGTGCTGCGCGTGCGGGTGCTGGTCTCGAAGAACAGATTGGCCACCGTGTGGCCGCGTAGCAAGGGTACTTTCTTGACCGACTGTTCGTGCATCCCGGCGAACGACTCGGCCAGATCCAGGATCTCGGTAAGCTGTGCGCCCGTCAGTCCCTCCGTGGTGAGGAAATGGCGCAGCCGGCCCTCGGCATCGACCTGGTGATCGCCCGCCTCAGCCATGAGCGGCCTCCCCGCCGCGGTCCCGGATGGTGAGCCCGAGATCCTGGCTATTGAGACGGACTTGCTGGTCGGCGGCCAGGTCCAGCCGCGCGCCGGCGAAGTCGGCGCGGATCGGCAATTCATGACCGGTACGCTCGACCAGTACGGCCAGCATCACGCGCGCGGGGCGGCCGTAGTCGAACAGCACGTTGAGCGCGGCGCGGATCGTGCGCCCGCTGTAGAGCACATCGTCGACCAGCAGGACCGTGCGGTCCTCCACCGATACCGGCAGCTCGGAGCGGCGCACCCGTGGGTGCAAGCCGATGCGCGTGAAATCGTCGCGGTAGAAGGAGATATCGAGCGTGCCCAGCGGCTGGGCGAGCCCGAGTCGCTGATGGAGTGCCTGTGCAACGCGGACACCGCCGGAGTGCACACCGACCGTGAGCAGCTCGGGCAGCGATTTGCCCGCGCCGGTGCGAATCTCGTCGGCCATACGGTCGAGCCAGTCTTCGACGGTGGCGGCATCAGTCGCCATGGAGACTCCGGTCAGCGAGCCAGCGCTCGAGAATCAGGCAGGCCGCTATTCTATCGATATCGCCCTTGCGCGTCCTCCGGCGCACGCCACGAGCGCGGGCATCGGCCACCAGCTGTTCGGCGGCGGCCGAGGACAGGCGCTCGTCGGCCTCATGAACGGTCAGCCCATAGCGCGTGCCCAGGGCACGCGCGAAGCCGCGCGCACGTCGGGTCAACGGCTGCTCGGCCCCATCCAGCAGCAGTGGAATCCCCACGACCAGCGCATCGGGCCGCCATTCCGCGACGACGGAATCGACTACCTGCCAGTCGGGTTCGCCGGCGTGCGCGGCGACCGTGGTCACCGGACTCGCCGAGCCGGTGATGGCCTGGCCCGCGGCCACGCCGATGCGGCGCTCGCCGAAATCGAAGCACAGATAACTAGCGGGCACGTGCGCGTCGTTGTTGACGGGGCGTGGGAACGCTTTGGTGTGGGTTGGCGTACTCAGGCATGACCCGGGTCAGTCGACATCAGACTCAGGTCGATGCCCATGCGCGTCGCCGCAGTGGCGAGGCGCTCCTCGGCCGGCATGTCGAACAAGATATCCATGTCGGCCGGACAGGTCAGCCAGGCGTTGTGAACCATCTCCTCGTCGAGCTGGCCGGCACCCCAGCCGGAATAGCCCAGGGTCACCAGGGCCTGGTCCGGACCGGCCCCCTGGGCCATGGCCTCAAGGATGTCACGCGAGGTGGTCACCGCCAGGTTCTCGGACAATTGCAGCGTGCCTTCCCAGTTCCCCATCGGGGTGTGGATGACGAAGCCGCGCTCGGCCTCGACCGGGCCGCCGTAATGGACCGGCTGCTGGGCCAGATGGGTCGCCTCCGGTTCGATTTCCAGATGCTGCAAGACCTCACCGACGGTGAGGGCCAACGGGCGGTTGACCACCAGTCCCATGGCGCCGTGTTCCGTGTGCTCGCAAATGTACGTGAGCGTGCGGCGGAAGTTGGGATCTTCCAGCGTCGGCATGGCCAACAAGAAGTGGTTGCTGAGCTCCACGAGGCCTCCACCATTCGGCGTTTCGCCTATCGTATAGCGCATGCACGCCCGTCGCGAGTGGTGCGTCGGCGCGCTAGCGCGTGTCGAGGCGATTCCCGGAGGTGAATTCCCAGGTTCGGGTGATGTAGAGCGTGTCGGTGCTTTCGCGCAGCTCATCGGGGAAAGCGGCGAACGGCGCGGCCAGGCGCACGATGCGCTCGGCGGCTTCGTCGAGCAACTGCCGCCCCGACGAGGCCCGGACCTCGACCTCGGCCAGACCGCCGTCGGCGCGCACTGCCGCCACCAGCACCAGCGAGCCGGAGACGCCGTCACGCCTGGCGGCTCGGGGATAGTTGGCGTTCCCGGTGCGCTCAACCGCCTCGACCCACTCGTGCATGTAGCGGGCCGCGGCCGATTCGCGTGTGCGCGCGGTGACAAAGGTCTTGCGCGGACGCTGCGCGTAGTCCTCGACGGCGTTGTCGATTTCCTGGCTCAGGCGGGCGATGCGGGCGTCGAAATCGACCTCCTGCTCCTGACGACGGCGTTCGGTGGGCTCCTGCTCGGGCTGCTCGGCGGTCTGGGTGCGCCCCGCGTCGCGCTGGCTCACGATCTCCTCGGGCGTCTGCGGCGCCGGCTCGGGCGCGCCCGCCTCCAGCGGTGCCGGGGCAAGCCCTGCTTGGGCGCTCGGCTCGGGCGCGCTGACCGGCGCGCGCGGCCGCGTGGGTTCCTCGCTCGCCCCCCCGCCGGCGGAGTTGGCATTCGACAGGTAGTCCGCCTCCTCGGGCGCATCTTCGGTCTCCTGCTGGACCAGCACCACGTCGAGGGCCTTGGGCATGTTCGGTCCGCGCTCGAGCGGCGCGAAGCCGATGCCCAGGATCACGAGCCCGTGTACCGCGGCCGCGAGGAACAGGGTGAAACCCATGCGATCGCTGGCGCTGACGGCGGTGCTCACGGTGCGCGGGTCAGGCTTTGACGAGGCGCGGCGCGAGGACGTCGAACAGCCGATCGGCCGCGTTGACGCCCGCATCGCGCGCGATCTCGCGGATGCAGGTGGGGCTGGTGACGTTGATCTCGGTCAGTCGGTCGCCGATGACATCGAGGCCGACAAACAGGAGGCCGCGCTCGCGCAGGGTGGGTGCGACCTGCCCGGCGATCCAGCGCTCGGCGTCCGAGATCGGCTGGGTGCGATAGCCGCCGCCGGCGGCCAGGTTGGCGCGCGTTTCGCCGGCCGAGGGCAGGCGCGCCAGCACGTAATCGAGCGGCTCGCCGTCGATGACGAGGACGCGCTTATCGCCCTCGCTGATCGCGGGCAGATACAGCTGCGCCATGATCGCTCGCTGATAGCCAGCGGTGAGCGTCTCGAGGACGGAATTGATGTTGGGGTCGTCCGGCCGCAGGCGGAAGATGCCGGTGCCGCCCATGCCGTCGAGCGGTTTGACGATCGCCTCGCCCTGCTCGGTGATGAACGAGCGCAGCCGGTCCTTGCGTGCGGTGACCAGTGTCGGTGGGCAGCACTGCGGGAACCAGGCGGTGAAGAGTTTTTCGTTGGCGTCGCGCAGCGCGCGCGGACGATTGATCACCGGGACGCCGGCGGCCTCGGCCTGTTCGAGCAGGTACGTCGCGTAGACGTAATCCATGTCGAACGGCGGGTCCTTGCGCATCAATACCGCGTCCAGTTCGGTCAGTGGCGCGTCGAATTGTGCGCCGGCGTCGAACCAATGCGCCTCGTCGTCATATACAGTGACCTCGCGCATGCGGGCACCGACGGCGCCATCGGCCAGGGCGAGATCGGGGACGTGGATCTCCAGCGCCTGCCAGCCCCGGGCCTGGGCGGCCAGCATGAGTGCGAGGGTGGAGTCTTTCTTGGGGGTGATGGATGCGAGCGGATCCATCACAAAGCCGATACGCAGCGTCATGTCGCCTGGGCCCCATCGAGCTCACGCGCGGCCGCCAGCAACGCCAGTCGCGCGATCACGCCGTAGGCGTAAAACCGGTTCGGTGTGGCGTCCGGGGCCATGCTGCCCTGGGGCGTATTACAGGCGCTGGCAAAAGCGAGGGGCTCGAACTGCATGCCGGGGGCGTTGAGGTTGTCCGTGTGCGTGCGCTCGCCGTGGACGCGGTAGAAGCCGCCGACGACGAAGTGGTCGATCATGTAGACGACCGGCTCGGCGACCGCGGCACCGTCGCCCCAGGTCTCCGAGGTGTAGACGCCTTCCTGCAGGATGACCCGCGAGACTGCGCGTCCGCCCTTGGCCATGTTCATTTGTTTACGCTGCTTGCGATTGAGTGCGTGGACCTCGTCCACGGAGCGAACCGTCATCACGGCCATGCCGTAGGTGCCCGCGTCGGCCTTGATGACCACGAACGGGTCGAGGTCGATGCCGTACTGCTCGTATTTTGCGCGGATCTGCTCGAGCAGCTCTGCGACATGCAGCTCCAGGCAGCTCTCGCCCTCGCGGTTCATGAAGTCGATCTCGCCGCAGTTGCGCGCCAGCGGATCGATCAGCCATGGGTCGAGACCGATGACCTCACTGAACTCGCGCGCGACCCGGTTGTATTCCAGGAAGTGCTTGGATTTGAGTCGATCGGACCAGCCGAGCGCCAGCGGCGGCAGGATCGGCTGTTCCAGGTCCTCCAGCGCGGACGGTCGACCGCTGGCGAGGTCGTTGTTGAGCACGACGGCGCAGGGCGTGAAATCGCCCACATGTACCCGCGAGCCGCTGCGCTCGAGCGGGGCGAGGCGCAGGCTGCGGCCCGAGGGCAGGTCGACGCGCCGCGCTTCGGTGAGTTCGGGGTCGAGCGATCCTACGCGCAGATCGAATCCCGCGGCGACCATCATGTCGACGAGCGCGGCGAGACTCTCCAGATAATGCTGGTTGCGCGTGTGATTTTCGGGAATCAGGACGATGCGCGCGGCCGTTGGGCATACGCGCTCAAGCGCCGACTGCAGGGCTTGCACGCATAGCGGCATGAAGTCCGGGTTTAGGTTATTGAAGCCCGCCGGGAACAGGTTGGTGTCGATCGGTGCGAGCTTGTAGCCCGCGTTGCGCAGGTCCACCGAGGCATAAAACGGTGCGGGCGTCGCGATCCACTGCTGCCGCAGCCACGCCTCGATCTGGGGTTGATGCGCGAGGATCTGCGCCTCGATCGCATGCAGCGGCCCCCCATTGGCGGTGGTCAGGTGAGGCACGGTTTGCAGCGCCGTGGCCATGGCAAGGCTCCCAATAAGTGCGACTTAGACCGGCATGGTACTCGATCAGGAGACCCGGCCGCATGATGGCCGAGCGCGGCTGCTGTCGTTCGGCGGTATTCGCCGCTACACTGCCCCTCCGCTGGACACCCGACTCGGCTGGCCGGACAGGGCGCAAGAGAAACGTACGGCCACGACGGATGCTCCGTTGCCTGCCCGTGATGCTTGCGATATCGTCCGGTCGGTGGAGTACTACAAAAAACCGTGCGGACCGGCCGCTTCCGGGGGAGACAACGCGCGATGGGCGATGAAAGCGCCTCACTCGATGGCCTGAAGGTCATGGTCGTCGACGATAGCAAGACCATCCGGCGGTCGGCCGAGAACCTTCTGACCAAAGCGGGTTGTGAAGTGATTACGGCCGGCGACGGGTTTGAGTCACTCGCCCTGATTGCCGAGCACGAGCCCGAAATCATCTTCATCGACGTCATGATGCCGCGTCTCGATGGCTATCAGGCGTGCGCCCTCATCAAGCACAACAGCAAGTTCAAGAGCACGCCCGTGATCATGCTGACCAGCAAGGACAGCATCTTCGATCGTGCGCGCGGCCGCCTCGTGGGCTCCGAGCAATACCTCACCAAACCGTTCTCGAAGGAGGATCTGCTCGGCGCGATCAAGCAGCACGTCGCGAGTGTCGGTTAGGTGCAAGGCATGCGCGCCCATTGCCTAGAACGCCTTAACATCGTGCCGGTGCCGGATAGGCCTGACGGGCCGGCTGGAATTCATCATTGGCATTGCGGAGAACATTGATCATGGCGACTGTGCTAATCGTCGAAGATTCGCCGACCGACCAGCACCACTTCAAGACGGTGCTGGAAAAGGGCGGCTACCAGGTGGAGACTCTCGACGATGGTTCGCGCTGCCTCGAGCGCACACGGGAACTCAAGCCGGATGCCGTCCTGATGGACGTGGTCATGCCGGGCATGAACGGCTTTGAAGCCACCCGCCAGCTCGCCCGCGATTCGGAAACGGCGAATATCCCGGTCATCATGATCACCACCAAGGATCAGGAGACCGATAAGGTCTGGGGCCTGCGCCAGGGCGCGCGCGACTACCTGACCAAGCCGGTGGGCGAAAAAGATCTGACCGAGGCCATTCGCAAGGCGATCGGATAGCTGATGACGGGCGCGGCCGCCGGTGGTCACGCCCATGACGACGGGCCAAAATAAACAAGCGGGAGAATACCGACATGGCCACCGTTTTGATCGTTGATGACTCGCCCACGGAGATCCATGCCTATCAGCAGATGCTGGAGAAGAATGGATACAAGGTCGAGGCAGCCACGGACGGAGAGACAAGTCTGCAAAAGGCGGCGGAGCTTCAGCCCGATGTGATCCTGATGGACGTGGTCATGCCGGGCATGAACGGCTTTCAGGCGACGCGCCAGCTGAACAAGACACCGGAGACGGCGAATATCCCGGTGATCATCATTACGACAAAAGATCAGGAGACTGACCGGGTCTGGGGACTGCGTCAGGGCGCGCGCGACTACGTGGTAAAGCCGGTCAAGGAAGAGGATTTGATCAGCCGTGTCCAGTCGTGCCTGAACGGCTCTGCGTGACGACGCCATAAATGGCCGCGACCGAACCCATCGACCTGTTGCTCGCGCACGAGCGGAGGCTCGCGGCAGCCGACACTGAGCTACCGGGTCAGGCGGAGGTGCGGGAACAATGGTCGGGCATTGGCTTTCGTGTCGGCGATGAGCGATTCGTGGCCACGATGGATGATGTGCGCGAGATCCTCGACCCGCCGGTGTGTACCCGAGTGCCAGGCACGGTGTCGTGGTTCCTGGGCGTGGCCAATGTGCGGGGTACACTGGTCCCGGTCATCGATCTGCACGGCTTCGCCACGGGCGGACGTTCGGCGCAAAGCCGCCAGGCACGTGCATTGCATTACGAACGTGAGGGCATCTCGGCCGCATTTCGCGTCGATGATGTCCTCGGCATGAAGCGTTTCTATTTCGAGGAGCAGGTGCCGGCCGACGTGGCCACCCAAGCGCTGGCACCGTACGTGGTCGATGGCTTTCGGCGGCTGGACGAACAATGGCCGGTGCTGAGCCTCGCCAAGTTGGTGGCGAGCAAGGACTTTCTCAACATAACACCGTAAGCGTCGCTGTGACGCTTCAATGGCGGGGGGGAACAAGGCATGGGGGTACTCAGCATGCCGAATCTGAAGGTCGGGTCGGCCCTGCGCGCCATCCGCAATCCGGTCGTACTGCTGTCCGTGCTACTGGTGGCCCTGCTCACCGGGATGGTCGCGGCCTTCCTGTACGCGCAGATTCAGGGTCAGTATCGCGAGCAGTACAGTACGCTGATCACCGAACAGCGGCGTCTGGCAGAACAGATCTCCAACACCGCCATCGCGGCCGCGTCGGGTGACATCGAGGCGTACGAGACCCTGGGGGATCTGACCGACTCGTTCGTGGATAACCTCCAAGTTCTCGCCGAGGGCGACCCGCAATCCGGATTGCCCGCCTTGCCCGATAGCTACGCGAACGAATTCCAGGCGGTACAGGATGCTTGGGAGGTTGAGGCCGGAAGCGTCCAAGCGATCATCGAGGGGCGCAACTCGGTCGAGCGGGTCAATGAATACCTCGAACAGGTGGACTCGCTATCGACGCCTCTTCGGGTTCAGACCGACATTGTGCTCGAGCAACTGGTCGAGACGGGCGCGCCCACGCCGCTGGTGGAATCTGCAGGGCGTCAGCTTTCGCGCCTCGAGCAATCGTTGAGCGCGCTCGATCAGCTGCAGATCGGCGGCGGTCAGGCCTTTGCCGCAGCCGACCGCTTCGCGCAATCGGCCGAGGAATTCGGCGGCGTCCTCGACCAGATGCTGACTGGTTCAGGTGACATCCCGGCGATCGACAATCCACAAGTGCGGGAGAGCCTCGAGCGTCTGGACACGATCTTCGCCAATGTGCGTGGCGACATCGACGTCATCTACGACCTGGTGCCACAACTGCAAACGGCCACCCAGGCGGCCGACAACCTGCGCGGCGATCTGGTGGCCGCGGCGCGCGATCTTGACGAGGCGCTGCGCACCGGCGAGGCGATCAGTATCGCGTTGTTCATCGCGTTGGGCTTCGCCGCAGCGGTTTTCCTCAATCTGGTCGGCTTGGCGTGGGTGATGATTCGCAGCAGCCGTAAGCGCTTCGAGGAGTCCAACGAGACGAACCGCCGGAACCAGCGCGCGATTCTGCGTTTGCTCGACGAAATGGCGACGCTGGCCGATGGCGACCTTTCGACGCACGCGACGGTAACCGAGGACATCACCGGTGCTATCGCCGACTCGGTCAACTCGGCCATTGACGCGCTGCGCACCCTGGTGACCACGATTAACGCCACGGCCGAGGATGTGGCCCGCGCTGCGGACCGCACGCAGAGTACGGCGATTCGCCTGGCCGAGGCGAGTAATCAGCAGGCGCGTGAGATCGCGGCGGCCAACGAGCAGATCACCGACATGGCTACCTCGATGGAGCGTGTGTCGGAGAACGCGCGCGGCTCGGCCGAGGTCGCGCTCAAGTCGGTGTCGATCGCATCGAGCGGCGCTGAAACGGTGCGCCGCTCGATCTCCGGCATGGACTCGATTCGCGAGCAGATTCAGGAGACCTCGAAGCGAATCAAACGCCTGGGCGAGTCCTCGCAAGAGATCGGCGACATTATCGAGGTGATTAACGATATCGCCGAGCAGACCAACATCCTTGCGTTGAACGCTGCCATTCAGGCCTCCACCGCCGGTGAGGCGGGCCGTGGCTTTGCCGTGGTCGCCGACGAGGTCCAGCGCCTGGCCGAGCGCGCGACGGACGCGACCAAGCGGGTGGAAGCGCTGATCAAGACGATTCAGAACGACACCAGCGAGGCCGTGCAGTCGATGGAGCAATCGACCGCCGGTGTGGTCAGCGGCGCCAAGCTCGCCGAGGAGGCCGGCGGTGCTCTGGGCGAGATCGAATCGGTGTCGACGCAGATCGCCGACCTCATTCAGCAAATTTCGCAGGAGGCCGAGCAGCAGGCCGAGACCGCCGTCCACATCTCCGAGACGATGAACGTCATTCAGGGCATCACCATCCAGACCTCGGATGGCACCAGTGAGACGGCGACCTCGATTGGGGAGTTGACCGAACTGTCGCGCGACCTGCGTGCCTCGGTCACGGGCTTCAAGCTGCCGGAGGAACTTGGCGGCGAGAGCGATGCGGTGGCGCAGGAGGGCAGCGTCTAGCGCCGATACGGCGAGGCGCCGAGGGCTCAGCAGCGTGCAAACGGCTGAAATCAACTCGATCGACACGACGCTGCGCGAGCTCGCGCCGCTCGTCACCAACGTCCAGCGCACACTCGAGGCCGGCCTGGAAGACGGCGGCTCGGGCGCCGAGTCGGTGACGGCCGTCATTCAGCCGTTGGCGACCATCCGCGGCACGCTGGAACTCCTTGAGCTGCACGGGGCGGCAATCCTCGTCGGCGAGATGGGCGAGATCGCCAGCGCCATGTCCGGCGAGCAGACGGGCGAGGGCGATCAGGCGCTTGAGGTGCTGCTCGAGGCCGTTCTTCGCCTGCCCGACTACCTCGACCGAATGCGCGCGGGCCATCGCGATGCGCCGGTCGTGCTGTTGCCGCTGATCAATCGGCTGCGTGGGTTGCGGGGGGCAGAGCCGTTCCATGAGAGTGCGCTGTTCTTTCCCATTCTGCCGTCCTTCGGCCCCGCCGCCGCGCCTTCCGACGACGAGCGTTTGCAAGCGGCCGCGCAGCGGCGGCGTGCCCGTTTCCAGCGTGCCTTGCTCGATTGGTATCGGGCCGCCGGAGGCGGCGATCCACTCGACGAGATGGAGGACGCGCTACTCGAGCTGGCCGACCACACCGCGCAGGAGGCCGTACAACAGTTGTGGCGTGTGGGCGGCGTCTTCGTCGAGTCTCTGGACGACGATGCGGGTAGCGGTGACGGGAATATCAAGACATTGCTCGCACGGCTCGAGCGCGCCATCGCGGATGCCGCGCGGGGCGGGGAGTCCGCAGTCGCGCAGGCCAATCCGACCGCGTTGCTGCGCGCCTTGCTCCTTCAAATTGCGCGCTGCGAGTCGGAGCGAACCTCGGTGCGCGAGGTGCGGCAGACCTACGAACTTGAGCGGCTATTGCCCCGCGGCGAGCACGCGCCCGGGTTCGAAGGTCTAAATCGGGATCTGCTCGACGCCGTCGGCGAGGGTATCCGCGCGGAACTCGCGCAGATCAAAGACGCGGTCGAGATCTTCGTCCATAGCGAGGAGCGGCGGACGGAAGTGCTCGAGGGCTTGCCCGAACGCCTCAAGCATGTCGCCGACACATTCTCGATGCTTGGCCTGACCGATGGGCAGGCCACCCTTCACGCCGAAGCGCAGGTGCTGGCGGAGATCGAGGGACTCGCGGCAGCCGAGGCCGAGCAGCGGCTGCAGGAGCTGGCCGACGAACTGTTGCGCGCCGAGGGCGAGCTGGCGCGGCTGCAGCGCGGGCATGGTCCGGGGGAGGAGGCCGATGAGGGGGATACCGCATCGCTCGCGATCCGCGATCTGCCCGACTCGGAATACCAGCCGCTGATTTCCGCGGTCGTGGGCGCCTCGCTCGACAACCTATCGAAAGTGCGTGAGGCCATCGGCGTCTTTTGCAGCGACTCCGACCCGGACCCGGAGACCGTGTCTGAGGTGCCCGCGCTGCTCGCCGAGCTCGAGGGCGTAGCGCAAATGCTCCCGCTGGAGAGTACGACACCCTTGCTCATCGGGCTACGTGAATACGCCGAGAGCGAGCTGACCGGGGCTCGGAGTCAGCCCGACGAGAACGCGCAAATCCTGATTGCCGATGTGGTCGCCGGCTTGGAGTATTACTTCGAGGCGGTGGCCCACGATCGCGTCGCGATGACGCACCTGCTCGAGGGTGCGGTTCGGGCGCTGGACGCGCTGCGCTCCGGCGGCACGCCGCAAATCTACGATGAGGACGAACTGGTCGTGATCGAGGCGCCGAATGAGCCGCCGGCGAGCGGCGCGGGGGATGACGCCGTGGTTCCCCCCGCAGCCGACAGCTGGGATGCGGACCTCGACTGGGACACGGATCTGAGCGACGACGTACCGCATGGATCGACCGGGCCGGACGAACTCGAGCCCATGCCGGCCGCTGAATCCCGAGGACTTGAGCCAGACGCCGCGGACGCCGTGATGGACCTTTTGGGCGGTGCGGACGAGTCGGACCTCATGCTCGACGACGCGAGGACGCCAAGCGCGTCCGCGACCCACGAGCCCGACGCAACAGACGCGGCGCCCGCTCATGAGGAAGCCACGTCCGCAGTGCCGCCTGTGCCAGATAGCGCCATCGCCGAACGAAGTCCGGCCGCTCCGGTGGACGACGCCGTGTCTGTAGGTGGGTCGCCTACGGAGGACGAGTCTGCGGGGAGCGAGAGTTCGCCGACGCCGACGTCCGCACGTGACGCGGCGAGTCCGTCACAGCTAGCGATTGTTGGCGACGACGTCGATGAAGACGTGGTTGAGGTCTACATCGAGGAGGCCTTGGGCGAACTCGACAAGATCAATGAACACCTGCCGCGTTGGAAAGCGAACCCGGCGGACGATGAGGCGATGATCGTCATCCGGCGCGCATACCACACCCTCAAGGGAGGGGGGCGGCTGATCGGCGCCGAGTTGCTTGGAGCGTTCTCCTGGTCGCTGGAAAGCCTGCTCAACCGCGTGCTCGATGGGTCGGTCAAGGTGGGTGAGCTGGTGTACGAGACCTTGGAGGAGGCCTCAGCGGCGCTTCCGCAGTTGGTCGAACAGATTCAGGGCAACTGGGCTCCCATCGAAGGCATCGACGAACTCATCGCGCGCGCGCATGCGCTTGCCCGGGGCGAGACGCCCCCGGCACCGGCCCATCCCATCACCGCGCCGGGCGCAGGTCGAAGTGGTGCCGAAATCGCGGCTGGAACGGACGAAGGGATGACGCCGCAGACCGCTTCGGCGGAATCGTGGGCAACGGGACATAGGGCACCCGAGTTACCGGAGCTCGACGCTCCGGACATGGCGCCCCTGGAATTCGCACCCGTTGAGGAAGATGGCGCTTCCGAGCCCGAGCCCGAGCCCGAGCCCGAGCCCGAGCCCGAGCCCGAGCCCGAGCCGACGCCAGCCGCGCTCGCAATCGATCCGAACGCGGAGCGCCGCGGCGGCGGTGCCGACGGGGCGGCCGGTCAGGACGTCGAACCGACCGCTACGTTCGCCGCCGGGCCGGACGATGACGGTGTATCGGCCGAGTTGGAGGACGATGCTGCCGCGGACGGGCCCGACCGTACGCTGCTCGAGATCTTCTCACGCGAGGCGGCGGGCCATCAGGAAGCTCTGCGGCAGGTGTTCTCCGGCGCGGACCAGGCGCCCGCGGAGATGGAGATCGACTCGGCATTTTCACGCCCGATCCACACCCTGGTTGGCAGCTCGCAGACGGCAGGTGTCGAGGCCATCGCGGAGCTTTCCGGCGCCTTGGAAGACATCGTGCGGGCGCGCCGGGAACAGCGCGGCTTCCTCGAGACCGGGGATGTCATCGTGTTCGCCGAGGCGGTCGCCGCGATCGATCGGGTCCTGGGAGATCTGCCGCATCTCGGCCGGGTGGACACTTCGACCGTGCGCGGGCGACTCGAGGCGCAGCGCCAATCGGCCCTCGCGGATAGTCAGACCGGCGAGGAGCAGGGCGATAGCGAGCTGCTGGAGGTGTTCCTCGGCGAGGGTGACGAGCTCTTGGAGCAGTGCGACCGTGCGATCGCGAAGTGGCGCGAGCAACCCGAGTCTCATGCCCCCATCAGCGATCTGCAACGCGGCTTGCACACGCTCAAGGGTGGTGCCCGGATGGCGAGTCTCACGCCGATCGCGGACCTCACGCATGAGCTGGAATCGATGGTCAATAGCGTGGACGTTGGCGCCGTGGGGGCCACCGACTCCGTTTTCGAATTGCTCCAGGAGACCGTCGACGCGCTGACGATTCTGATGGAGCAGGCGCGGGCACGTCAGCCCATCGCCCGGATCGACTGGCTGATCGAGGACCTGCGTGCATTGCACGATCTGGACTCGGTCGACGACTCTCTGGAGCTGGCTACCAACTCCGCGCACGCATCCGCTGGGTCCGCGGAGCCAGCGTACAAGTCGCAAGCGGAATCAGAGCCGCAGACCGCCGTGCCGCAGCAGTATCCGTCCGAGACCCCGGATGAGTCCTTGGAGGTCGCTGCCACTAGCGGTGAGCGAGCCGCCGAAACGGCGGCGCACGCGCCGGCCGCGCCGGCTGCGAGCGAAACCAAAACGGCCGCCCATGAGGAGGGAGGGGCACCGGCCCGCGCCGGGTACCAGCACGCAGGCGAGCAGATCCGGGTGCAAGCCGCGGTGTTGGACAACTTGGTCAATTTTGCCGGCGAGGTGAGCATCTATCACTCGCGGCTCAATGAACAGATGGGCCAGTACCGCTTCAACCTGAACGAGTTCGATCAGACCGTCAGCCGTTTGCGTGGCCAGTTGCGGACCATGGAGGACGAGACCGAGTCGCAGATCCTGTACCGCAACCAAGTGCGGTTGGATGCCAGTGACGGCGCGCCCGACGAGAACGTGGACTTCGATCCGCTTGAGTTCGACCGCTATACACGTCTGCAGGAGTTGTCGCGCTCCTTGTCCGAGAGCATCGGGGATCTCGACTCGCTCAAGGAAATCATGGACAACATCACGCGCGACGCCGAGACGTTGCTGCTGCAGCAGTCACGCGTCTCCTCGGAGCTGCAGGATGGGCTCATGCAGACGCGCATGGTGCGTTTCGATGGCCTCCGTGGCCGATTGGCGCGCATCGTGCGACAGACGTCCAGCCAACTGGGCAAGAAAGCCCAACTGTCCTTTACCGGCGGCGAGATCGAGCTGGATCGATCCGTCCAGGAACGCATCGTGGCCCCACTGGAGCATGTGCTGCGCAACGCGGTGGCGCATGGCATCGAGCCCGCGGAGGAACGCGAGCGGCGTGGCAAACCGGCTGAGGGCGTGATCCAGCTCGACCTGCACCGCGGCGGCACGGATATCGTCATCGAAGTCACCGACGACGGTCGTGGTATCGACCCGGAGGCCGTGCGTCGCCGCGCCATCGAGCGCGGACTGATCGGTGCCGACGACCAGCTGGACGATGGCGAGACCATTCGTTTGGTGCTCGAAACCGGCTTCACAACCGCTGATTCGGTCACACAGATCGCGGGTCGCGGTGTGGGCATGGATGTGGTCGATTCGGAAATTCGACGGCTCGGCGGCACGCTGGGCATCAACACCGAAGTCGGCCGCGGTACGCGTTTCTCGATTCGTCTGCCGGTCACTTTGGCGATCAATCAGGCGGTGCTAGTCGATACCGGCGATGACGTGTACGCCATTCCGATCGCCTCGGTCGAGGGCATCGCCCAAGTTTCGGCCGGCGAGCTCAAGCCACTCTACGTCGATCGCTCGCGGTCGTACCTGTACGCCAATACGGAATATCGCCTGGAGCATCTCGGGCGCCTGCTGGGCACCTCCGAACCGCGACTCGATGACTCCGACCGGGTGTTTCCGGTCATCATGATCCGCGCGGGCGATGATCGCATCGCCTTGCAGGTGGAACAGCTGGTCGGCCGCCGCGACATCGTCGTCAAGCCGGTGGGTGCGCCGGTCAACGAGCTCGCAGGGCTGTCCGGCGCGACCATCATGCCCGACGGGCGGGTGATCCTGATTCTGGATATCGGTGGCCTTCTGCGTACGGAAGGCCGCTTTGTCGCGACCGGTACTCATGAGGAAGGCGCGGACGCTTCGGATGCGGTCGCAGGACTGGGCGCGGCGAAGCCGGTATCCGAGGGCACGACGGTGCTCGTCGTGGACGACTCGATCACCATCCGCAAGGTCACGCAGCGCGTCCTCGAGCGCAATGGCTACAACGTGGCTACGGCGAAGGACGGCATCGATGCGCTCTCCTGGATGGCCCATAGCGTGCCGGACCTGATGCTGCTCGACATCGAAATGCCGCGCATGGACGGCTATGAGGTGGCGACCTACGTTCGCGGCGAACAGCGACTGGCGCAGGTCCCCATCATCATGATTACCTCGCGCACGGGCGATAAGCATCGTGGCCGCGCGGAGGAAATCGGCGTGAATCGCTATCTCGGTAAGCCGTATCAGGAGGCTGAGCTGATGGAGAATATCGAACAGCTCCTGCAATCCGAGGCGGCGGTCTAGCCGTGGCGGAATCGCGTGAGCTCAAGTGCTTGCTGCTACCGCTCGGGGGGATGACCGTCATCCTGCCCAGCAGCGCGGTTGCCGAGGTGATCACGGTCGACGACGCGTCAAGCCATCGCCTGGCTCACGGCCAGTCGCCGGATTGGCTCCTCGGCCTCACGCGTTGGCGTGGGATCGACGTGCCGCTCGTCGCGTTCGACCGGCTATGCCGGGCGCGCGAGGACGTGCCTGCCGCCGCGGGTCGCTTCGTAGTGCTCTACGGGGTCAATGAAAACCCTGGTTTCTACGGGCTGCGCATCGAAGCGCTTCCGCGCAATGAGACCGTGGATGACGCGACCCTCCGGCCGATCGATGGCGGCGGTCCAGCGGCGGAGAAGTTCGTCCAGAGTCGTTCGGTGATCGATACGCGTGAATGTGCGATCCCGGATTTCGACGCGCTGGAAAGCGCGATCGCCGCTCACACGCCCATATCCCCGTAGCAGACGAGCAATGCCGTCAGCGCTGCCACCGCTGCAGTCTCGGTGCGCAGGATGCGCGGCCCGAGCCTCAGTCCCTGGCAACCGACCGCGTACGCCGCGTCGCGCTCGGCGGGGCTGAACCCGCCCTCGGGGCCCGCGATCAGGGTCATACGCGCCGGCGTCTGCGGCCACAGGCTCGCCGGGCGGAATTCGCCATCGGGGTCGAGTAGCACGCATGGCTCTTGCTCGGTCCGCGCCGAAGTCAGCCATGACCGAAACCCGAGTTGTGGCGCAAGCCGCGGTTGGCACGTGCGGCCGGATTGCGCGGCCGCGGCCGTCAGTACGCCTTGCCAGTGCCGTGCTTTGCGCTCGGCGCGCTCGCCAGCGGGCGCTGCCTGCGTGCGCTCCATCACCACGGGGACCACGGTGGTCACGCCGAGTTCGACTGCCTTTTCCAGCGTGTAATCCATTCGCTGACCGCGCGAAATGCCCTGCACCAGGGTGATGGCGATGGGTGCCTCGGCGTCACGCGGCTCGAACCGGTGGATATGGACCCGCGCATCGCGCTTGCCGGCTACCTCGAGCACGCCATGCCAGTCCCCCGGGTCACCATTGAACAGCAGAATCGGAGCGCCGTTGCGCAGGCGCAGCACGCGCAACAGGTGATGGGCGGTATCGGCGGGTAGCGCAACGCGCTCGCCCGGTGCCAGAGGATGGTCGATGGCGACGCGCGGGAGCCGCATTAGCCCGCCGTCGCGAGTTCGATGCCCTCGCGCATGACCGTTGCCAAATGGCGAATCTCCTCGGGCTCGATCACGTAAGGCGGCATCAGATACATGGTGTTGCCGAGCGGTCGCAGCAGGCAGCCGCGCGTCAGGCCGTGGCGATAGACGCGCAGGCCGCGCCGCTCACGCCAGTCGAACGGCTGTCCGCGATCGCCGTCGCGGCACATCTCCACGGCACAAACCATTCCGTGCTGGCGGATATCCCCAACCTGGGGATGATCGCCGAGTTCCTCGCGCACGGCGTTCCCCATGACGCGCGCGAGTTCGCGATTCGTGGCGAGCGACTCGTCGGTTTGGAAGATATCGAGCGTGGCCAGCGCCGCCCGGCAGGCGAGGGGATTGCCGGTGTAGCTGTGCGAATGCAGAAACGCCTTGAGCGACTCGAACTCGTCATAGAATGCGCGGTAGACATCGTCCGTGGTGACCACCGCACACAGCGGGAGATATCCGCCGGTCAGCCCCTTCGAGAGGCACAGAAAGTCCGGTGCGATCCGCGCCTGATCGCACGCAAACATGGTGCCGGTGCGGCCAAACCCGGTCGCGATTTCGTCGGCGATCAAGTGTACATCATGGCGATCACAGGCCTCGCGCAGTAGCTCAAGGTAGATCGGGTGGTACATGCGCATCTGGCCAGCGCATTGCACCAGCGGCTCGACGATGACCGCGCAAGTCTCATGCGCGTGGCGCGAAAGCGCCTCCTCCATGGGCGCGAACATGCGCCGCGAGTAGGCCTCCCAGGATTCGCCGTCTTCGCGATGGAAGCAATCCGGACCCTCCACGATGACCGAGTCCATCAGCAGCGGGCGATAGGTCTTCTTGAACAGGTCGACATCGCCGACCGCAAGCGCGCCGAGCGTCTCGCCGTGATAGCTATTCGAAAGCGCGATGAACTTGGTGCGCTCGCCAGAGCCGCGATTGCGCCAGTAATGGAAGCTCATCTTGAGCGCGGCCTCGATCCCCGACGAGCCGTTGTCGGCATAAAAGCAGCGCGCGAGCGGCGCCGGCGTGATCTCGATGAGCTTCTCCGAGAGTGCAACCACGGCCTCGTGCGTGAAGCCTGCCATCATCACGTGCTCGACTCGCCCGAGCTGGTCGGCGATCGCGGCATTGATGCGCGGATTGGCGTGGCCGAAAAGATTGACCCACCATGAGCTGACCGCGTCGATGTAGCGGTTGCCCTCGAAGTCCTCAAGATAGATGCCGTCGCCGCGCGCGAAAGGCACCGGGGGTAGCCACTCGTGGTCCTTCATTTGGGTGCAGGGATGCCAGACGGCGGCGAGGTCCCGCTCGATGATTTCGCGATTGTTCATGGTTCGGGGGCCGTCAAAAAGGATAACCACAGATGAACACAGATAAACACGGATTATGGAACGGGACGGACGTCCGTGGAAAGTTCGCAGTCCGCCGGCACGCAGTCACGACCGTCCCGGTCGCCGACTCTCATCTGTGTTTATCCGTGTTCATCTGTGATGGGATTTTCGAATCGCGGACATAAAAAAGCCCCGCGCCGAGGCGCGGGGCTTTCCGCTAAGCAGCGTGGCCCGCCCGGGGGCGCGGCGCGCGATGCTCTTAGTAGCGGTAGTGGTCCGGCTTGTACGGGCCGCCCACGGCAAGGCCGAGATAATCGGCCTGTTCCTTGGTGAGCTCGGTCAGGTTCGCACCGATCTTGCCAAGGTGCAGGCTGGCGACCTTCTCGTCGAGGCGCTTCGGCAGCACGTACACCTTGTTCTCGTACTGCTCGGGACGCTGCCAGAGCTCGATCTGGGCCATCACCTGGTTGGTGAAGGAGCTCGACATGACGAAGCTCGGGTGGCCCGTGGCGCAGCCGAGGTTCACCAGGCGGCCTTCGGCGAGTAGGGTAATGCGCTTGCCGTCAGGGAAGATGATGTGATCCACCTGCGGCTTGATGTTCTCCCACTCGTAGCTCTTCAGGCTGGCGACATCGATCTCGTTGTCGAAGTGACCGATGTTGCAGACGATGGCCTGGTCGCGCATGGCCTGCATGTGGTCATGCTTGATGACGTTGAAATTGCCGGTGGCGGTGACGAAGATGTCCGCCTTGTCGGCGACCTCGTCCATTTCGACCACACGGTAGCCTTCCATCGAAGCCTGCAGGGCACAGATCGGGTCAATCTCGGTGACCCAAACCGTAGCACCCATGCCGCGTAGCGCCTGGGCGCAGCCCTTGCCCACGTCGCCGTAGCCGAGCACCACGGCAACCTTGCCGGCGATCATTACATCGGTGGCGCGCTTGATGCCGTCAATGACCGACTCGCGGCAACCGTAGAGGTTGTCGAACTTGCTCTTGGTGACCGAGTCGTTGACGTTGATGGCGG
>JBBEEB010000068.1:0-4272 GCA_040880995.1 Halofilum sp. (in: g-proteobacteria)
CGGGTACGGAGCAGAACCGCGGCTCAAACTCGACGCTGGATCGCCGCGTCGCCTGCGGCTCCTCGCGATGACTTCCATTTTTACTACGTTGAGCGCGACAGCACGCACTCATTCGGTTCGCTCCACTACCGGCGAACTGCCGCCTCGCGGAGGTATACGCCTGTCCCACACCGCGAGTCTTTGCGAGCGTAGCGAAGCAATCCAGGCGTTCCACGGGTAAGGAGCAGAACCGCGGCTCAAACTCGACGCTGGATCGCCGCGTCGCCCGCGGCTTTTCGCGATGACTTCCATTGTTACAACTTTGAGCGGGGCACCACGCCCTCTTCAGTTCCGCTCCGCCACGGGCGAGCTGAAACCTGGCGACTTGACCTACTGCCGAACCGAATTCGTGTCCATTCGTGTTCATTCGTGGTTCTCGTCAGTAGTCCAGCGTCGCGATGGTGTCGTAGATCGGTCCGATGACCGAGAACATAATCCAGGCCACCAGACCGCCGAGCACCACGGTGAGCACCGGCTGAATGGCCGGTTGCAACCGCTCCACCGCTTCGCTGACCTCGCGCGTGTAGAAATAGCTGACGTTTTGCAATGCTTCGTCGAGCGCGCCGCTGGTCTCGCCCACCCGCATCATGCGTACGACCAGCGGCGGAAACAGCCCGGCCGCGGCAAAGGCCTCGCTGATCGTTCCGCCTTCGGCGATGTGCGCCTGGACGCGCTCGATACCGCGCTCGAGGACAGCGTTGTCCATCAGTTGGCGCGACAGCCGCAGGGCCTCGAGCACGGTAATGCCGGAGGTATACATGAGCGCGAAGTAATTGGAGAAACGTGCCAGACGGAGCTTGTAGGCGAGGTCGCCGAATAGCCAGATGTTGAGCTTGAAGGCGTCCCAGCGATAGCGGAAGCGTGAGCTGTTGCGCGTGAGAGAACGGATGACCATTGGCGTCGCCATCGCCAGCAGGGCGAGCAGCCACCACCAGGCCATGAAGAAGTTCGAGGTCGCGATCAACGCGCGGGTATGGAAGGGCAGCGTGCCGCCCATGGTGTTGAGAAAACTGGTGAGCTGGGGCACCAGGTAGATCATCAGGAACAGAATCACCGATCCGACTACGGCGAGCACGATCAGCGGATACACCATGATGCGCTTGGCGTAGGAGATCATCTCGTCCTGCCAGCGCAACATGCCGGCCAGATCCTTGAGCACATCGGGCAGGCGGCCGCTTTCCTCGCCCACGCGGATCATCGAGATGTACACGGACCCGAACACGCCGGGAAAGCCGGCCAGCGCCTCGGAGAACGTGCGCCCGCCCTCGATGGCCTCCAGGATCTCGGCGACCACGTTGCGAAAGCCGGGATCGTCGATGGTCGAGCCGAGATCGCTCAGCGCGTCGACCATGGGAACGCCAGCGCGCAGAAGCTGTTCGAGATGGAACGAGAAGTTGATCAACTCGGTGCGTGAGACGCCGCCCAAACGCAGGCGGCTACGGCGGCGGATGGCTCGCTGTCCGATCAGGTCCAGGCCCATCCGCTGCAGGCGCATCTCCAGATCGGTGATGTTGGCCGCGTCCATCGAGCCCGTCACGCGCCGCCCATTGGCATCCATGGCTTTGTATTTGAAGGTTTCCATGGCTGGCCTCAGTCGCCGCTAGGGCGCATTCGCACCTTGGGTGCGGGTCCGGACATCACGCGATCCGCCGGGTTAGATCGACCACGCGTGCGACCTCTTCCAACGAGGTCGCACCCGCCAGGGCATGGCGTGCGCCATCGTCGGCCAGGGTACGGAATCCCTTGGCCAGGGCCGCCTCGGTCAATTCCTTTTGCGTGGCACGGCGCGCGATCAGGTCGTCGAGATCGGCATCGAAACGCAACACCTCCAACAGCGCGAAACGCCCGCGATAACCCTGATCGCCACAGGCGCGGCAACCGCATGGGCGGTGTAGCGTCGCGGGCTCGTCGGGCGTCAGGCTCAGTAGCCGGCGCTCGGCTTCGCCGGGCTCGTACGGCGCCTTGCATTGATCGCACAGCCGGCGAACGAGCCGCTGGCCCATGACCCCGATCATGTTGCCGGCGAGTACGTCGGGCAGGATGCCGATGTCGAGCAACCGGGGGATCGCGCCCAGCGCGGAGTTGGTGTGGAGCGTCGAGTAGACCTGATGGCCGGTCATCGCGGCACGAAAGGCCATCGTGGCCGTGGGCTCATCGCGGACCTCGCCGATCAGCATCACATCCGGATCCTGCCGCATCAGGCTGCGAATTCCGCTGGCGAAATCGAGCTTGGCGGCGCTGTTCACCTGGCTCTGCCGCACCATCGGCATGGGGTATTCGACCGGGTCCTCGAGCGTGACGATGTTGCGCGATTCTTCGTTCAGGTGCGCCAGCATCGAATACAACATGGTCGTCTTGCCGCTGCCGGTCGGACCGGTCACGAGAATGATGCCCTCGGGGCGCGACATCATCAGATGCAGCGTGTCGAGCGTATCTCCGTCGAGACCGATGGATTCGAGCGTGCGGATGCCCTTGTGGCGATCGAGCACGCGCAGGACGATGTTCTCGCCATAAGTGGTGCGCACGGCCGAGACGCGGAAGTCGATGATGTGCCCGCCGATACCCAAGGAGATGCGCCCGTCCTGGGGCGCGCGGGTCTCGGCGATGTTCATGTCGGACATCACCTTGAGGCGCACGGCGATGGGCGACCAGAAGTGCGAGTGCAGGCTACGGATCTGCCGCAACACGCCGTCGATGCGGTAGCGGATGCGGACGAAGCCTTCTTCCGGTTCGAAGTGGATATCCGAGGCGTCGCGCTTGACCGCGTCGGCGAGCACGGCATCGACCAGGCGTACCAGTGGCTGGCTGTACTCACCGGATTCGGCCTGCAAACTGCTGTAGTCGATCTCGCCGGTCTCGATCTCGTGCAGGATGCCGTCGACGGACAGCTCGTAGCCATAGAACCGGTCGATGGCCGAGTCGATCTTGACCTCGCCGGCGAGCAGCGGACGGATTTCGATCTCACTGCCGACGTGGGCGCGCACGCGATCGAGCGTGACCAGGTTGAAGGTATCGGCCATCGCGACCGACACCTCTTTGCCCTCGGGATCGAGGCTGACCGGGACCACGCCGTAGCGCCGGGCGAGTTCCTTGGGCAGCAGGGCCAGTGCTTCTCGGTCGGGCACCGCGGTATCCAGGTCGATGCTTTCCTGACCCAGCGCCTCGCCGAGCTGCTCGCGCATGATGTCCTCGGCGACAAAGCCGAGCCGTACCAGGATGCGACCCAGCGGTTCCCCCGCGCCCTGTTCCTCCTGCTCGGTGAGCGCGATGCGCAGCTGGTCGGGGCTGATGATCGCCGCCTCGACCAGGCGTTCGCCGAGATACTTGCGTTCTTTCGGAGCCATGCGGCGGTTCCTCAGCGCAGCTGTTGCAAGCGGCGGCGCACCGCGGCGGGACGGAATTCGGGCACGGCGCCATCGGCGAGATCGAGCGCGCGCTGATAATGCGTCCGCGCGGCCGCGCGCTGGCCCAGATGGTCGAGCGCCACAGCCAGGTTATACGCGTAATCGGGATCCTCGGGCGCTACCTCGCGGGCACGCGCATAGGCCTGACGGGCGTCGGACCAGCGCGACTCGCTGGCGTACAAGTTGCCCAGTGCGACGTTCAACGCAGGCGCGGTGGGATTTTCACGCAGCAGCAGCTTCAGTTCGCTCTCGTTTTGCCGCGTGGCGCTGCCGTCGAGCGCGGTCAGTGCGGCGCGCGCATAGGGATCGCGTGGATGGGCGTCGAGCACCCGGCGGTAGAGGTCGCGGGCCGCTTCCTGGGCCCCCTGGCGCTGGCGCAATACGGCGGCGCCGAGCAAGGCATCCCGGTTGTCGGGGGCGAGCTGGAGGGCGCGATCGTAGGCGGTCCGGGCAGTCGCAAGTTCGCCGTTGCGCAGCGACCGATAGCCGATCTGAAGCGCCTCGGTCAGTGGCGCCCCGCGTGCGACCTGGATCATCGGTCGCACCTGCCGCGGTGTGGCGTTGCCGGTCGCGGGACGTGACTCGGACCGGGCTGCGTCGCCGCCACCGCTCGACGCACGCGCGTCCTCCGACGACGCGTTGCCGGCCACGGACGTGGCGGCGCGGTCGTCGGACGGGGAGGCGTCGCTCCGCTCAGCCGGTTCGGCCGCTGCGCTTTCGGTGGCCGCCTGTGGCGCGCTCCCACCATTCGCCTCGGGCGCGCCATCGGAATCGCCGCGGGCCGAGGATTCCACGGGCGGTTCCGCCGGCTCGGGCGCGTCGGCCGTCG
>JBBEEB010000069.1:0-25982 GCA_040880995.1 Halofilum sp. (in: g-proteobacteria)
AGACGCCTCGAGGCCCGGCGATAACACGGCGAACTTGCGTTAAGGGACACTAGGGGAGGTCTGGATCTTGCGGGGCAGTGGTCTGGCGGTCCGTCCGTCGCCGACGCGCTACAGCGCACCGACCGGCCGAAATTCGGGGGTCTCGGCGAAGGAAAGCCCGGCCGTTGGTGCGTGGGTGCGCCGGCGGCGACGGGCGGGGCGCCCGATCGAAGGCGTGAACTTCGTGCCTGCCGAAGGCGCGACACACCATGCTACACTCGCCGCCTTCGGCGGGGCCGGCGCAATGCGGGGCACCCCGAGGCAGTGCGAGCAGCGCTGCAACGGCACGCTCCAGGTTGGCCAGACCATTCCAACGAGAAAGTCGGAAAGGCTCTCCGCATGCAACACATTCGCCCGATTGAATACAGCGACGACGACGCCGAACCGTCCGCTGAAACGCCACTCAAGCGGGCGATTTCGCAGGAGCTGGAGCACTACTTCAGCGCCCTCGGCGAGGAGCAGCCCTGCGGATTGCATAAGATGGTCGTCGGCGAGACCGAGGTCGCGCTTCTCCAGTTCGTCCTGGAACGAACCGGCGGCAACCAGAGCCGGGCCGCTCAGGTCCTCGGCCTCAACCGCGGTACGCTGCGCAAGAAGCTACGCGACTACGGCCTGGAACGCTGAGCGCCAAGCCCCGACGGCCATTCGCGCGACTGCGCGCCCCGGTATTTGCGACGACACCCGAACTCGGATAGACCCAAGATGAGCGACGCCAGCGCCCAACCCATCCGGCGCGCGCTGTTGAGCGTGTCGGACAAGCGCGGCTTGGTGGAATTGGCCGAGGCGCTCGCCACCAACGGCGCCGAGCTGCTCTCGACCGGCGGTACCGCGCGCGCGTTGGCACAGGCGGGATTGGCGGTGACCGAGGTGGCCGAATACACCGGCTTCCCCGAGATCATGGGGGGGCGCGTGAAGACGCTGCATCCCCGCATCCACGGCGGCATCCTCGGCCGCCGCGACATCGACGCCGATGCCATGGCGGCCCACGACATCGGCCCGATCGACCTGGTGGTGGTCAATCTCTACCCCTTTGTCGAGACGGTGGCCCAGCCGGAGATCGGTCGGGCCGACGCCATCGAGCACATCGACGTGGGTGGCCCCGCGATGGTGCGGGCGGCGGCCAAGAATCATCAGGACGTCGCCGTGGTAACGGATCCGGACGACTATGCGGAGCTCGCCGCCGAGATCCGCGCCGGGGGCGTAACCGAAACCACGCGTCGACGGCTGGCGGCCAAGGCCTTTGGGCATACCGCCCAGTACGATGCCGCCATCGCCGACTGGCTCGCCGCCCAGGAGCGAACGCAAGAGTCCGAGGCCGCTAGCGAGGCGTTGCCGGCATCGCTCGGGCCGAAATTCGAGCCGGTCCTGGACCTGCGCTACGGCGAAAACCCGCACCAGCGGGCCCGGTTTTTCGCCGAGTCCGACGGCCCCGCCGCAACGGTCGCGCGGGCGCGGCTGTTGCAGGGCAAGTCGTTGTCGTTCAACAACATCGCCGACGCGGACACGGCGCTGGAAACGGTCAAGCTCTTCGACGAACCGGCCTGCGTGATCGTCAAGCACGCCAATCCCTGTGGCGCGGCCGTCGGCGCCGATGCGGCCGAGGCCTACGTTAAGGCGTACGCGACCGACCCGACCTCCGCCTTCGGCGGCATCATCGCCTTCAATCGCCCGGTCGACGCTCGGCTGGCCGCGGCGATCCTCGACCAGCAGTTCGTCGAGGTGGTCATCGCCCCCGAATTCGCGCCCGACTGCTCGGCCGCGCTGGCCGCGCGCCCGAATACCCGGGTGCTCGAGACCGGGCCTTTTGATGGCCCGACCGGCGGGCTCGACTACCGCGGAGTCGCGGGCGGCATGCTCGTGCAGGAGCGCGATACTGCGCTACTTGGATCCGATGGCCTCCAGCCGGCGACGAGCGCGCACCCCGAAGCGACGACCGAGCGCGATCTGCTGTTCGCCTGGCGCGTGGCCAAGGCGGTCAAGTCGAACGCGATCGTCTACGCTGCGGACGGCCAGACCGTCGGCATTGGGGCCGGGCAGATGAGCCGCGTCGATTCCGCGCGCATCGCCGGCGTGAAGGCGGCCGACGCCGGCCTGGCGACCGAAGGCGCGGTCATGGCCTCGGATGCCTTCATCCCCTTTCGCGACGTCGTCGACGTCGCGGCCGCGGCCGGCATCCGCGCCATCATCCAGCCGGGCGGTTCCAAGCGCGACCACGAAGTCATCGCCGCCTGCGAAGAGCACGGCATCACCATGCTCTTCACCGGCATGCGCCACTTCCGGCATTAGATTGTCTAGAACCACGAATGGACACGAAAAATTCGTCTGGAACGAATTTTCGCGCCGGCCCCGAAGGGGCGAGGCGCAAGGACGCGCCGAGCAATCAACACGAATGTGTCATCGCGTTTGGTTCGTCGGAGCTTCGCTGCGAGGCGGTTGCCAAGCTAGGCCGTGATTTCTCCACAGATGAACACAGATAGACACGGATTAGGGCCGCCGCAGGCGGCCCTTCAGTTCTTATCTGAGTTCATCTGTGTTCATCTGTGTTGGTTGCAATCGGCTTATGTTCTAGCAAGGCGTGCCAGCGAAGCTCTGGCTAGGCATCCGTTTGCATTGGTTATTCGTGTCCATTCGTGGTTCTTCTGAATTGCGCCCCAAAGCGGAGGCGAGAAGCATGAAGGTATTGGTGGTCGGCGGTGGTGGACGTGAGCATGCGCTTGCCTGGAAGGCAGCGCAGTCCGAGCGGGCCACGCGAGTGCTGGTGGCTCCGGGCAACGCCGGCACCGCGCGGGAGGAGAAGGTCGAGAACGTCGACGTCGCGGCCGACGATCTCGATGGCCTGCTGGCGCTGGCACGTGAGCGCGAGGTCGACCTGACCATTGTCGGGCCCGAGGCACCGCTGGTCGCCGGCATCGTGGATCGCTTCCGCGCCGAGGGGCGGCTGATCGTGGGTCCGTGCCAGGCCGCCGCGGAACTGGAGGGCTCCAAGGCCTTCGCCAAGCAATTCCTCGCCGAGCACGCCATCCCCACCGCCGAATACCGCATCTTCGAGGAACCGGAGACGGCGCTGGCCTACGTGCGCGAGCGCGGCGCGCCGCTGGTGGTCAAGGCCGACGGCCTCGCGGCGGGCAAGGGCGTGGTGGTCGCGCAGACGCTCGCCGACGCCGAGGCCGCGGTCACCGACATGCTCGGCGGGCACTTCGGTGGCGAAGGCGCGCGCGTGGTGGTCGAGGATTTCCTCGAGGGCGAGGAAGCCAGCTTCATCTGCCTGGTCGATGGGCGCACGGTGGTCCCGCTGGCCTCGTCGCAGGACCACAAGACCCGCGACGAGGGCGACGCCGGCCCCAACACCGGCGGCATGGGGGCCTACTCGCCGGCGCCGGTGATCACGGACGCGGTACATGAGCGCATCATGCGCGAGGTCATCGAACCGACGGTTTCCGGCCTCGAGGCGGCCGGGCGCCCCTTCACCGGCTTCCTGTACGCGGGCGTGATGATCGCGTCGGATGGCAGCCCGCGCGTGCTCGAGTACAACGTGCGCGGCGGCGATCCGGAGACCCAGCCGATCCTCATGCGCCTGCGCTCGGACTTCATCGATCTGTGCGAAGCCACTGCTTCGGGCGGGCTCGCCCACATCGAGCCTCAGTGGGACACGCGCCCTGCGCTGGGCGTAGTCATGGCGGCGGAGGGCTACCCCGGCAGCTATCGCAAGGGCGATGCAATCGCCGGCCTGGATGGCGCCGACGCTTCGGACGTCAAGGTGTTTCACGCCGGCACGGCGCACGAGGGCGAGCGCGTGGTCACGGCAGGCGGCCGGGTGCTTTGTGTCACCGCGCTCGGCGGCGATGTCGCTTCGGCGCAACAGGCCGCCTACGCAGTCGCCGACCGGATCTCCTGGCCGGGCGTGCATTACCGCCGCGATATCGGCCATCGGGCGCTGGCGCGCTAGATCGCCCGCTCCCTACTTCGCCCCCGTCAGCGTTTGGCATCCGGTGCGCCGTTCGTGACCAGATCGGCAAGCATGGTGGTGCCCACGGCCTGCTCCAGCGCATGCTCCACCTCCTGCATCACGCGCGAGTCCGGCGCCTGGTCGTTCGCCAAAGTCCAACGATGCTCCTGCTGATGGCGCACCGCATCCAGCACGGACTTGGCACTGGTTCGCCCGGGCGGTTTGCCGGGCAAGAAGCCGGCCGCATCGTGTCCGCCGGGCACGATCAGGCCTGCCTCACTGAGCGACCCCAACACCCGATCGAGCGCTAGCGTCGGCACACCGACACGTTCCGCCAGCTGGTCGCTCGTCGGCGGGGGCGCGCCCGACAGCCAGTCGGACACGATCACCATCATAGCCGCGAGCGCCACGCGCTCCCGCTGCGCCGGCGCCAGTTGCGCGCCCATGCGTCCGCCGCTGGCGCGGTAAGCGGGATTCTGCCGATAGAACGCGAGCGTCGAGCCGGCCAGCAGGATCAACCACGACAGGTTCAACCAGATCATGAACAGCAACAGGATGGCGAAGCCGGAGTAGATGGCCGCATAGGTAGTGGAGCTCACCACGAAAGTGGCGAAGATGCGGCCCACGACCTCCCAGAGGATGCCCGCCACGGCCCCGCCGACGAGGGCCGGCCCCACGCGGACGTGGGTATTGGGGATCACGAGGTAGAGCAGCGTAAACACGAAGATCACGATCAAGAAGCGCGCCGCCCCGCCGAATAGCCGCAGCACCATCCCGACGGGCTCGATGGCCAGCGCGGCCTGGACGAACGCCGTGCCAATCAGCGAAGCGATGACACCCGTCGCCGCCACCAGGATGACCGGGCCGATCACGATGATCGTGACGTAGTCGGAGAAGCGCCGGACCAGCGTACGCGCACGCCGCACGTCCCAGGTGAAGTTGAACGCCTCCTCGACCTGCTGCACCAGCGAGCCGGCGACGAAGATGAGAAAGATCGAGCTCAAGGTACCCAGTACGCCAACCTCGATGTTGTCGACGAAGGAGACGATTTGGGCCGTGATCTCGGGGGCGCGTTCGCCGAGCGGTGTAAGCGCGCGCTGCAAGGCGGGTTCCACGCGGTTGTGGACGCCGAGGCCCTTGAGCACCGAGAAGCTCACCGCGATCAGCGGCACCAGCGAGAGCAGGCTGGTAAAGACCAGGCCCATGGCGCGCATGGTGAGCTGGCCACTGAGCAAATCGCGGCCGACGCACACCGCGAGCCGAAGCTGATCCGCGAGGACACGCTGCCAGCGGGGGCGCTCGGGAGAGGTCTCCCAAACGAAGTCGGTCAGCCGGTCCTTGAGGCGAGTGAGCGCTTCCATGGGCGATGGGATCCGATTGCGGCTCGGCCAGTGTAGCTGTGCCACGCCGACAACGCCGCGTTCACGCGGGCGGCGTTCGTCCCTTGGCCGCGCCCTCGCCATGCTGCGAGGCGCGCGAATGGCACCGGTGACAGCAATGGGATCAGTCGCGGGCGCCAACGCCGGCGAATGCCCGGAGCACGCGGTGGGCGAAGATACCGGTCGGTTGAGCGCCGCTAACGGCGCGCGGAGGAGAGGGGGACTCTCATACCCTCAGCGCTTCATCAGCTCGAAGAACTCGTCGTTGGTCTTGGTCTGCTGCATGCGGCCGATGAGGAACTCAATCGCTTCCATGTCGTCCATCGAGTGCAGGAACTTGTGCAGGATCCAGGCCTTCTGCATCTCCTCCTGCGGCAACAGCAGCTCCTCGCGGCGGGTGCCGGAGCGGTTGATGTTGATGGCCGGATAGATGCGCCGGTCGGCGATCTTGCGATCGAGATGGAGTTCCATGTTGCCGGTGCCCTTGAACTCCTCGTAGATCACCTCGTCCATCTTGGAGCCGGTGTCGACCAGGGCCGTGGCCAGGATCGTCAGGCTGCCGCCTTCCTCGATGTTGCGCGCCGCGCCGAAGAAGCGTTTGGGCCGGTGTAGGGCGTTGGCGTCGACACCGCCGGTCAGCACCTTGCCCGAGGACGGGACCACGGTATTGTAGGCGCGTGCCAGGCGCGTGATCGAGTCGAGCAGGATCACCACGTCGTGCTTGTGCTCGACCAGCCGTTTGGCCTTCTCGATCACCATCTCGGCCACCTGCACGTGGCGGCTGGCCGGCTCGTCGAACGTCGATGACACCACCTCGCCCTGGACCATGCGGTCCATCTCGGTGACCTCCTCGGGCCGCTCGTCGATCAGCAGCACGATCAGATAGCACTCGGGCGCGTTCGCGGCGATGCTCTGGGCGATATTCTGCAGCATCATCGTCTTGCCCGCCTTCGGCGGCGAGACGATCAACCCGCGCTGGCCCTTGCCGATCGGCGATACGATGTCGATGACACGGGCGGTGATGTCCTCGGTCGAGCCGTTGCCGCGCTCCATCTGGACGCGCGAGGTCGCGTGCAGCGGGGTCAGGTTCTCGAACAGGACCTTGCTCTTGGCGGTCTCCGGTGGGCCAAAGTTGACCTCGTCGACCTTGAGCATGGCGAAGTACCGCTCGCCCTCCTTGGGCGGTCGGATCTTGCCGGAGATCGTGTCCCCCGTGCGCAGATTGAAGCGCCGGATCTGGCTCGGCGAGACGTAGATGTCGTCCGGCCCGGCCAGGTAGGAGCTATCCGCGGAGCGCAGGAAGCCGAAACCGTCCTGCAGGATCTCGAGGACCCCGCCGCCGTAGATGTGTTCGCCTTTTTTGGCCCGCGCCTTGAGGATGGAGAAGATGACGTCCTGCTTGCGTGAGCGGGCGACATTCTCGATGCCCATGTCCTGGGCAACCTGGATCAGCTCGGTGGCGGGCTGTGCCTTCAGTTCGGTCAGATTCATCGGTTGGTTCAGACCTGATGGGTTACACGGATGTGCTTCGGGGGATACGCCTCGGGAGCGCACGTGCAGCGATGCGCCGGGGCGTGGTCGATTTCGTCAGAAAGGATCTGGGGAGGTTTCGCTAAGGGGATCAGCGAAACCGTCATTTGAGACTTGACCCTAGCACGGTTGCCAAGGACAGTCCAGCCACACCCACGGGCTTTTGTGGACCAACCCGCGCGCCCAGCCGGGTGCCGCGTTGACGGCACCCGGCCCAGCGATCATGCGTTGGAATCGACGAAGGCGGTCAGCTGCGATTTCGACAGCGCACCGACCTTGGTGGCCTCGACATTGCCGTCCTTGAACAGCATCAACGTGGGGATACCACGGATACCGTATTTCGGCGGGGTCTCGGGATTGTCGTCAATGTTCAGCTTGGCCACTCGGAGGCGGTCGCCGTAGCCCTCGGCAATCTCCTCCAGAATGGGATTGATCGCCTTGCACGGCCCACACCACTCTGCCCAGTACTCGACCAGCACGGGCTTGTCCGACTGCAGTACCTTCTGTTCGAAGTTCTGGTCGGTGACCTCCTGGATATTACCGCTCACGAAGGGGCCTCCTGTGTCCAAAGACGCTAAAGTATGACACGATTCTGCATGACCTCATGCCCTGGGCGAAACCGCTACGCGCACAACCGCGCGCCAGGGCTTTCACCGACCCAATCTTCGGCCCGGGGCCGACGCGCCGGGACTGTATTGCGAGCATGACACGGACTGACAGCCACCTCTCCGACGTTACCTTCGATCGCTTCGACCTGCCCGAGCCGGTCGCGCGCGGCCTTGCCGATGCCGGTTTCAGCCGCTGCACGCCAATCCAGGCGCAGATCCTCCCGCATGCACTGGCGGGTCAGGACATCGCTGGCCAGGCCCAGACCGGCACCGGCAAGACCGCCGCCTTCCTGGTGGCTACGTTCGCTTGGCTCGCGGCCCATCCGCCGGCCGCCGAACGCAAGCCGCAGCAGCCGCGCGCCATCATGGTCGCGCCGACGCGCGAGCTGGCCATCCAGATTCACCGCGACGCCGAGGCCCTGGGCCACCACACCGACCTGCGCCTGGCGCTGGCGTACGGCGGCACCGGCTACGAGACGCAGCGCCAGACCATCGCCGATGGTTGCGACATCCTCATCGGCACGCCGGGCCGGCTGATCGACTACCTCAAACAGGGTGTGTACGACCTGCGTCAGATCCAGGTGGCGGTGCTCGACGAGGCCGACCGGATGTTCGACCTCGGATTCATCACCGATATCCGCTACCTGTTCCGGCGCATGCCGCCGCCGGACGAGCGCCTCTCGATGCTGTTCTCGGCAACCCTGTCGTTGCGCGTGACCGAACTCGCCTACGAGCACATGAACAATCCCGAGAGCGTCCAGGCCGACGCGGAGCAGGTGACCGCCGATCGCGTGGAGCAGTCGCTCTATCACCCGGCCAACGACGAAAAAGTCTCGCTCCTGGTGGGCCTGCTGCGCCGACTGGAACCTCCGCGCTCGCTGGTGTTCGTCAATACCAAGCGCGGCGCCGAACGGGTCTGGCGCTATCTTGAGGGCAACGGTATCGAGGCCGCCGTGCTTTCCGGCGATGTCCCGCAGCCGAAGCGCCAGAGCCTGCTGAGCCGCTTCCAGGAGGGCAAACTCGCCGTACTGATCGCCACCGATGTCGCGGCCCGGGGCCTGCACATTCCCGAGGTCTCGCATGTGTTCAACTTCGATCTGCCGCAGAGCGGCGAGGACTACGTCCACCGCATCGGGCGCACCGCGCGCGCCGGCGCGAGCGGTCATGCGGTCAGCTTCGCCTGCGAAGACACGGCCTTCTATGTGCCCGAGATCGAGGAGTACATCGGCAGCAAGATCCCGGGCGCCGCCGTGGAGGGGGCATTGCTTGCCGAGCTTTCCCCGCCGGCCCCGCGCCCAGCGCGTACCGGCAAGCCACCGCAGGGCGACTCGGGCGGGCGCGGCCGGGGCCGTGGGTCCAACTCGGGCGCGGGCTCGAGGCCAGCCAATCAGCAGAACGGGTCGGGCAAGACCAGCGGCGGTGAGCAGGCAACCCAGGGCGACAGCAGCAGCGGTGGTCGCCGGCGGCGCCGGTCGCGGCCGGGCCGCTCCAATACCGAAACCTCTTCCTGACCGGCCCCGCGCCGGTCGTTTGCAGCGGACTGACACGCTATGAAGATCGATTCCGTCTGTGTGCTCGGGGGGACCGGCTTCGTCGGCTATAGCCTGGTCGCCCGTCTATCCAAGGCCGGGGTTCACGTGCGCGTACTCACGCGCCGGCGGGAGCGCCACCGCCAGCTGCTGGTGCTGCCCCAGGTCGAGGTCGTCGAGGCCGACGTGCACGACCCCGAGACGCTCAAGCGCCAATTCTCCGGCCGCGACGGCGTGATCAACCTGATCGGCATCCTCAACGAGCGCGGCCACAACGGCGCCGGATTCCGCCATGTGCATGTGGATCTGGCCAAGAAGGTGCTCACAGCGGCCAAACACTGCGGCGTAGGGCGGATCCTGCAGATGAGCGCCCTCGGCGCCGATCAGGGCGGGCCGAGCCACTACCTGCGCACCAAGGGCGAAGCCGAGAACCACTTGCACACCTTCGGCCAGCCGGGTATCGCGGTAACCAGCTTCCGACCGTCGGTGATCTTCGGACCGGGCGACGGCCTGTTCAATCGCTTCGCCACCCTGCTGCGGTACTCGCCCATCTTGCCGCTAGCCTGCCCGGACGCGCGCTTCATTCCGGTCTACGTGGGCGACGTCGCCGACCGCATGGCGGACGCGCTAACGGACCGCGACACCTTCGGCCAGCGCTATGACCTGTGCGGGCCCGAGCAGATGACGCTGCTGGAGATCGTGCACTACGTGCAGGAGCTCAAAGACCTGCGCCGCTGGGTGCTGCCGTTACCGGACTGGGCCGCGCGCCTGCAGGCCAACGTGCTCGAGTTCGTGCCGGGTAAGCCGTTCTCGCGCGACAACTATGCCTCGCTCAAGCACAAGGCCGCCTGCAGCGGCGAGCCCTGCCCGACGACGGTCGCAGCGGTCGTGCCGCATTACCTCGGCCAGCACCATCGCCAGCAGCGGCTGCAAGCGCTGCGCCGCGAAGCCGGCCGCAACGTCCCACCCGCGCCGGCCACCTAGTGTCCTGCCCCGCAAGTTCATTCGATTTCTCGCCGGGTCTTGCGGCGCCTGGCGGCGTTGCGCCTCCTCGCCATAGGGCGCGCTATGGCTCGTCGGCGCGCCTTGCCAGGCCCCGCAATCCCTCGCCGAGAAAACTACGAAGAACTTACGGGGCAGGACACTAGCCGGCCACGACGATGCGGTGCTACCTCGTGGGCGGCGCCGTACGGGACCGCCTACTCGGGCGTGAGCCGCGCGAACGTGACTGGGTCGTCGTCGGCGCCAACCCCGAGGAACTGGAAGCGGCCGGCTACAAGCGCGTCGGCCGCGACTTTCCCGTTTTCCTGCATCCAAAGACCGGCGAGGAATACGCCCTCGCCCGGACCGAGCGCAAATCCGGCCACGGCTATCACGGCTTCGCCGTCCACGCCGGTCCCGAGGTCACCCTCGAGGACGACCTGGGTCGCCGCGATCTGACCATCAACGCCATCGCCGAGACGGACGAGGGCCAGCTCGTCGATCCCTACGGTGGCCAGCGCGATCTGGAGGCGCGGCTGCTGCGCCACGTCTCCCCCGCCTTTGTCGAAGACCCGCTCCGGATCTTGCGCGTCGCGCGCTTCGCCGCCCGCTTCGAGGCGCTCGGCTTCGCCGTGGCCGACGACACCCGCGAGCTGATGCGCCAGATTGCCGCCAGCGGCGAACTCGACTATCTCGTACCCGACCGCGTCTGGCAGGAGACCGAACGCGCCCTGACCGAGCCCGCGCCCACCCGCTTTTTCGACGAACTGCGCGCCTGTGGTGCGCTGGCGGCCGTATTCCCGGAACTCGCCACGATCTACCCTGGCGAACCCGGGGGCGCCCGCGATGCGCTCGCCGCCGCAGTGGATGAAGCGCCCATCGTCCGGTTCGCCGCACTCTGCCACCCGCTCGATCCGGACCCGGACGGCTTGCGGATGGGCGAACGCTTGCCGGTTCCACGGGCGTGGGCGGACCTGGCGCGCCTAACCGCGCGCTGGCAGCAAACGTTCGATGCCAGTGCGGACATGGATGGCGAAAATCTATGGAGTGTGCTCGCCGGCTGTGACGCGCTACGCCGCCCGGAGCGCTTCGCGCAACTGCTCGCCGCCTGGAACACGGTCGCGCGCGGCCGGGGAGAGGCGGCCGCACCGCAAACTGACCGTTTGCGCGCCGCTCGCGAGGCCGCTGCCGCGATCGAAGGTGGAACACTCGCGAATGAAGGCTGGAAGGGCGCGGAGCTGGGTGACGAACTAG
This sequence comes from Halofilum sp. (in: g-proteobacteria), assembly GCA_040880995.1. Classification (GTDB taxonomy): domain Bacteria; phylum Pseudomonadota; class Gammaproteobacteria; order XJ16; family Halofilaceae; genus Halofilum. Next base: position 11,267 of record JBBEEB010000069.1, read on the forward strand.
AGCGTCGGCGCCGCCAGGCCGTCTACGAACTCTGCGGCTGACCCCGGGTTCGCCGGGTCGAGGCTACGCCTGTAGAACCGCGTGCCACGCGATCACGCGCGGTTGCGCACCGCCAGATGCGTGCGCGATGCCCTCGATCTGACCGTCTCCGACCCGGCCGCTGAACGTGTAGCGAAGCCCATCGTCCTCAGCGGCGAACGCAAGGGTCCGACCGCGCAGCTCCACATTCTCGAGCGCGATGGTGATTCCGTCGGCATCGAGCATCGAGTCCAGCTTCTGAAAATCCTGGCTGACCTGCCAGGTAAACCGCCGCCCATCGAGTAGCCACTGCCACCGGCCACGGACATCCGCCGGCACGATCCATAAGTTGACCAGGCGCATGTTACCCGGCCCGAGCTCGACCTCGACCTTCTTGTCGGGTTCCCACAACCCGATCTCGAAGCCGTGCGAGACGATACGAGTGCCCGGACGAAGCTGTTCCAAGAGCTTCGGCCGAAGTCGGGCATTCTGATCGGGCAGCAGATACATCGTCACGACCGAGGCCCGACTCAAGTTGGTCGCGAAAAGATCCTCGTCCACGAACGCGACACGATCGCCGATACCGGCGCGCTGGGCATTGAGCCGGGCGTCATGAACGAGTGAGCGGTTCCGTTCCACGCCTTGCCCCGCCGCACCTCGTTGTACCGCCTGAATCACGATGCGACCGTCGCCCGAGCCCAGATCCATCACGTAATCACTCGGATCCACCTCCGCCAGATCCAGCATCTCTTCGACGATTCGGTCCGGCGTCGGAACGTAGGGGGCGCCTGGACTCCGGGCCGACCAACTCTCGGCCGCTGCCGCGGCGGCGACCCAGACCCCGACCAACCACGTCACCACGTTCTTGATCATGGGCGCTCCTATCGAACTCGCGAATACGCGCCGCATCGCATAGCTCGCGCGTCGAGATCCTACATGCAATCGATCCCCGCGGGAGCGGCATGACGCATGGCAAGACCTGAGGTTGTCGAATAGAGCCACGGCGACGATCCGCAATCCCATAGACACCTAATCGCCCGCCATCGCGGTTATCTTGCAATCGCCTCGGACCGGATACAGAATTCGGCCTCCTGACAAGGGCATACGTCTCGAAAGAGGCGGACGCAAAGCCACCGGCCTACGGGGTGAAACCCACCCTACGGCAGCGGAGCCGCCGGGTACAGATAGCGCTTGTTGGCGCGTTCTACCGCCGTTTTGCTGTGCGCACCTTTCCAGGTCGATGCGCGGCGTACCCCCATTCCATGCCCTTGTTCATGAACGCCGCAATGCGCCCCGGCGCATGGCTTGGCCGGCGTTCTGTGGCGAGAAACGGTCGCTCCAGGACATCCACTTTTGGGCTTCGCCCGCGCTTGCCAGAACGAAGGGGTAGTATGTCGTCCCTCAACCAGGATCAGGCTCACGCCTATATGATGAAACTGTTGCGCGCGATGGTCGCCGCAGACGGTTCTGATCTATTCATTTCCCACGACTTTCCCCCGAGCATGAAGGTCAGCGGCGAGATGAAGCCGCTGACCAGCCAGAAGCTCACCGGCGACATCACGCGTTCGCTGGCCGACTCATTGATGAACGACGAGCAGCGCGAAGAGTTCGACCGGGAAATGGAATGCAACTTCGCCATTTCCATACCGGACGTATCGCGCTTCCGGATCAACGTATTCGTCCAGCAACGTCACGTGGGCATGGTGATCCGAACCATTGCTGCGGAGATCCCCAGCTTCGAGAAGCTCCGATTGCCCCCTGTGTTGAAGGACGTGATCGTACAGAAGCACGGCCTGGTGCTCGTGGTGGGAGGAACAGGTTCGGGTAAATCGACCTCGCTGGCGGCGATGATCGACCACCGCAACGAGACCTCCGCCGGCCACATCATCACCGTGGAAGATCCGGTGGAGTATGTGCACCGGTCGAAAAAGAGTCTGATTACCCATCGCGAGGTCGGCGTCGATACCCAGACCTGGCATCACGCCCTCAAAAACACGCTGCGTCAGGCACCCGACGTGATCCTGATCGGCGAGATCCGCGATACCGAAACGATGGAGCACGCCCTCGCCTTTGCCGAAACCGGACACCTGTGCCTCGGTACTCTGCACGCCAACAGCGCCAACCAGGCACTGGAGCGGATCATCAATCTGTTCTCGGAGGAAAGGCGTGCGCAGTTGCTGATGGATCTGTCCGCCAACCTGCGGGCCGTGGTCTCACAGCGACTGGTGCGCACCGAGGACGGCCAGGGCCGCCGTGCCGCGGTGGAGATCATGCTCAACACCCCGGCGATGGCCGAGCGCATTTTCAAAGGCGAGTTCAATGAACTGAAGGGCCTGATGGCGCGAAGCCGCGAGCAGGGCATGGCGACATTCGACTGGGCCTTGTTCGACCTCTACGACGAGGGCGCCATCAGTTACGAGGAAGCCATACGCAACGCCGATTCCGCCAACGAACTGCGTCTCAACATCAAGCTGAAAAGCCAACGCGGCGAACCCACAACGGAGTCCGTGGGCCTCGCGATGGAGCAAGAAGAAGCGGAAGAAGAGTTGGCTGACTAGCCCTTCCTCCCTCGGGCTTGCTGTGCCGTTATTGCGCTCTCAAGGCGAGTCCTTGAAAAGGGCCGCAGCTTCCGTAGCTGCCAAATCGGTGACCGCCTGTGCGACCTCGAGCAGGCGGAGGTCCTCGTGCTTCGCAGCGATCAACTGGAGGCCGATGGGTAAACCGTGGCGCCCCCGTCCCAGGGGGAGGGTGATCGACGGCAGCCCGAGCAACGTCCAAGCGCGGCTATAGAGGGGGTCCCCTGTGGTGCCATGGCCTGTCGGGGCTTCACCGCTGGCTGCGGGGGCGAGTACGACATCGACATCGGCTAGACGGTGGTTCAGGTCATGCCCGTGTTCGTCTGTCTGGCGCAGCGCGTCGGTATACAAGACCCGCGACATGTGAATCCCTTCCTCCAGCAGCGCAGCAAGATGCGCGGACATCTGGTCGGCATAGCGGTCGTGCTCATCGGCGAGGCTGCGGGCGGCTTCGTATGCCATGATGGTCTTGTGGGCGGGGACAAGATCGTCGTAGCCCCGCGGAAGCTCGAGATCGAATACTCGCGCTCCGGCTGCTGTAAGCCGGTGACACGTGTCCGCCAACACTTGTTCAACGTCGGCATCCAGCGGGGTATTTGCCGGCAGCGCCTGGACGCCGATGCGCAACCCGCGCATCGGTAGCCTCCGAAGGGGCGGTATATCCTTGCTGGCGGTAAGCGCGGCGAATCCCAGCGCGACGTCCGCGACGGACCTGGCAAACCAGCCGATCGTGTCCAGCGTGGGCGCGAAGGGCTTAACCCCGGCGGTGGGGACGGTGCCGAAAGTGGGCTTGTAGCCGATGATGCCGCAGTAGCTCGCCGGGCGCGTGATGCTGCCGGCGGTCTGCGTGCCGAGTGCCAACGGTACCATGCAGTCGGCCACTGCAGCTGCCGAGCCGCTCGAAGACCCCCCCGGCGTTCGGGTTACGTCACGTGGGTTGCGCGTGCTGCCCGGAGCGAAGTAGGCCATCTCGGTGCTCACCGTCTTCCCCAAGATGGTGGCGCCCGCCCGCCGCAGCAGCGCGACGGCGGCGGCGTCCGCTATCGAGCCGGATGCCCGCAGATAATGCGTCCCCCACGTCGTCGGCATGTCCCGGGTTTCAAAGATATCCTTGATGCCGACCGGTGCGCCCCCGAGTGGACCGCTGCGCTCTCCGCCCTCGAGATCGAGGTCGGTCTCGTCCAGAAGGTAAGCCCACGCTTCGATCTCTTTCTCGCGCTCGCGGATACGCGCCAGCGCCGCTCCCACGATCTCGCGTGCCGTTACGGAGCCGTGCTCCACTCGTAGGTGGATTTCGCTGGCGGAGAGCTGGTGAAGCGGCCTCGTGGACATGTCGGTTCTACTCCGCAGGCTTATGTTTTCGGTCGCCCGCTGGCTTCATGAGTCGAACATCGCGGGCGTGTTTTCGCTCTTCCCGAAGCAGCTTGGATAGAGTCGCTCGGACTTTCTGTCGGTGCACGCTGTTTCGCGCATCGCTCTGCATGGGTCAGGGGGAGCGTAGATCGGCACCCCGCCGCGGCCAACTCAAGACACTCGACGTTGAGATATCAGAACGGCATTGTGATGGCTACCCACGAGAGCGCCTTGGTTGACGGGCGGGTCTCGCCCAGCACATCCGAGGGATGCGCTCGTGGAAGGATTCGCGTGTCTGCAGGTGACCAGCGGCTCGAAATGCCATGAAAAAAGGGCTCAGACAATGACTCGACGAGTAGCAATGATTGGCAGCGGTATTATCGGGCGCGCTTTTGCGGTCTGCTTTTCCCGCGGCGGCTACGAGGTCGCACTGTTCGATCCAGCGGATGGGGTCGCGGAGAACGCCGTGCCGTTGATCCGCGAGACCGTCGCCGACCTCGAGAACAACGGGCTGCTCAACGGACGGACGGCCGATGACGTGATGAGCCGCATCCATGCCACCTCCTCCATGGAGGAGGCCGTGGATGGTGCGGTGCATGTGCAGGAGAACGCGCCCGAAAAGCCCGAGATCAAGCGCGAGCTGTTCGAACAGCTGGACCGGATCGCACCCGACGATGCCGTGCTGGCGAGTTCGTCATCGTCCATCGTGTGTTCAAAGTTCACCGAGGATCTGAACGGGCGCCATCGCTGCCTGATCGTGCATCCGACGAACCCCCCGTACGTGGTGCCGATCCTCGAGATCGTGCCCGCGCCCTGGACGGATCCGGCGGTCACGCAACGAACGCGCGACCGGCTGGAGGAAATCGGCCAGGCGCCCATCACCCTCAACAAGGAGATCATCGGCTTCATCATGAACCGCCTGCAGGCGCCGATCCTGCAGGAGGCGTTCCGGCTCGTCGCCCAGGGCGTGGTCACGCCCGAGGACGTGGACCGGGCGATGTCGGAGGGGATCAGCCAGCGCTGGTCCTTCATCGGCCCGTTCGAGGTCGGTGATCTCAACGCGCCGAATGGCATCCGCGAATACGCCGAGCGATACGAGCCCATGAACCGGAATATCGCCGAAACCCAGCGCGACCTGGTCCCCTGGACGGGTCCCCTGATCGATTACATCGAGCAACGCCGTCGGGCGATCTTGCCAATCGAGAATCTGAAGCAGCGCCAGCAGTGGCGTGATCGCAGACTGATGGCGCTCGCCGTGCATAAAAAATGGGCTCGCGAGCACATCGACGACTAAGCGGGGTAAGCCGCAGGTCCGCTAAGTCGGAACCGCTCTCTTCCTGTGCCGGTAGCGTCGATGCCGGTAAGCCGTTGCGTGCTTCGAACGAGCCCTCGCCGCGGCTACTTCCACTACCCGATGAGAATGGCGCGGAAATCATTAACATTTGTGCCGGTCGGGCCAGTGACGACGAGATCGCCGAGCGCGTCGAAGAAGGCGAAACTGTCGTGCCGAGAAAGGTGATCGAGAGCGTACAGCCCCGCTTCGCGGGCACGTGCGAGCGTGGTCGGATCGATGACAGCGCCGGCATTGTGCTCGCTACCATCAATGCCGTCTGTATCGCAGGCAATCGCGTGGACACGCTTGTGGCCGTTGAGCGCGTAAGCCAGCGCGAGAGCGAACTCGGCGTTCGGCCCGCCGCGGCCACCGCCCTCCGCCATGGCCACGGTCGCCTCCCCGCCGCTCAGGAGAACCGCCGGCGGCTCGACCGGCAGGCCCCAGCGCGCCGACGAGCGCGCGATACCCGCGTGCACGTTCGCCATCTCCGTGGCCGCCCCCTCGAGCCCATCTCCCAGAACCAGCGGCTCAAGGCCATGTCCTCGCGCCGCTTCGGCCGCCGCTTCGAGGCTCTGGACGGGCGAGCAAATCACTTGCACGGAGTTGCTTCCCAAACCGGAGTTCGGCCCAGCACGGGCTCGAGTGAGCACCGCCGGGACTTCGAGCTCGTAGCGTCGAAGCACTTCCATCGCGTCGGTCGCCGTGCAAGTCGCAGAAACCGTCGGCCCCGACGCAATGGCAGCCGGATCATCGCCGGCAACGTCCGATATCAGCAGGGTATGCACCGGTGCGGGGGCAGCCAGCGCCGCAAGCCGTCCACCCTTGATCATCGAGAGCGCCTGGCGCACGCAGTTGATCTCGTGGATCGATGCACCGCTGCGCAGCAGCTGCTGCGACAGCGCCTGCTTCGCCGCCAGCGTGAGGCCGGGCACGGGATCGCAGAGCAGTGCGGAACCGCCGCCCGAGAAAAGTGCGATGACCTGATCGTCCGCACCGAGATCGGCGACCAGGGTGCGCAGCCGTTTGGCCGCACGGAGGCTGCCTTCGTCGGGGACCGGATGACCCGCCTCGATGCACTCGATCGCGGCGCACTCGCAAGGCGTGCCGTGAGGCACGGCAACGGCGCCGGTCAAGTCTGCGCCGGCACCGCGCGCACGCTCCACCGCCCGGGCCATGCCCGCGGCCGCCTTGCCGGCACCCACCACGACCGTGCGCCCGCGCGGCGGGTCCGGGAGATGGGCGCCGACGTGGCGCTCCGGCTGCGCGGCCTCGACGGCGCGTGTGAATAAATCCACCAACAGGTCGCGGGGTTGTTTCATGTCACTAGTGCCCTGGCTCATAAGGTCGCCGTTTTACTCGGTGCGGAATCGGGATACTTGGCAGGGCGCGCCGCAAGAGCCAACGAACAGTCGGACGTTGTGCGAGACACTCCATGCGTGCCCAGGCGCTCGTTTCCGGGAACCTTGGCTCGCACGCACATCGTCTGGTTGGTTACTCGCATCGCCCACCGAATCGGAGCTGGCCTTGCAACACTCGTATACTGTGCGTGGCGTCGCGTCCGGCGCCATCGCGGATCTGCTGACGGCAGCTGGTCCCGTCCGCGACCAGACACGCCTCGGCGGGTGCCGACCGGACCGCCGGCAACACCCCTAGCTCCCCGATGCGCAGTGAGGCGTCGAAATGCTCGCGCTCGTAGCCGAACGCCCCGGCCATACCGCAGCACGTTGCGTCGATGGACTCGACTTGCGCGCCCGGGATCCAAGCCAGCGTCTCCAGCGCGGGGGCGAGTGCATCGAACGCCTTCTGGTGACAGTGGCCGTGAACCAGGATCTTTTGCCCTTCCGCCGCGAGCAATTCGAGCGGCGCCCGGCCGGCGCGCCGTTCCGCCGCCAGGAACTCGCCCGTGAGCCAGGTAGCGCTTGCGACGTTCTCGGCCTCCGTGCCCGGCAACAATGTGCGCAGTTCGTCACGCAGGGTGAGCATGCAGGAGGGCTCCAGGCCGACGATGGGCAGCCCTCGCTCTACCATGGGCAGGAGCGCCCTGACGGTGCGTTGGGCCTCGGCCCGTGCGCGGGTGACATCGCCGACCGCCAGATAAGTGCGCCCGCAGCAGAGCGGACGGCCGCTCTGAGCGGCCTCCGGGAGATGGAGCCGGTACCCGGCGGCGTTGAGCACCTCGACGGCGGCGCGCAGGTTGTCCGGCTCATGCCAGCGATTGAAGGTGTCGGCGAACAGGACCGCCTCGCCCGTGCGTGCTTCGCCCAGCGGTCCGCGCTCACGGAACGGCCGCGGATGCCAGCGCGGCAAGCGCCGGCGAGCACTTAGCCCGAGCAGCCGCTCGCTCAGGCTGGGGAATCCGGGCACGCGATCGCGCAAGTGGAGCAGTGGGCCCATCCGGCTGGCCCATGGCGCATAGCGCGGCAGATGGGCGATCAGCCGCTCGCGCAGGCGGTAGCCATGGCGCTGGTGATAGTGGTGGAGGAATTCCACCTTCATCTTCGCCATGTCGACCCCGGTGGGGCACTCGCGCTTACAACCCTTGCAGCCGACGCACAGCGCCATCGTGTCGTGCATGGCCGCTGAGGTAAGCGCGTCGCGGCCCAGCTGACCGCTGAGTGCGAGACGCAGGCTGTTGGCGCGTCCCCGCGTCAGATGCTGCTCGTCGCCGGTCGCGCGATAGCTAGGGCACATCACGGCCGCATCGAACTTGCGGCAATGGCCGTTGTTGTTGCACATCTCCACGGCGCCGGCGAAGCCGCCGTGCTCGCTCCAGTCGAGCCCCGTCTGCAGCGGAATCGGCTGGTAGCCCGGACCAAAGCGCATGAGCGTGCGGTCGTCCATGCGTGGCGGGTCCACGATCCGACCGGGATTCAAGAGATTGTCGGGATCGAAGGTTCGCTTGACCTCGCCGAAGGCCGCGACGAGACGCTGGCCGAACATGGCCTCGTGAAATTCCGAGCGCAGGATCCCATCGCCGTGCTCGCCTGAATGTGAGCCCTTGTACTCGCGGACTAGGGCGAAGGCCTCTTCGGCGATGGCGCGCATGCGGCGAGCGCCATCCGACTGCTTGAGGTTGATGATGGGGCGCACGTGTAGGCACCCCTCGGAGGCGTGCGCATACCAGGTGCCGATGGTGCCGTGACGGCGGAAAACCTCGCTCAGGCGCTCGGTGTACGCCGGCAAATCATCGAGTGGCACGGCGCAGTCCTCGATGAAGGACACCGGCTTGGCGTCACCCTTCATCGACATGGCGATATTCAGCCCCGCCTTGCGCACACCCCATACGGCGCTTTGATCATGAGCGCTCGTCACCGGGACCACGCCATGCGCGTGGCCGAGGTCCGCCATCAGCGCGTCCAGGCGCTCGAGCTGCGTGTGCCGCGCATCGGCGTCGTTATCCGCGAACTCCACCAGCAGTAGCGCCTCGGGTCCGCCGCGCACGAGTCGATCCATCACGGGGCGAAACGCCGCGATCTCTCGTCCCAGCCGGATCAAACTCGCGTCCACCAGCTCGACGGCGGTAGGCGACAGGGCAACGATGGGCTTGGCCGCTTCCATGGCGGAGCGGAAGGTCGGGAAGTGGCAGATCGCGAGAACTCGGCGCTCGGGCACCGGCGCGAGTTCGAGCTCGATCCGCTGAAAGAAGGCCAGCGTCCCCTCCGACCCGACCAACAGTTTTGCCAGGTTGGGCGCATGGCCGTCGCTGGCCGGGGCGAGGAACTCGAGGTTATACCCACCCACCTTGCGCTGAACGCGCGGCAATCGGCGGGCGATCTCGTCGGCCTCGCGACCGTAGAGGGCTTGCAGCTGCGTGACGAGCTCGCGGTAGCGTGGATCGGTATCGTGCGCGCGAACATCGGGGTCGAGCAGGCCGAATCGATGCCGGCTACCGTCGGCCAACACCGCATCCGCGGCGCGCACGTTGTGCACCATGTTGCCGTAGCGCAGGCTGCGGGTTCCGCAGCTATTGTTGCCTGCCATGCCGCCGAGCGTCGCCTGCGCGCTGGTGGAGACGTCCACGGGAAACCACAGCCCGTATGGGCGCAGCGCCTGATTCAGGTGATCCAGTACGATGCCCGGCTGCACGGTCGCGACGCGGCGCTCGGCGTCGAGCGCAAGCAGCGCGCTCAAATGCCGACTGCAGTCCATGACCAGCGCCTCATTCACGGCCTGGCCGCACTGGCTCGTCCCCGCCCCCCGGGGCAGCACTGGCGCCCCCGCACTGCGCGCGATGTTGATTGCCGCCTCGACATCGGTTTCGTTGCGCGGAATCACCACGCCCAAGGGGTCGACCTGATAGATTGAGGCGTCTGTACTGTAGCGCCCGCGCGTGAAGGAATCGAAAAGCACGTCGCCGCGGACTTCGCGCTGCAAGCGCCGGGCGAGATCCGGATCGCCGCGCTTCAAACGCCCCGAGGGGGAGACGCCCGTTGCATGCTGTACGGCCGTATCGGCGGTCGTGCTCATAGTGGAGCCGTGAGCGAACGCGCTACGCCCAGACTGACCGCTGAGGGCCGCACGTGCACGGTTGCGCGATTCATTCGGGAGCGGCAGCGATCATCGTGCGAGCTCGGGCTTTGTATGCTCGGCCGAAGACGAAGCACGAGTCGACATGCACGCACGCGGGAAGCTCCTCGATTGGTCTCCAACGGATATTCCGCGACAATCAGACCTTCCCTAGGCGGTCGGCACAGGAATGTCATTCACGTAGTGGGGGACATGGTATCCACGCTGGTACGCAGGCCGCTCGGCAAGCTTGCAGTACCAGTCGCGGACATGACCGTACTGCGCCAGATCGATTTGCTGCCACTCGTAGCGGGAAACCCACGGCCAGAGCGCGATGTCCGCAATGGAATATTCGCCAGCCACGTATTCGTTCTCGGCGAGTCGACGATCCAATACCCCATAGAGTCGCTGCGCTTCCGCATGATACCGCTCCTCGGCATAGGGGGCCTTGCCCTCATTAAACCGCAGGAAGTGGTGCGCTTGCCCAAGCATTGGGCCTTGACTTCCCATTTGCCACATCAGCCATTCCATTACGCGGTAGCGTGGCTCACCCTGCTGAGGCAGCAGGCTTCCCGTCTTCTCAGCCAGGTAGCAAAGGATCGCTCCGGATTCCATTAGGCACAGGTCATCATTCTCGCGATCGAGGATAGCGGGAATCTTGTTGTTGGGACTCACGGCGAGAAATTCCGAGCGATGCTGGTCTCCGGCCGTGATATCGATCGGATGCACTTCGTACTGCAGACCGAATTCCTCGAGCGCAATGGAGATTTTACGGCCATTGGGAGTCGTCCAAGTCCAGAGGTCGATCATACTTGCCCTCGCGGTATATCGTGTAATCAAAACGGAACGTCCGGCGACGTTTAGATCAGGCTCTTGTCCAACGTGCTCCGGCATACGCGGACACGCTGGGCTAGAACGCTGGCCTTCGCCCGACGCGCTGCAAACTCCTACTCCGCTCGTTACGTCGGGAAGTCCTCGAAGCAACCAAGCCGAACGCTGCGCGCATACTCCGGATTCAGGCCTCGGCCGCGTCAAACCCCGGCCGCATACCTGCGCCGTCTATTCCGGCATGCACGCAGACCTCGTCGTTGTCCGGACTGTCACCGCTCGCCCCCACCGCGCCGATGATCGTGTCGTCGTCGTCGAGTAGCAGCACGCCACCACCCGCCGGCACGAATCGCCCCTGCGCTGCCGCGGCCACACCGCTCACGAATGTTTCCCGACCGGTCGTGCGCGCGGTCATGGTGGAGCTCGACGCCCCGAAGCCGAGGCCACCTGCCGCCTTGCCTATGGCGAGGTCAAAGCGAAGGATGCCCGCTCCGTCCTCCACATCCGCGGAGACGACATTGCCGCCAGCATCCAGCACGACCACGGCCATGGGCTGCAGGGACAGCCGGCGGGCCTCCGCCATGGCGCCGTCGATGATCTTACGAGCCTGTTTGAGGCCAAGATCGACTTTTCGGTGAAAAACCTCGAATCCCATTGGTCCGTTTTTCCTTTTCTGTCATTCGGCGAGTTTGAGCGTCACCGGCAGAGGACCTGCTTGCCTGCCGCCGCCGGAGCATCAGGCAGCGCCTGCCTGATACTCCGAATCGAAATGCGAAATCGAAATGCGAACATGCCTCGCGCAACGAATGTTCGCCGTGGATAGCGACGATTTAGCGAAACCCCGTAGTCGTTGTCTACGCCTTCTGGCGGTTCGATTTCAGACGGGCGTCGACAAGCTCGACGATCTCGTCCAGCTCCGGCAAATACCGGTCCTGTTGCTCGCCAATGGTCCGGACCAGTTTATCGACTCGTTCGATGTTGGGGGCACCATTGAACAACGCACGAGCCGCGGAGGACGGCTTCGTGAGCCCTTTGGCCGCCGCCGCGTACTTTTCGAATGGGACTTGATCTCCCTCTGTAGCGCCCATGCCGTCCAAGACCGACCCCACCCACTCGTAGACCGCGCGAGATCGCTCCAGGTCCGAATGCACCGCCTCGCAGACCGGGATCATCTCGTCCACATGCACACAACGGTAATTGCCCGTGATCAGCATGCTCCATTTGGAAAGCGGGACGAAAACTGACTCGTGCACCCTCAGCTTCACCGGAAGCTCGACCTCCGAATCCCCCGTGGGATAGCGGATGGCATCGATATCCCGCTCCAGGTCACGAAGGATGGCCGTGTGCTCGTCCGATGCGAAGCGAGCCGCCCTGAAGTTGGTCGGTAGTGAAACCTGCAAGACATTGGCCGGCTCCTCGGGCGGGCGGAAGGCCTGTGGGTCCGGGCTGCAGAGCGTCATCAACTTCGGGTCGAAGGCATCCCAGATCTCGGGTTCCGTGTAGGCGGCACGCAGAGTCTCGGCGTGCAGACCCGGAATTCGGGCGAGATAGGCCAAGGGAGGCATGTTCATGATGGACATACAGGGCGCTCCTGACTGGGCGACCTGCTGCGTGAGCTCCCGCACACCCGGAGACTTGTATTGCGGCTCCTGCATCGCCAGGACCACCAGGTCGTACTCGGCCGGCGTCACCTCATCGGGTCCGGACGCCGAAACGGTGCCAGGCGCCTCGCGCGAGTCGACTTCGAGCGATCCTTCGCGCCCTTTGGCCGGCATGCGTACCCGGATCCCCTGGGAGTTGATCACTCGCGCTTCGTCCGGCAGGCAGATCAGCCGGCAGTTGTGGCCGGCCAGCGACAGCTTGATGGCCAGCAGCGAGCCGTATGTAGCGCCCATGATCATTACGTCGTGGGTTTTTGCCATGATCGCACCTCTCGTCCTTTTCTCGATCGCGCCCGAATCGAAGTAGTCTCGGGCTGTGCTGCCGCCGCCAGTCATAAGCGTACGCGCGCTCTAGGCGAATGCAGCGTTTGCAATTGCTCCCCGTCAGCCGATTTCGTGGTCGGCGAGTCGCTCCAGAGCGCGAACCATCGCGGAGTGGTCCCAGCCCTTTCCGCCGGCGGCTCGGCAGACGTTGAACATCTCTTGCGCGATCGCCGTTGCCGGTAGCGACACGCCGATATCGCGCGCGCCCGTGAGCGCGAGATTCAAATCCTTCTGGTGGAGATCAATGCGGAATCCCGGATCCATGGTGCGCTCGATCATGCGCTCGCCATGAACCTCCAGGATCTTCGATGATGCCAGCCCACCCAACAGTGCTTCTCGTACCCGCTTTACGTCAGCCCCGGCTTTGGACGCGAATGTAAGCGCCTCAGCCACCGCTTCGATCGTCAGCGCTACCACGATCTGGTTTGCGACCTTACAGGTCTGGCCATCTCCCACCTCTCCAATGCGATTGATGGCCTTGCCCATGATCTCGAACAAGGGCTTGACTTGCTCGAACGTGTCCTCTCGGCTGCCAATCATTATGGAAAGCGCAGCGTTCTTGGCGCCCGCCTCGCCTCCCGATACGGGCGCGTCGACATAATCACCGCCGGCCGCGCGGATCCGTTCGGCAAATGCCTTGGTCGCCGTCGGCGATATCGAGCTCATATCGATGACGATCTTGTTCTTGCCCATGCCCTCGGCGACGCCGTGCTGCCCGAATAGCACCTCCTCGACCTGCGGAGTATCGGGCAGCATCGTAATGATTACATCCGCGCTCTCGGCCACCGCTCTGGGTGTTTCTAGCGAGTGAATTCCGGCGTCCGAGAGATCGGCCGGAGCTGGCTTGTGATGCGTGCTCGTGAATACCTCATAGCCCGCGGCCAGCAGGTGCGAGGCCATGGGAGCCCCCATGATGCCAAGGCCGATGAATCCGATTTGCTTCATTTGTTCTCCCATTGTTTCGCGTCGAATGGTTCGTCGTATCTGTGCTTGATCTCGCTCACCCCTGACGTACGCGCGGATCGAGCAGCGTGTAGCTCAAATCTGCGATTAGGTTGAGTACCACGTAGATCAGGGCGACCATCGCGAGACCTCCGGCAACCATCGGGATGTCAAGCTGGCGTATTGATCCCATGAACAGTCGTCCGAGTCCGGGCCATGCAAATACACTTTCCACGACCATCGACCCTGCGATCACATTCCCGATTTGCAGTGCGGAGAGGGTTACGTACGGCACCATTGCATTTCGGACCGCGTGCACATAGATGATCCGCGGCTTCGAAAGACCCTTTGCATACGCAGTCCGTATGTAGTCCTGGTTGATCACTTCGAGCACGGTGGATCGCATCATGCGCGTTAGATAGGCCATCGGCGTCAGCCCGAGCACGAATGCGGGCATCGCGACATGGGCTAGATACGTGCCAATTCCCTGATCGGTCACGCGCCCCGATACCGGCATCCAACCGAGTGCGACGGCGAAGATCACGATCATCATGATCGCAACCCAGAATTGCGGCGCGGCCTGTCCGACCAGCGCGAACACTCTTGCCACATAGTCGGTCGCCGAATTGCGCTTTACCGCGCTTATCACCCCGACGGGAATCGACACAGCAAGCGCCAGTATGACTGCCGGGATAGCGACCTCCGCGGAGCGGCTCAATGCACCCACGAGCTGCGGCATCACCGGTTCGCTGTTTCGATACGAGACACCAAAGTCTCCCTGCAAGGCGTTCCACATGAACTCGCCGTACTGGATGTACAAGGGACGATCCAGGCCCATGAGAACCCGGTATCGCTCGATGAGTTCAGGCGAAGCGTCGCCCCCCACTCTCATCAGCACCGGGTCGCCAATGACGAAGACCAACAGGAAGCCGAGGGTCAACGCCATCAGAATGACCACCAGGCCTTGCGCGAGTCTGTTGAGCAAGTAGTACAAGGATCGATCCCTCCAACCAATGGCCCACGGCACGTGGAGCCGAATCGCATCTGTGGTGCCGGGCGGACTAATGAAGTCTGAACCTTCCTGGCTGCGCCCGAGCGCAAGGTCGTCGGCTTAGAGAGGGCGGGGGCGAATGCCCCGCCAACGCAGCACCGCCTCGACTTCCCGGTCGAGGTTC
>JBBEEB010000070.1:0-3991 GCA_040880995.1 Halofilum sp. (in: g-proteobacteria)
CTCGACGAGAAACATCGACGAACTTACGTTAAGGGACACTAGCGTAGCGACCATTCGTGCACCGGCCGTCCGCTCGCCTGACGCTCACCGTAGGCGGCGGTCAGCGCGCGCATGTCGCGGCCATGACGCGCCACCCACGCGCGCTGCCAGGCGGCACCGTTCTGTCGGCCGCGAATCCGCTCCCGCGCGATCGACAAATAGTGCTCGATCTCGGCGGGGTCCAAGCCCAGGTCGCGCAGCCCCAGGCGCGCGCTCGGCAGCAGATGCTCTTCCAGCAGCTGGGCCACGTCATGAGTGACGCCGTCGCTCCAGGCAACGCGCGCGTCCAGCCCGCGCCGCGCGCAGGCGTAGAAGTTGTCGCGCGCCTGCGGGAAGGACAAGAGTTGACTCGGGGGCCAATTGGCGTCGTGCGCGTAGTATTGGACCAGGCCGAAGAACAGCGCGGCGTTGGCGATGGCATCGCTGACCGTGGGCCCGCCCGGCACGACTCGGTGTTCGATGCGCACGTGGCGCTCGCCGTCCGGGCCGATGCCGATCAGGGGACGGTTCCAGCGCCAGATGGTGCCATTGTGCAACTGCAGGTGCGCCATGGGATCGGCCTCGGCGCCGTCGTGGACCATCGGCAGTAGCACGGGGAAGTGCTCGAGATTCTCGCGGAAGCATTCGGCCACGGACTCGCGTGCGTAGCCCGTGCCGAAGCCGACGCGCCGCTGCGGGCCGTGCGCCGCCGCACCGATGCCGCCGACCTCGACGGCCTGCTCGAATAGTGGCACGCGCGTCTCGGCCCACAGATCGTGACCAAACAGATAGGGGGAGTTCGCGGCCACGGCCACCATTGGTCCGGATACGAGAATGGCGGCGTTGAAGTAATCGGCGGCACGCGAGGCCGGAACCTGCATGTGGATCTGGAATGAGGTCGTGGCCGATTCCAGCATCAGGTCGTCGTGGTCGGTCCGTAGCTGCTCGGCGCCTTCGATGTGGATGTGCAGCGGCTGGCCATCGCGCTGACGCAGCACTTGTTCGTTGAGTGCGGCGTACCGCGCCGAGGGGGTCATCGTGTCCAGTCCGAAGTCGGATTCGACCGCGGTGGGCAGAATGCCGATGGCGAGCAGGTGTGCGTCCAGTTCGGAGGCCGCATGGCTGCAGCGGTCCCAGGTGGCCGCGAGGCCTCGTTCCATGCGCCCAAGGCCATCCGCGCGCAGGGGCTGAGGGTTGGCATTGAGCTCGACGTTGAAGCGCGATAGCTCCGTCGTCACGAGCTCGTCCTGAAGCTGGGCGAGCAATTCCCCGTTGCGTGCGAATGGTCGCCATTCGGTGTCGGTCAGCCAGGCCTCGAGTTCCAGTCCGCCGACCGGCGGGGCCTCGCTCAGCTCAGCGTGGGCGAACCACTGTTCCAGCTGCTCGGTCTCGCTGCGCAGACGCGCAGCGAACGCGGCGAAATCCGCGCTGCTGAAGTGGCTCGATGCGATGTCCTGGCCCATGAGGTCCTCCCTCGCTGGCGCTGGCCTCCATCATGCCCGAAATGCGGCGCTCCATTCATTGCACCTTGGTGCGGAGTTCGCGGTCGAGTTCGTACAGTCGCTCGGGCGTGCCGATGTCACGCCAATCTCCTGAATAGTATTCGGCGGATACGGCGTCGCGCGCGATCGCCGTGCGCAGTATCGGGCTCAGCGGCGCCGGGCCATCGGGCAGGCCGGCGAACAGTCTTGGATGGTAGACGCCGATGCCGGAGAAGGTGAGGCGCTCGCCCCCGCCCGGGGCCACGCGGCCGTCGGCGAAGTGGAAGTCGCCCTCGGGATGCTGCGGCGGATTGGCTACCAGCACCAGATGCGCCTGGGCGTCGATCGGCGGCGCGAGTCGTTCGTAGGGATAATCGGTGTAGACGTCGGCGTTGATGACGGCAAATGGCGCCTCGCCGAGCAGCGGCAATGCGCGCACGATGCCGCCGGCGGTCTCCAGGCCGTGCTCGCCTTCGTCGCTGTAGCGCACCTCCAGGCCCCAGTCCGCGCCGTCGCCCACGTGCTCGCGGATGCGGTGGCCCAGCCAGGCCAGGTTGATCACGACCTCGCGGAAGCCGGCTCGGGCCAGTCCTTCCAGATGACGGTCAATCAGCGTCCGGCCGCCCACGTGCAGCAACGGCTTGGGCTGCTCGTCGGTGAGCGGGCGCATGCGCTCGCCGCGTCCGGCCGCCAGGATCATCGCCTTCATGGGCGCGGCTCCGCCGGGAGCGCCTGGAGCAGCTCGCGCAGGGGTGTCAGGTCCGCGTAGTCGGCGGTCTCGCGTGCGAGGTAGTCGAGGAAGCGCGGCGCATCGGCGATGTAGTCGGGTTTGCCGTCGCGGTGTCGCAGGCGCGCGAAGATCCCGAGCACTTTGAGATGGCGCTGAGCGGCCATGCGGTCCGCGTGGCCCCGGAAATCGTCGAATGCCTCCGGCAGCGGGAGGCCCGCGGCGCTGGCCGCGCCGTGATAGCGCCGTAGCCACTCGTCCTCGAGTTGCGCCGGCCATGACAGGAAGGCATCCCGCAGCAGGCAGATCGGGTCGTAGCTGACCGGCCCGGAGACCGCGTCCTGGAAATCGAGCACGCCAGGGTTGGGCGTGGTCACCATCAGGTTGCGCGCCATATAGTCCCGGTGCACGAAGACCCGGGTCTGCGCCAGGGCGTTGTCGATCAGTGCGCGGCAGCTCATCTCCCAGGCCGCCCACCAATCGGCGTCGGGGTCGACGCCGAGATGGCGGCGGACATACCACTCGGGGAACAGATCGAGCTCGCGGCGCAGCAGGGCTGCGTCGTAGCCGGGAAGGTCGCCATGCGGCGTATGCGCCTGCATATGCACCAGACTGGCGATCGCCGCATCCATCAGCGGTTGGTCTGCGTCTGTACCCTGCAGCCGGTCGATGAAACCGACCGCGCCCAGGTCCTCCATCAGCACGAACCCACGCTCGAGGTCGCTCGCCAGCACCCGCGGGACGTGAACGCCGGCCGACCGCAGTCTGGTGGCAATGGCGACGAACGGGCGCGCATCCTCGTGCTCGGGCGGGGCGTCCATCGCGATCAGCGCGCCGTCGTCTACGGGGATGCGGAAGTATCGCCGGAAGCTCGCGTCCGAGGATGCCGCTTGCCACGGGCCGATGGCGTCGCCGCGCTGTCCTGCGATCCATTGGGCGAGCGCATGCTCGCGATCGGGGGCGGTCATGGCCTTCTCCGTGCGCAATCGCGGCAGTGTAAACGAGCGGCAACGGGCGCAACATCGAACCAGTTCCGGTCGCGGAGACGCCGCGCTTGATCGACCACACGGCGCCCTCTACCATCCCAGCTTCATCCGCTTCCGCAGGACATAACACATGAAGATCAAGCGCTGCCTGGCCGCTGCATCCCTTGTCGTGTTCGCTTCGGGCGTGCAGGCGCAAGGGCTGGACGTGAGTCTGAGCGACAAGACGGCGAACTTCGTGTACCTGACGGATTCCGGCAGTCTCGGCTATGGTGGCGCGGATGTCGGCTTCGGGGTGTTCTTCAACGAGAATGACGATTACCTCGGCACGGCCAATCTGCTGGTGACCAGCCATCCCACCAGTGGGCGCAATATCCAGCTTGGCGTGGGCACGAAGGCGTACGCCGGGGAAATCGACGCAGTCGATGAGGCCGCGGCGGCCGTGGCCATTGGCGGGCTGGTGCGCTACGTGATTCCGTCGGAGACACCGATGGGGTTTGCCCTCGAAGGCTATGTCGCGCCGACGGTGACCAGCTTCGCCGATACCGAATCGATCCATGAGTTGATGGCGCGCTTCGAGATCGAGGTCATGCCCTCGACGCGTGGCTACGTGGGCTATCGCTACCTCGATGTCGATCTGGAAGATGTAGGTGAGGTCGAACTCGACGACGAAATCCACGTCGGTATCCGCATCAACTTCTAGTGTCCCTTAACTAGTGTTCCTTAGCGTAAGTTCGTCGATGTTTCTCGTCGAGGCATCGTGGCGACTGGCAAGGCGCGCC
>JBBEEB010000071.1:0-11215 GCA_040880995.1 Halofilum sp. (in: g-proteobacteria)
ATTGGTGGAGGCGGGGGGAGTCGAACCCCCGTCCGCGGATCCTCCGCCTTTGGTCCTACATGCTTAGCCGCGTCTATTGATATTTAGCGACCTGAATGCCGACGGGCAGGCGATCCAGGTAGCGACCCCCTGTAGTTTTAGCGGATTGGGCCGGGGGCACCCTCACCGCGATCCCGTGTTTGTCGACCCCGGTACGAACCGCCCACGGGCAGGCGGAAGACCGAGGCTCACGGCCTAGTTAGGCCGCGAGAGCGTAGTTGTCGTCGTTGGCAACTATTTTAAATGCAGCGTGATTTACGAGGTCACTGCACCTCGGCATGCACCTCCGGTTTCGCAATCCGCGTCGAAGCCATGTCGCCCCCGATGCAGACACCGACAGTATAGGGCAGTGCCGGGTTCCCGCGCCAGCCGTGGCGTCCGCGCCCCGGGAGAGGCGCCTGCGCCGACGTGACGCCTGCGCAGGCGCGCGCCGGTGCGGTATCATCCGCGGCGTCCGTTCCGTCCTTTTCCCGATACTGGAGTGACGATGCTCTGTCTGCCCGGGTGCCGCGCGCTTTCGGCCTTTCGGCTGTCGCGCATTCACGAGCGGTTGCAGCCCGTGCTGCCCGACCTCGTCGAAGCTTGGGCCTTCTACCTGCATTTCGTCGACGTCGAGCGCCCGCTCGACGCCGATGAGCGTGACCGCCTCGACCGCCTACTCGATTACGGCGAAGATGAGGACGATGATGCCGACGAATCGCCCTCTGCGCTCTACGTCGACGACGCCTCGCTGATCGTCAT
This sequence comes from Halofilum sp. (in: g-proteobacteria), assembly GCA_040880995.1. GTDB lineage: Bacteria > Pseudomonadota > Gammaproteobacteria > XJ16 > Halofilaceae > Halofilum. Next base: position 781 of record JBBEEB010000071.1, read on the forward strand.
CCCGCGACCGGGGACCGTGTCCCCGTGGTCCTCCCGGGCGACGGACATTCTGCACAACTGCGGACTCGACGCAGTGCGCCGGATCGAACGCGGTGTCGCCTGGCGCCTGGACTCGGGCGGCCGCGTGCTCGATGCCGCGGGGGCCCGTGCGGCTTGGGGGTTGCTGCACGATCGTATGACGGAGTCGGTCATTTCCTCGCCGCAGGAGGCCGGGGCGTTATTCGAGCGGCAGTCGCCCCAACAGTTACGCACCATCCCGCTGCTGTGGGAAGGTCGCGCCGCGCTGGAGGCCGCCGACCGCGAACTCGGGCTGGCTCTCGACCCCGACGAGATCGACTATCTCGTGGCGCGATACGCCGAGCTGAGCCGCGACCCGACTGACGTCGAACTGATGATGTTCGCGCAAGCGAACTCGGAGCATTGCCGCCACAAGATCTTCGGTGCCCGTTGGACCATCGATGGCGAACCGCAGGACCGCTCGCTTTTCGAGATGATCCGGCGCAGCTACGAGTCCTCGCCCGACGGTGTCCTCTCCGCGTACCGCGACAATGCGGCGGTGTTCGATGGCCCACCGGGCCGACGTTTCCTGGCGGAGCCGGGCAGTGGCCGGTATGTCCACGTCGACGAGAAGATCCCGGTTCAGATCAAGGTCGAAACACACAACCATCCCACGGCGATTTCGCCGTTCCCGGGCGCCGCCACCGGGGCCGGCGGCGAGATCCGTGACGAGACGGCGACGGGCATTGGCGCCCGGCCCAAAGCAGGGCTTTGCGGTTTCTCGGTGTCGAACCTGCGTATTCCGGATTTCGAGCAGCCCTGGGAAGATGTCGATGCCGGCCGCCCGAGCCGTCTCGCTTCGGCGCTGCAGATCATGCTCGAGGGACCCATCGGCGCGGCCTCCTTCAACAACGAATTCGGCCGGCCGAACGTGTGCGGCTATTTCCGCACCTACGAGGCCCAGGTGGCCGGCCCGGACGGCCCGGAGCGGCGCGGCTACCACAAGCCGATCATGATCGCCGGTGGCCTGGGTAATGTGCGCCCGATGCATGTGGCCAAGAAGCCGCTGCCCGAGCGGGCGCAGGTCATTGTGCTCGGCGGGCCGGCGATGAATATCGGATTGGGCGGCGGCGCGGCCTCGTCCGTGGCCAGTGGCACGGCCGACGAGGAACTCGACTTCGCCTCGGTGCAGCGGGCCAATCCCGAGATGCAGCGGCGCGCCCAGGAGGTCGTCGACCGCTGCTGCGCGCTGGGCGAGGACAATCCCATTCTGTCGATCCACGACGTCGGCGCGGGCGGCCTCTCCAACGCCGTGCCGGAAGTACTCGACGATGCCGGCATGGGCGGCGTGCTCGAACTGCGCGAGATCCCGAGCGACGAACCGGGCATGTCGCCGCTGGCGCTCTGGTGCAACGAATCGCAGGAGCGCTACGTCCTGGCCATTCGGCCGGACGATTGCGAGCGGTTCGCCGCCCTGTGCGAGCGCGAGCGCTGCCCCTGTGCCGTGCTCGGCGAAGCGACCGCGCAGCGCCAGCTGCGCATGGGGGATCGCGAGCTCGGCGACAGCCCGGTCGATATCCCCATGGATCTGCTGCTGGGCAAGGTCCCGCAGATGCATCGCGATGCCCGGCGACGGTTGGGTGCGAGCGATGACTTCGGTACCGCGGGGATCGAATTCGCCGCGGCCGCGTGGCGCGTGTTGCGCCTGCCGGCGGTCGCGAGCAAGGAATTCCTCATCACCATCGGTGATCGAACCGTGGGTGGCCTGATCGCGCGCGATCCCATGGTCGGTCCGTACCAGGTGCCGGTGGCCGATTGCGCGGTGACCGCGAGCAGCTTCACCGGCCATACCGGCGAGGCCATGGCCATGGGCGAACGCACACCGGTGGCGGTGGTCGACCCCGTGGCCGCGGGGCGCATGGCCATTGGCGAGGCGGTGACCAACATTGCCTCGGCCCCGATTCGTGCGCTGAGCGATGTGCGCCTGTCGGCCAACTGGATGGCGGCGACGGGCGAGGGCGGTGACGATGCGGCGCTGTACGACACCGTGCGTGCCGTCGGTGCGCAGTTGTGCCCGCAGCTCGGTCTGGCGATTCCGGTGGGCAAGGACTCGCTGTCGATGCGCACGGTCTGGCAGGACGCCGACGGCGGCGCGCACGACATGCGCGCGCCGCTGTCGTTGATCATCTCCGCGTTCGCGCCGGTCACCGATGTGCGCGGCGCCCTGACGCCCGAGATGAATTTCGACGCCCCGAGCGAGCTGCTGTTGCTCGATGTCGCCGGTGGCCGCCAACGCCTGGGCGGCTCGGCGCTGGCGCAGGTACACGGCGCCACCGGCCGCGAGGCGCCGGACGTCGACGCGCCCGAGATCCTGGCGGCGCTGTTCGATGCGGTGCAGGAGCTCAACGCTTCGGGGCTCATCCGTGCCTATCACGACCGCTCGGACGGCGGCCTATTCGCCACCTTGTGCGAGATGGCATTCGCCAGTGGCTGCGGTCTCGAGATCGAGCTGGACGTGCTGGGTCCGGATCCGATCGCCGCGGCGTTCAATGAAGAGCTCGGGGCGGTCGTCCAGGTCGCGGTGTCCGATCGGGCGGCAGTCGACGCGGTGCTCGTCCGCCACGGGCTCGACGGCCACGTCCATTCGCTGGGACGACCCACCGAGGCCGGTGACATCGCCTTCCGCTATAACGGCACGACCTGTCTCGCCGCGCCGCGCGAGCAGCTGCACGCGGTCTGGCATGAGACCAGCTATCGCATGCAGGCCCTGCGCGACAATCCCGAGTGCGCGGAACAGCAAAACGAACTCATCGTGCGCGGCGAGGCGCCCGCGCTGCGTCCACAACTGAGTTTCGATCCCGCTGAGGATGTGGCCGCGCCGTATATCGCTACCGGTGCTCGGCCGTCCGTCGCGGTGCTGCGCGAGCAGGGAGTTAATGGCCAGGTCGAGATGGCCGCGGCCTTCGACCGGGCCGGCTTCGACGCGGTCGACGTACACATGACCGACGTGCTCGGCGGCCGCGTCGCGCTCGACGATTTCGCCGGCCTGGTGGCCAGCGGTGGCTTCTCCTACGGCGACGTGCTCGGCGCCGGTGGCGGTTGGGCGCGGTCGATCCTGTACAACCCGCGCGCACGCGATCAGTTCGAGGCCTTCTTCGCGCGCGGCGACAGCTTCGCTCTAGGCGTGTGCAATGGCTGCCAGATGCTGGCCGCGCTCAAGGAGATCATTCCGGGGACCGGCACCTGGCCGCAGTTCGTGCGTAACGCCTCGGAGCAGTTCGAAGGCCGGTTGTCGATGGTCGAGGTGCTCGAGTCCCCCTCCCTGTTTCTGCAGGGCATGGAAGGCTCGCGCCTGCCGATCGCGGTGGCGCATGGCGAGGGCCGGCCGAGCTGGGGAGGCGGTGGGCCACCCTCGATGAAACAGGTCGCGCTGCGTTACGTCGATCCCTACGGCCAGGCGACCGAGACTTACCCCTGGAACCCGAACGGCGCCGCCTGCGGCGTGACCGGACTGACCAATGACGATGGCCGCGTGACGATCGTGATGCCGCATCCCGAGCGGGTGTTCCGGACGGTGCAACATTCCTGGCACCCCCCGGAGTGGGGCGAGGACGCACCGTGGATGCGGCTGTTCCGCAATGCGCGGCGCTGGCTTGGCTAGTGGTCCCGTCGCAAAGGTATCCCGTGTAAGGGGGAGGTCGTACGTCATTCAGGCCGAGTGGCCCGATTCGTTCGCGGCCAAGGCCGCTGCTACAGGGCGTGTTGCTTGTAGGGGCGGGCTTGCCCGCCAACCGTCGAGCCGAAACAAACGCCACGCTCGCTCCATGCGGAAACAAGGTTATGGCGATTCGCTTGGCCCAGAACCGCGAATGAAGTCATACGCCATTACTCATTCGAACCCTAGCAAAGGGCGATCCCGGTAGTGCCCGTGTGATCGAATGGTATGGCCCGATTGGCGTGCTAGGGTTCATCAAGCACGGGATGTGGAGACACGGAATGTCCAGACTCGCCCCGAGCAGTGGGTTCCCTGGTCTCATGGCTGGGGCCGGACAATGAAGGTCAGTGCCGAGGCGCTGGGAGCGAAAAGCGCGCATAACTTATTCGGTGCCGGTGTCGACGAGGTGCTGCTGCCTTGCATCGGCCGTTTCGACGACGCCGTGGCCAAGGCGGCGCGCATCGATGGGCCGGTCACCGTTCATACGCCAGCTAATCGTATCGAGGATCCCGCGCACGCGGTCGAGTGCCTACACGAGCACGGTATCGACAGCGTCCTCGTGGTCTCGGGCAACCCGGGGCATGGGCGCGGGACGCGTACCATCTATGAGCTGATCCCGTATTTTCGCGCGCACGGATTGCATGTCTCCGTGGGCGCTTATCCAGAAGATTATTTCACCAAGACCAGCCGCGCCCATCGCTCCAAGAGCGCGTCGATACTCGTGGACAAGCAGGCGTACGGGGCCGAGCGCATCATCACGCAAGCCAGCTTCAGCACCGGCAACATGCGCAAGTGGCTACAGGCCGTACGCTCGCGTGGCGTGACGTTGCCGATCCAGGTCGGTGTGATGGCGAGCCTGCCTCGGCGCATGGTGGGGCGTTTCATCAAGGCCACGCGCGCGGAGATTTTTACCCATCCGCGCGCGCAACTGGCGAACAAGCCCAATCTCGATCTGGTGTTTCGCATGATGCGATCGACCATGCCCCGGCCCGAGCGCTTCATCGACGCGGTCGCGGCGATGGACGAGATGGGCCCTGAGGACGGCTTCCACCTCTTCGCTTATGGCACGGACGTCACCTCATTGGTCAACGCCGCCCATGCCGCGCGCCAGGTTCGTGAAGGCACGGCGACCGTGGCCGAGGATGTGTCTGGACCGTAACCGTGAGCTCGTCCAGGTGCTGTCCACGCGGCGTGCCGTCTGCGATCATGCCCGCGCCCCTAACACCGAATTTGTCCTGGAGGCTGCAACTGTATGCGGCACGAACGATGACTTCACAGCCGCCCGTAGATCCGGATGCCCTCTCGCGCCAGCTCGATGAATTGGCGCGTGCGGGCCGCACCGCAACCTACCAGGAGGTCGCGCGTGCGCTCTCGCTCGAGCCGCCGCAGACCATCTTTCGTCTGACCAAGGCGCTGGAATACTCGATGAGCGGCGATGCGGACACCGGTCGACCGCTGCGCGCCGCCGTCGTCGTCAGCCGTACCGGCAACGGTCAGCCGGCCACGGGATTCTTCGTCCATGCGCGCCAGCTCGGCTGTTACGACGGACCCGATCGGGGACCGCTCGCCCGGCGCTTCCATGCGGACGAGCTGGAGCGGGTTTTCGCGGCCGCGCGGGAGGGCGGCGAGTAGCACCACCCCGGCGCAGCCTGTCGGCTATGCGATAATGTGCGACCCCTGAAGCCTCTTCGAGTCGACGTCGCCGGATGCGAATCCAGGCCCTGAGCGACCTGCATATGGAACTGCAGGGTGAGATGCCGTTGCCCGATCCGGGGGCGGACGTGGTTGTGCTGGCGGGGGATATCGCCGCCGGTGCCGAGGGGGTCGCGTGGGCGGGCCGGACCTGGCCCGACCGGCCAGTCGTGTATGTCATGGGCAATCACGAGTTCTATGGCGGCGACATCGCTCAAGTGCTCGCCGCGGCCCGGGGCGCGGCGCGCGGCACGTCGGTTCATGTACTCGAGCAGGACTCCGTAGTGGTCGACGGCGTTCGTTTCCTGGGCGCCACCTTATGGACCGATTTCGCGCTCCACGGCGCGGAATCCGCGTCCTCCAGCCGCGCTGCGGCGCGCCGGAACATGCCCGACTTCCGGCTGATTGCCCACGAAGGCGCGCCGCTCACCCCGGAAACGACCATGGAGTGGCACCGGGATGCGCGCACCTGGCTGGAACGCGAGCTCGCCGCCGAGCGCGATGAGCCGACCGTGGTGGTCTCGCACCACGCGCCGCATCCGCGATCGAATCACTACGACGGCGATCCGATGTCGCCGGCGTTCGTCTCGGATCTATCCGCCACCATCGAATGCACCGGTCCCGCCGTCTGGATACATGGTCACACCCACAGCTCAGAGGATTATCGGGCAGGGGCGACGCGCCTCGTGGCCAACCAGGTGGGCTACGCGGGTGAACCGACGGGTTGGGATCCCCACTGGACCATCGATGTATCGCCGTGAATGGCACTACGCCGGGTGGGCGTGTACGGGGATTCTCCTCTGGCTCGTGGTCGCGCCCGCTGCGGGGGCGGCAGCGGAGCCGGACCCGTTGCGCGAGCGCGTGCAGGCCTGTACCGCCTGTCATGGTGAGGAGAAGATCGAGATCGCCGAGGGGTACGTTCCGCGCATTCGCGGCAAGCCGGCGGGCTATCTCTACAACCAGTTGATGAACTACCGCGCCCACCGGCGCCATGACGCCACCATGAATCACCTCGTGCGCAATCTCTCGGCGAAATATCTCTTCGAAATCGCCGAGTACTTCGCCGCACAGCAGCCGCCGTACCCGGAGCCCGCGCCGACGCCGGACGATCCCGCCTTGCGCGAGCGCGGCCAGGCGCTGGTCGAGCACGGCGATCCCGACGCTGGCATACCGGCCTGCCGGGCCTGCCACGGGGAACGCCTGACCGGCGTGTTGCCCGCTACGCCGGGGCTAATCGGCCTGCCGCAGCACTATCTCTCCGCCGAGCTCAACGGCTGGCAGCTGGGCCGGCGCGAGGCGGCAGAACCCGATTGCATGGCGACCATTGTCGAGCGCATGTCCGGGCACGATATCCAGGCGGTCTCGTCCTGGCTGGCGGCACGGCCGTTGCCGGACGACACGCGGCCGGACGCCGAACCCATCGAGGCGACGCCGATGGCCTGCGGCAGCATCCCGAGGCCGGACAAGTGAGGCGGGGTAAAGGCATGCGCTGGGCCTTCGCGCTGTCGCTCGCCGCCAGTGCCGCCGCCATGGCCGCAGAGGATCCGGAGCACGGCCTCCCCGCGGTGCCGCCGGACGTCGGCGCGGACGAACGCGAGCGGCTCGAGCGCGGACGGTATCTCACGCGCATGGGCAACTGTGCCGGTTGCCACACCGAGCCGGGCGGCGAGCCCTTCGCCGGCGGGCGCCGGCTGGACACCGAGTTCGGCCGTTTCCATACGCCCAACATCACGCCGGACGAGGCCACCGGGATCGGGCGCTGGACCGACGAGGAATTTTGGGACGCGCTGCATCACGGCGAGCGTCCGGATGGTGCGGCGCTGTATCCGGCCTGCCCCTATCCGAACTTCACGCTGGCCGAGCGTGACGATGTCGACGCGCTCCATGCCTATCTGCAATCCGTTCCAGCCGTCCGCAACGAGACCCCGGCGCACGAACTCGACTTCCCCTACGGACTGCGCGCGCTGGCGACCCAATGGCAGTGGCTGTACTTCGAACCAGGGCAGGTCAGGGCGCCGCTACAAGCGCCGGATCCGCAGGCTAGCGAACGCTGGCAGCGGGGACGCTATCTGGTCGAGGGGCTGGCGCATTGCAATGCCTGTCACCGCGAGCGTGGTGCATTAGGTGCCATGAACGAGGATGCGGACGCGCCGGGCGCAATGCTGCGCGATGGGTATGCCCCCGCGCTGACCTCACCGGACGAAGCCGGGCTCCAGGCCCACGGGATCGAGTCCGGCGCGGCCTTCCTGCGCAGCGGCAAGACCGAGCACGCGGTCATGATGGGGCCGATGGCCGATGTGGTGTTCGACAGTCTGCGTCATCTGTCCGAGGCGGACGCGCGCGCCATGGCGGCCTATCTGCAATCGGTACCGGAACGGGAAGTCGCGCCGTCCACGCGTTCCGTGGGGCTGTCCGAATCGGCGCTCGAGGGGGCCCTGGAAGACGGCGCGCAGATCTACGAGGAGCATTGCGTTGCCTGCCATGGCGAGGACGGTCGGGGTTCCAATGGCGTGGCGGCGTTAACCGGAAATCCGACCGTGCTTCAGGACAACCCCGCCAACATCGTGCAGGTCATCCGCCATGGCGGATTTCCGGCCAGCACGGACGGCAATCCGCAGCCGCATGGCATGCCGCCGTTCACTCAGTTCGATCTTGGCGAGCTGGCCGCGGTGGCGACCTACATTCGGCGTAGCTGGGGCAATGATGCGGCGCCGGTCTCGCCTATCGATTTACGCTGACTCGTTCGTTCACACGATCCTCAGCGTGCGCGCCCTGAGCGTGAATGACCCGTTTGGTATGGCGTGCCGCCCGTTGCGCGTCACCCGAGTACGCCCGGATTGCGCTGCCAGGTCGAATAACTCAGCGCGCAGGCGAGGCTGACCCAGGCCAGATAGGGCAGAAGTAGCGCCGCCGCGACGCGATGCAGACGCCAGAAGCCGACGATGGTCGCCGCGATGAGCAGCCACAGCAGCAGGATCTCGACGAACGCGAGCGCGCCGAAATGGCCGACGAAGAACAGCCAGGTCCAGAGCGCATTGGCGCCCAGTTGCACCAGGAACAAGGTCAGTACGCCCCGCGACTCGGGCCATTCGTGGCCCCGCCAGACCAGCCACGCACTGGTCGCCATCAATAGGTAGAGCACGCTCCACACGGGCGCGAACAGCCACGCCGGCGGCGCCCAGGGCGGGCGCGCGAGGTCGAGGTAGAAGGCGCCGGCGCGAGCGGATGCGATGGCGGCGAGGGCCGCGAAAATGAACGTCACCCCCAGCCAGGCCGCGTATCCGATGATCTGCGAGCGTAGCGGGCGCGTAACGGTCATGGGATTGCCTCGATGGTGCTGTGGTTGGCGTAGCCGGTGGCGGCGAGTCGCTCCGGCTGGACGCTTCATGGTGTTCCGGTCGCGGCCGCGGCCTGAAGCAACTCGCCCAGCCGCCGCGCTCCCGGGCCCGCGGTCTCCGGATCCGGATAGACGAGATAGAGCGTCCCCCAACGTTCGCCGCCGTGGGTCAGCGGCAGTGGCACCAACTGGCCGGCGTCGAGTTCGTCGCGGATCATCCCTTCGGCCATCCAGGCGAAACCCAATCCCATGCGCAACGCGCGGATGGAAGTTGCCTTGTGGCTGACGGTCCAGCGCTGCTCCGTGACTTCCCAGGCGCCAGAGACGTTCCTGCGCGTGCCGCTGTCGCGGATGATCAGATGCCGGTGCCCGCGCAGGTCCTCGAAGGTCAGCTCGCGTTCCAGGCGGTGCAATGGGTGGCTTGGTGCGGCGACCGCGAGCAGCCGCTCCGCCGTCAGGGGGTCGCCGACGCACCCGGGCGGGATGCGCGAACTGATGGCCAGGTCCACCTGTCCGGTTTCCAGTAGTTCTTCACTCCCGCCGAGGACGGATTCGTAGAGCTCGATGCGGGTCTCGGGGCGCTCCTCGGCGAACCGATCCAGACACTGTAGTAGCAGCCAGGTGGGAAACAGGATCTCGACGGCGAGCGCGATCTCCGGTTCCCAGCCAGCGGCGATGCCGGCTGCGCCGCGCTCGATGCGCTCGGCTTCCTGGACGAGCTGTCGCCCACGGCGGTACAGCAGGCGACCGCTATCGGTCAGAGCCGACCGCCGGCCCTCGCGCGCGAACAGGGCGAGCCCGAGCTGAGCCTCGATACGCTGGATGGCGTAGGACACACTCGATTGCGTCTTGTGTAACTGTTCGGCGGCCTGCGCGTAGCCGCCGGCGTCCACGACGGCGACCAGGGCCCGCCATTGCTCCAGCGAGATCCGTGGATGGCTCATCATTAATCGGTTCGTTCGATGGGTTTGGGCGAAAACTTCCGCTTTTTAATCGTTGCCGTCAATCGTTTAATGGGGATACCGTGATATGGAAACAGGAGCCCCCGCGATGACGACGATTCTTCAGGTGAACAACAGCGTGTTCAGCGACCAGGGTGTGTCCTCGCACCTGGCCGATACGTTCGTGGCCCAGCGGCGTGCCGCGGACGCCCGGACCCGGGTCATCCGGCGGGATCTGGGTACGGCGCCCGTTCCGCATCTGACGCAGGAGCGCTTTCAGGCCGCGCTGACGCCCGTGGACGAGCGCAGCTCCGAGCAGGCGCGTGAGGCGGCGATCGCCGACGAGTTGCTCGAGGAACTGATCGCTGCCGACGAGCTGGTCATCGGCGTGCCGACCTACAACTTCAATGTCCCCTCGACGCTCAAGGCCTGGTTCGACCATATCGCTCGGGCGGGCAGCTCCTTCCGCTATACCGCCGATGGACCGGAAGGGTTGCTAACGGGCAAGAAGGCTTTCATCTTCGTGGCCAGCGGCGGACAGTACTCGGATTCCGCGCAGGACTTCACCACCCCTTGGTTGCGCCATCTGCTGGCCTTCCTCGGCATCGAGGACGTGACCTTCACCTACGCCGAAGGGCTTGCGATGGGTGAGGATTCGAGCCAACAGGCGATCGCCACGGCCGAGCAGCGCATCGAGCGGCTGGCCGCGTGATTGCTGCGCGCGCGTATGGCCCCGACACGCGGTAGCCGATC